>NZ_JBHXIB010000081.1:0-24164 GCF_042723975.1 Amycolatopsis sp. NPDC058340 | reverse complement strand
GGCCCACCTACGCCACCTACCCCCCCCCCCCGTGGGTTGCCAACCCCACTTTCCAAACCTTCAACGTTGCGAAAGTGGCTTTCGCAACGTGCCCCTTTGCCTTGCCTTCAAAAAAGGCCCAATCCTTAAGGCGCCGCCTCCTGCAGGGGGTGAAGGGAGCTTTCCCCGCATCTCATGCGACTAAGTTCCCTTCGCCGCGTGAGACGCGCGGTGAAAGTTCCCTTCGCCGCATGAGACGCGCGGTGAAAGCTCCCTTCGCTGCATGAGACGCGTGGTGAAAGCTCCCTTCGGCGCATGAGACGCGGCGAAAGGCCCCTTCAGCCCACCGCCGCGCGCGCCCGGCCCCTCCACCGCCGCCCCCCACCGCAGCCCCCACCGCCGCTCTCGTGCGTGAACGGTCCGTTCACACCTTCCGCACCCCCGCCCCACCTGCCGAAAGTGCGTGAAAGTCCCTGTCACGAAAAGAAAAACTTGCCTCCCGCGAACCACCGGACGCACTCTTGATCTTGTGTTCACGCCGATCGCCTTCGCGGTGGCGGGCGCCGGATCGGCGCTCGCCACGCGCTCCTGCCTGCGCCGGGCCGGAGCGCCGATCACGGCGTGGGCCGCCGCCCTCACGGCGGCGGCGCTCGTCGCGGTCTGCCTGAGGTGCCAGTCGGGAGCCTGGCCGTCGTGGTGGCTCGCGGTCCCGGCCGTGCTGACCGTCTTCGCGGTCCCGCTCGCGCTCGCCGACCTGAAGTACCGCCGCCTGCCCGACATCCTCACCCTGCCCGCGTACCCGGCGCTGGCCGCCGCGCTGGCGATCGCCGCGCACGGGGGAGGGGCCGCCATCGCGTGGCGGGCGGTGCTGGGCGCGCTGGTCTTCGGCGGGGCGCACGCGCTCGTGCACGCGGTGTCGCCGCGCTCGCTCGGCGCCGGGGACGTGAAGCTCGCCGGCAGTCTCGGCGCGGTCCTCGCCGCGACGGGCTGGCCGTCGATCGTGCTCGGCGCCGTCGCCGCCGCGTTACTGAGCGTGGCGCTGGCGGTGGGCGGGCCCCGGCATCCGACGGTGCCGCACGGGCCCGGTCTCCTGGTCGCGGCGTGGGTGCTCGCCGTCTTCGCCGGACCAGGCCCTGGATAACGGGACAGAGAGGAGGTTGTGACAGGATCTGTCAGGTGTTGCGCTGGATAACCGCAGGGGAATCGCACGGACCCGCCCTCGCCGCCATCCTGGAAGGGATGCCCGCCGGGGTCGAGGTCACCACCGCCGAAGTGGGCGAGCAGCTCGCGCGCCGGAGGCTCGGTTTCGGCCGCAGCCCCCGGATGGGCTTCGAGACCGACCACATCGAGTTCACCGGCGGTGTCCGGCACGGGCTCACCCAGGGTGGCCCCGTCGCGGTCCAGATCGAGAACGCCGAGTGGCCCAAATGGGAGAAGGTCATGTCGGCCGATCCCGTGCCCGCCGAGGAGCTGGAAGGCCTCGCGCGCAACGAGCCGCTGACGCGTCCCCGGCCCGGCCACGCCGACCTGCCCGGTATGCAGAAGTACGGCTTCCCCGAGGCGCGTCCGGTGCTGGAGCGTGCGAGCGCCCGCGAGACGGCGTCCCGCACGGCGCTCGGCACGGTGGCCCGCGCGTACCTCAAGCAGCTGCTCGGGGTCGAGATCCTCAGCCACGTCGTGTCCATCGGCGGTGCCTCGGCGCCCGAGGGGCCGCTGCCGGTGCCGTCGGACCTCCCGGCCATCGACGAGAGCCCGGTCCGCGCCTTCGGCAAGGAGGGGACCGACGCCATGGTCGCCGAGGTCGACGCCGTGCGGAAGGCGGGTGACACCGTCGGCGGCGTGATCGAGGTGATCGCCTACGGCCTGCCGCCGGGCCTCGGTTCGCACGTCCACTGGGACCGCAGGCTCGACGCCCGCCTCGCCGGCGCGCTCATGGGCGTCCAGGCGATGAAGGGCGTCGAGGTCGGCGACGGCTTCACCACGGCGAAGCGCTGGGGCAGCCAGGCCCACGACGAGATTGACCGCGGCACCGGCCCGGTCGGGGTGACCCGCCGGTCCAACCGCGCGGGCGGGCTCGAAGGCGGTATCACCAACGGCGAGCCGCTGCGTGTGCGCGTCGCCATGAAGCCGATCTCGACCGTCCCCAAAGCACTGTCCACTGTGGATGTCACCACCGGCGAACCCGCGGTGGCCATCCACCAGCGTTCCGACGTCTGCGCGGTACCCCGCGCCGGGGTCGTGCTGGAGTCGGTGGTCGCGCTGGTGCTCGCGGACGCCGCGCTGGAGAAGTTCGGCGGCGACTCGCTGGCCGAGGGCAAACGCAACGCCGAGGCCTACCTGAAGGCGCTCGAGGAGCGCTGGTGACTCCTCGCGCGGTGATCATCGGGCCGCCGGGTTCGGGCAAGAGCACGGTCGGCCCGGCGCTCGCCGCCCGGCTCGGTCTCGCCTTCCGCGACAGCGACGACGACATCGTCGCGAGCGCGGGCAAGCCCATCACCGACATCTTCGCCGAGGAGGGCGAGCCCGCCTTCCGCGCGCTGGAAGAGGAGATGGTGGCGAAGGCGCTGGCCGAGCACGAAGGCGTCCTCTCCCTGGGCGGGGGAGCACCGATCACGCCGGGCACCCGGGAACGCCTCGCCGGGCACACCGTGATCTTCCTCAACGTCGGGATGGCCGCGGGCGTCCAGCGCGCCGGGCTCTCGACCGCGCGCCCGCTGCTGGCCGGGGTGAACCCCCGCGCCACCTACAAGGCACTCCTCGACGCGCGCCTGCCGGTGTACCGGGAGGTCGCCACCTTCGAGATCGAGACCGACCGCCTGACCGCCGACGAGGTCGTCGAGGCCGCCCTCATCGGGCTGACCGAGATCAGCAAGGACCGAGCATGAAACGCACCACCGCCGGCGTACTGCTCGCCGTCGTGGCCCTGACTCTGACCGCGTGCGGCGAGGAGAAGCAGCCCGCGGGCGCGGACGTCGTCCAGACCGGAGCGGCCACCAGCGGCGCACCCGCGTCGGCCGCGCCGGCAGCGGATGTCGCGGCCGACGTCAAGGTCACCAAATGCGACAGCAACAGCTACACCCCGAAGATCACCATCGAGGTCACCAACAGCACCTCGGAAGACGCGCGGTACGCCGTCACCATCGCGATCAAGGACGCCGACGGCAAGGCCTCCGGTGAGGCGCTGTTCGCGAAGAACCGGATGACGCCCGGCCAGAAGGTGACCGAAGAGATCCCGGGGGACACCCCGGTCAAGGGCAAGATCACCTGCGAGGTCGCGAGGGCCAAGCGGCTTCCGCCGAAGTGAGGGGAACGATGACCGAGCCGGTCCGCATCACCGTCAACACCGCCAAGCCCTACGACGTCGTCATCGGCCGTGGCCTCCTGGGCGAGCTCACCGAGCAGCTCGCCGACGCCTCGAAGGTCGCGCTGATCCACCCGCCGACGCTGACGACCACCGCCGAGGCCATCCGCGACGAACTGGCCGAGGCCGGGATCGACGCGCACCGGGTCGAGATCCCCGACGCCGAGGACGGCAAGGCGCTCACCGTCGCCAGCTTCTGCTGGGAGGTCCTCGGCCGGATCGGCCTCGACCGCCAGGGCGTGGTCGTCGGGCTCGGCGGCGGCGCCGTGACCGACCTCGCCGGATTCGTCGCCGCCACCTGGATGCGCGGCGTCCGGCTGGTCAACGTGCCCACCACGCTGCTGGGCATGGTCGACGCCTCTCTCGGCGGCAAGACCGGTATCAACACCGAGGCCGGCAAGAACCTGGTCGGCGTCTTCCACGAGCCGAGCGCGGTCCTTGTCGACCTCGCGACGCTGGAAACGTTGCCCCCCAACGAACTCGTCGCCGGAATGGCCGAGGTGGTCAAGGCCGGGTTCATCGCCGACCCGCGCATCGTCGAGCTCGTCGAGCAGGATCCCGCCGCGGCGCTGGACACCACCGGCGAGGTCCTCGGGGAGCTGGTCCGCCGCTCGATCCAGGTCAAGGCCGACGTCGTCGCCGCGGATCTGCGCGAATCGGATCTGCGCGAGATCCTCAACTACGGGCACACGCTCGCCCACGCCATCGAACGCCGTGAGCGATACCGGTGGCGTCACGGCGCGGCGGTCAGTGTCGGGCTGGTGTTCGCCGCCGAGCTCGCGCGGCTGGCAGGCCGTCTCGACGACGCCACCGCCGAGCGGCACTCGAAGGTGCTCAAACTGCTGGGCCTGCCGACCACCTACGACCCCGACGCGCTCCCGCAGCTGCTGGAGACGATGAAGGGCGACAAGAAGACCCGTTCGGGCGTGCTGCGCTTCGTCGTCCTCGACGGGCTCGCGAAACCCGGCAGGCTGGAAGGCCCGGACCCGTCGCTGCTCGCCGCGGCGTACTCGGTGGTGGCGGGCGAGGCCCCCAAACCGGGCGGGAGCGTGCTGCTGTGAAGGTGCTCGTCCTCAACGGTCCCAACCTCGGCAGGCTCGGCCTGCGCGAGCCCGGGATCTACGGTTCGGCCACGCACGCGGATCTGGCCGCCACCTGCGTCGAAACCGGCAAGGAGCTGGGGATCGACGTCGAGGTCCGGCAGACCGACCACGAGGGCGAGATGGTCGGCTGGCTGCACGAAGCCGCCGACGCGGGCTGGCCGGTCGTGCTCAACGCCGCCGCGTGGACGCACTACTCGATCGCCGTCCGCGACGCCGCCGCCCAGCTCACGGCGCCGCTGATCGAACTGCACATCTCCAACGTGCACAAACGCGAGCAGTTCCGGCACCACAGCGTGCTGTCGGATATCGCGACCGCGGTGATCGCCGGACTCGGGGTCGACGGATACCCGCTGGCCCTGCGCTGGATGGCCGCGAACGCGGCATGAACGACCCGCCCTCGCTGGAGACCGCGAGACTGCGGCTGCGCGCGCTGACCGAGGCCGACACCGAGGCGATCGTCGAGCTCTTCGCCGACCCGGCGATGAGCGCGCATTTCGCGGTGCCGCTCACCGAGCCGGACCGCGTCCGCGAAATGGTCGGCCGCAGGCTGTCCTACGACGGCCCGGCGGGCATGGGGCACTGGGCGATCGAACGCGACGGAAAGGTGATCGGGCTCGCGCATCTGCGGCCTTCGCAGGAGCTTCCCGGTGACGTTCCGGAACTCGGGTACTACCTGTCACGGGCGCACGGCGGGCAGGGTCTGGCGACCGAGGCCGCGAAGGCACTGCTGGAGCACGGGCTCGTCGGGCTTGGCCTGTCCTCGGTGTGGGCGCTGGTCGGGGAGTCCAATGTGGCCAGTCAGAACCTGGTGCGGCGCTTGGGTTTCCTCGATGTCGGTGGCGGTGACCACTACGGCAGCGGGCCACATCGCGTCTTCGTCGCGTTGCCGTCGGAGCACGGCCGCGCGCACCACATCGAACTGTGGGTGCCCGATCTCGGCCGCGCCGAGGAGAGCTGGGGCTGGCTGCTGGGCGAACTCGGCTGGCGTGAATTCCAGCGCTGGCCCGCCGGGGTCAGCTGGAAGCACGGCGCGACCTACTTGGTCGTCGAACGTTCTCCGGCGCTCAGCGGGGAAAAGCACGACCGCACCGCGCCGGGCCTGAACCACCTCGCCCTGCACGTCGAGTCACGCGATCGGGTGGACGAACTGGCTTCGGAGGCCGTCGAACACGGCTGGTCGCCGATGTTCGCGGACCGGTATCCGAATGCGGGCGGTGACCATCACTACGCCGCCTACCTCGAAAACGCCGATGGCTTCGAAGTGGAATTGGTCGCCCTCCCGGGTACTGACGTCACCCGGCCGGGTTAAGCCTCGCTACACTCGGCCATCATGCGCCTTTTTCGTGGGGGTCGGCGACCCGCCCGTGCCGTGGTGGCCGTCGTAGCGGCGGGCGCGGTCCTCGTGGCGTGCAGCGACGGGAACGTGCAGTCCCAGGCCGACGGCAAGGGCGGCGGGATCGGCGGCGCCCAGCAGGCGCCGAAGGAAAAGCCGCGGCCGATGGACGTCGAGCTCGCGACGAGCGATCCCCGGGCCAGTGGCGGCGTGATCGCCGCGGGCGACCAGGACGCGGTCTACAACTACAGCCCGACCGTGATGCGGGACGGCGGCAAGCTCAAGATGTGGTGGTGCAGCCAGTACGGCAGCGCCCAGCCGCCCGGTGACGACGTCCTCTACGCGCAGTCGCCCTCGCTCGACGGACCCTTCACCGGCCCGTCCGGCGGTGGCCCGGCCGCGGTGTTCTCCGGCGCGCCCGGCGGTTTCGACGGGATGCACACCTGCGACCCGTCGGTGATCAAGGTCGGCTCGACCTACTACATGTATTACACCGGCGCGGCGGGCGATCACGCCCTCGGCAACTCGATCGGCCTCGCGACCAGCCCCGACGGGCTCAACTGGACCCGTGCGGCGGGCGGGCAGCCGATCATCGGACCGGCGCACGACGTCCACCGTGCCAACGTCTACGGCGCCGGCCAGCCCTCGGCGGTGTACCTCGACGGCTGGTTCTACGTGCTCTTCACCGACACCACGGCCAAGGCCGCGGGGTGGAACGGCGCCGGGCAGTTCCTGCTCCGCGCGAGGGACGCGGCGTTCACCCGGGGCGTGGAGACGCTGGGGGAGCAGGGCTTCGTCGCCAAGCCCACCACGATCTCGCCGCGCACCCGCTCGCTGGTCGACGGATTCAGCACCGACCTCATGTGGGTCGGTGCGCTCGACGCCTTCGTGATCGCGCACGAGACCGACGCCGGTACCACGCTCACCTTCTGGACCAGGGACTTCACCGCGCAGCCGTACCGGCCGTCGCTCATCCCCGGCGCCTGGAAGGAAGGCCCCGGCCTGGTCCGGCGGCCCGACGGGCACGCGCCGCTCTCGTCGGGCGACGTCTGCGATCGGGTCCCGTTCGACGTCGTCCGCGCCACCGTCGTCGGCGGCGCGGGGGCGCCGACCGACCTCAAGCATTTCGGCCTGGACGTCCGCGGTTCGCGGGCCTGCGACGGCGACGCCCGCGTCCGGACCTCGTTCGAAGGCGTCGCGATGCCGTCGCCGCAGCGGACCATCGACCTGGTGGCCGACGGCACACTGGTGCGGGTCGACCGGCGCTCGGTGGCGGCGACGCTCGCGGGTGAGGTGCTGGACCAGCGGCTCAAGGTCGTCGACAAGTTCCCGCAGGCCGCGCGGCTGAGCGCCGGGGCGAAGACGGTGCACGCGCCCGGCCGAGGGTTCGGTGTGGTGCTCGACGGCAAGCTGTACGCGGTGCCGGACGCGGGGACGGCGGCGCTGAACGACTCGACCGTCGAAGAGATCAGCGATCAGGCCTGGGACGGTTTCCCGGCCGGTTTCTCGCTCGCCGGCTGATCCTCGTCGCCGCCGGTCTTGGTGATGCGGCCACCGACGAACAGGCCGAGCCCGGCCGGGATGAGCACCAGCAGGGCCGAGAAGGCGGCGCCGCCGGTGAGCGCGCCGCCGAGCTCCGAAGCGCCGGTCTGGTCGACGAACACCGCGCGCCCGATCACGTACAGCACGCCCGAGACCGGTCCGGCGATCAGCGCCGCGATGAACCAGTTCTTGCCGCGTTCGGGTTTGCCCTGCCAGGCGTCCACGGCACCCCAGCCCGCCGCCGCGCCGACCAGGACGGCGAGGGCGAGGGAGGTGACGAGCGTCTTGTCGGTGGGGTTGAAGACCTCGTACTTGGCCAGCACGGTGACGGCCGCGCCGTGCAGCAGCGCCATCACGAGTCCACGAGTCAGCCACGGTGCCATTGGGGGAGTTTAACTCGCCAGTAGCGACAGTCACGCCCCTCCGCGGCCCTGAGAGCCGGTGGAAGGTCCGTGAGGGCCTCCTTCCCTACTGTCAGGGTAGGGAAGGAGGCCCTCACGACAGGGCTGTGACTGCTGGGACAGCTGAGTCCGTGGTGGCGATCGCCAAGTCCGTGAAGGCCTCCTTGAGAGACCCAGAGTCCCTCAAGGAGGCCTTCACGGACTTGGGCGGCGACGAAACGCGTGCCACCGGCGGCCCACCCCCTAAACTCCATGACGTGCGTGAATACTTCTCTCGCCGCCGCGCGGCGCTGCGTTCCCTGCTGGCCGACTCCGGGGTGGACGCGCTGCTGGTCACGGACCTGCTCAACATCAGGTACCTGACCGGCTTCACCGGGTCCAACGCCGCTCTCCTCGTCCACGGGAGCGGCGACGACAAGACGATCTTCTGCACCGACGGCCGTTACCAGGTCCAGTCGGCGACGGAGGTCCCCGATCTCGAACGGGTGCTGGACCGCGCGAGCGCGGCGAAGCTGGCCGATCTGGCGGCGGGGAAGAAGCTCGGCAAGACCGGCTTCGAGAGCCAGCACGTGAGTGTCGAGCAGCACGAGGAGCTCAAGGTCCGCTTCGACCGCGTCGAGCTGGTCCGGACGCCCGGTCTCGTCGAGCAGCTGCGGCTGGTCAAGGACGAGCAGGAGATCGAGGCGCTGCGCCAGGCGTGCGCGGCGGCGGACAGGGCGCTGGAGGACCTGGTGTCCGCCGGCGGGCTCCGCCCCGGCCGCACCGAGCTCGACGTCGCCCGTGACCTCGAGAACCGCATGCTCGGCCACGGCTCGACCGGGCCCTCGTTCGACACCATCGTCGCGGCGGGCGCCAACTCCGCGATCCCGCACCACCGGCCCACCTCGGCCGTGCTGGCGACCGGGGACTTCGTCAAGATCGACTTCGGTGCCACGGTCGACGGCTACCACTCCGACATGACCCGCACGTTCGTCCTCGGCAAGCCCGCGGCCTGGCAGGAGGAGATCTACGAGCTGGTCCAGCGCGCGCAGGCGGCGGGCTGCGACGCCGTCCTGCCCGGTGCCGAAGTGTCCGAAGTGGACAAAGCGGCCCGTGGCGTGATCGTCGACGCGGGGCGCGGCGAGGAGTTCGGCCACGGCCTCGGCCACGGCGTCGGACTGCAGGTGCACGAGGCGCCCAGCCTCGCCACCACCGGCGTCGGTACACTGTCCGCCGGTATGGCCGTCACCGTCGAGCCTGGTGTGTATCTGCCCGGACGCGGAGGCGTGCGCATCGAGGACACGCTGGTCGTGCGGGAAGGTACGCCCGAACTCCTCACGCTGAGCACCAAGGAACTCGTGGTCGTCTGACGACGGCCCGGAAGATCGACACAGGAGACTGCACACTCGTGGCCACCACCAACGACCTGAAGAACGGGCTCGTCCTCAACCTCGACGGCCAGCTCTGGACCGTCACCGCGTTCCAGCACGTCAAGCCGGGCAAGGGCGGCGCGTTCGTCCGCACCACGCTCAAGCACGTGCTCACCGGCAAGGTCGTCGACAAGACCTTCAACGCGGGGACGAAGGTCGACACGGCCACCGTCGACCGCCGCAACATGACGTACCTGTACAAGGACGGCGCGGACTTCGTGTTCATGGACGCGGAGACCTACGACCAGATCACCGTGCTGGCCGAGACCGTCGGCGACAACGCGAACTACCTGCTCGAGAACTTCGAGGTCCAGGTCGCGGTGCACGACGGCACGCCGCTGTACATCGAGCTGCCGACCTCGGTCGAGCTCGTCGTCCAGCACACCGACCCCGGCCTGCAGGGCGACCGCTCCACCGGTGGCACCAAGCCCGCCACTCTGGAGACCGGCGCCGAGATCCAGGTGCCGCTGTTCCTCACCACCGGCGAGAAGATCAAGGTCGACACCCGTGACGGCCGCTACCTTGGCCGCGTTTCCAGCTGATGGCCGACTCAGCCAAATCCGGCAAGTCGCCGAACCGCGGCGGGCCGATCAGCCGTCGTCAGGCCCGCAAGCGGGCCGTCGAGATGATGTACGAGGCCGCCCAGCGCGGTGCCGACGCGGTGACGCTGCTGGCGGACCGGGTCGGTTCGGTCGAGGTCGACCCGATCGCGGACTACACGATCTCGCTGGTCGAGGGCGTCACCGGCCGCAAGACCCAGATCGACGAGCTGCTCTCCGAGCACGCTCAGGGCTGGACGCTGGACCGGATGCCGCCGGTGGACCTGGCGGTGCTGCGGGTCGGCGTCTACGAGCTGCTGTGGGCCGAGGACGTGCCGGACCCGGTCGCCATCGACGAGGCCGTCGGGCTGGCGAAGGAACTGTCGACCGACGATTCGCCGCGGTTCGTGAACGGCGTGCTCGGCCGGATCGGCACGATCGCCGACCGGCTGCGCGCGGTCCTCTAGAAGACGTACTGCGACGGGCCGTGTCCTCTGCGGAGGGCACGGCCCGTTCTCGTGCTCGGTGGTGCCGGTTGGCGTTTCCGGTCCCCCCGGACCGAAAACGTCGCCATCTCTAGTCCTCTTTGGACGGTCGAGCCTCGGGCGGCAGCACACCCCAGTCGATCAGCTGCTCGGTGAGCTCGCCGGGGGTCATGTCGTAGATGATCGCCAGCGAACGCAGGTCCTCGGTGCGGATGGAGAGCACCTTGCCGTTGTAGTCGCCGCGCTGGCTCTGGATGGTGGCGGCGTAGCGGGCGAGCGGCCCGACCTTCTCCGCCGGGAGCTGCTGGAGACGCTCCAGGTTGATGACGATCTTCGTGGCGGGCTCGGCGCCCGACGGCACCCGGCCCTCCGGCAGCAGCTCGACCACCGGCACGCCGTAGAAATCGGCGAGCTCGGCGAGCTTCTGCACGGTGACGGCGCGGTCGCCGCGCTCGTACGAACCGACGACGACGGCCTTCCAGCGGCCTCCGGACTTCTGCTCGACCCCGTGCAGGGACAGGCCCTGCTGCTGGCGGATCCCGCGGAGCTTGGCCCCGAGCGCCTTGGCGTAATCGCCCATCTGGTGGTTCTCCGTTTCCTCACCCCCAACCGGTCGGGGTGACCGATCCAGGGGACTCCTAGAGTCGAATACTGAGAGTAATGGTTACGCATAGTTGTCACCAGGTCAAGCGGGTGCTTTCGAGAGGCCTTCGTCACCTGGGGCGCGCCACTCGTAAGAATGAGCGATCGCTCCTGCTAGTGTCGGGGAGATTTCCTCGCTACGCAGGAAGTCGACGTCCTTTAAGGACCCGTCCAGAGAGGCGGGGAAGGAGGTCCGCCTTGTCGTCACGCCCGCGTGGCGCGGCGGAACCGGCGGGAGAGCGCGAGCTGCTCTCGTCCGGCGATGTCGCGCGCACGATCGCCCGAATGGCCCACCAGGTCATCGAGAAGACCGCTCTCGGTGCCGGTGGCTCGAACCCGCCCGTGTTGCTGGGCATCCCCACCAGGGGAACCCCGCTCGCCCTGCGGCTCGCGGACAAGATCGCCGAGTTCTCCGGCATCCGTCCGCCGACCGGCGCGCTGGACATCACGCTCTACCGCGATGATCTCCGCCGCCGCCCGCCCCGCGCGCTCGAACATTCGCAGCTGCCGCCGACCGGTATCGACGACGCGGTGGTGATCCTGGTCGACGACGTGCTGTTCTCCGGCCGCACCATCCGCGCCGCCCTCGACGCCCTGCGCGACCACGGCCGCCCGCGCGCGGTCCAGCTGGCCGTGCTGGTCGACCGCGGCCACCGCGAACTGCCGATCCGCGCCGACTACGTGGGCAAGAACGTGCCCACCTCGCGCGCCGAGGGGATCGAGGTCCTGCTGTCCGAAGTGGACGGACGGGACACGGTTCTGCTTCGCGCGCAACCAGAAGGAGATCGATCGTGAAGCACCTGCTCGCCACCGACGGGCTCGACCCGGCGCTCGCGACAGCCGTGCTGGACACCGCGGAAGAGCTCAAGCACACCTTGCTGGGCCGCGAGGTCCGCAAACTGCCGACGTTGCGCGGCCGCACCGTCATCACGCTGTTCTACGAGAACTCGACCCGCACCCGCGTCTCGTTCGAGATCGCGGGGAAGTGGATGAGCGCCGACGTGATCAACGTCTCCGCCTCCAGTTCCTCGGTCAACAAGGGCGAATCGCTGCGGGACACCGCGCTGACGCTCGCCGCGGCCGGCGCCGACTGCGTGATCATCCGGCACCCCGCCTCCGGTGCGGCGCAGCGCCTTTCGGGCTGGCTCGCCGAAGCGGGGACGGCGGTCGTCAACGCCGGGGACGGCACCCACGAGCATCCGACGCAGGCGCTGCTCGACGCGGCGACGCTGCGGGAGCGCCTCGGTTCCTTCGAGGGCCGCCGCATCGGGATCGTCGGCGACGTCCTGCACAGCCGGGTCGCGCGGTCGAACATCCACCTGCTGTCCTCCTTGGGCGCGGAGGTGGTGCTCGTCGCGCCGCCGACGCTGCTGCCCGCCGGCGTGGAAAGCCTGCCGGTCACGGTGTCGCACGAACTCGACGCCGAACTGCCCGCGCTCGACGCGGTCATGATGCTGCGGGTCCAGGCGGAGCGAATGCACGGGGGCTTCTTCCCCTCGGCGCGTGAGTACTCGATCGCCTACGGCCTCAACGAACGCCGGATGAAGCTGCTGCCCGAGCACGCCGTCGTCCTGCACCCCGGCCCGATGCTGCGCGGGATGGAGATCGCCTCGGCGGTCGCCGACTCCCCGGCCTCGGCCATCACCGAACAGGTCCGCAACGGCGTCCACGTGCGCATGGCGGTCCTCTACCACCTGCTCGCCAGCGAAGGAGCCGCCGCGTGACCACCGTCCTGATCAAGGGCGCCCGACCCTACGGCGAGGGCGACCCGGTCGACGTGCTCGTCGAGGACGGGGTCATCACCGACATCGGTGCCCTTGACGTCCCCGAAGACGCCGAGGTGATCGACGCGGGCGGCCAGGTGCTGCTCCCCGGTTTCGTCGACCTCCACACCCACCTGCGCGAACCCGGCCGCGAGGACACCGAGACCATCGCCACCGGCTCGGCCGCGGCGGCGCTCGGCGGCTACACCGCGGTGTTCGCCATGGCCAACACCGATCCGGTGGCCGACAACGCGGTGATCGTCGACCACGTGTGGCGCCGCGGCCAGGAGGCCGGGCTGGTCGACGTGCACCCGGTCGGCGCGGTCACCGTGGGCCTCAAGGGCGAGAAGCTCGCCGAACTGGGGACCATGGCGAAGTCCGAAGCCCGGGTGAAGGTCTTCTCCGACGACGGACTCTGCGTCGCGGATCCGCTGCTCATGCGCCGCGCGCTGGAGTACTCGACGGCGCTGGGCGTGGTCATCGCCCAGCACGCCGAGGAGCCGCGGCTGACCGTCGGCGCGCAAGCGCACGAAGGCGAGCAGGCCGCGCGCCTGGGCTACACCGGCTGGCCCGCCTCGGCGGAGGAGTCGATCGTGGCCCGTGACTGCCTGCTCGCCGAGCACGCGAACGCGCGGCTGCACGTCTGCCACGTTTCGACCTCGGGTACCGCGGACATCCTCAAATGGGCAAAGGACCGCGGCACCAAGGTCTCGGCCGAGGTCACCCCGCACCATCTGCTGCTGACCGACGAGCGGCTCGCCACCTACGACCCGGTCAACAAGGTCAACCCGCCGCTGCGCACGGAGTCCGACGCCGAGAAGCTGCGCGCCGCGCTGGCCGAGGGCGTCATCGACTGCGTCGCCACCGACCACGCGCCGCACGCGGTCCAGGACAAGGACTGCGAGTGGAGCCAGGCCCGGCCCGGCATGCTCGGCCTGCAGACCGCGCTGTCGATCGTGGTCGAGACCATGGTCCGCACCGGTCTGCTGGACTGGCGGGGCGTCGCGCGGGTGATGAGCGAGCGGCCCGCCGAGATCGGCAACCTGACCGACCACGGCCGCCCGATCGAGGTCGGCGAACCCGCCAACCTGACGCTGGTGGACCCGGACACCGAATGGACCGTGCGAGGGGCCGAGTTCGCGAGTATCGCGGCCAACACCCCGTACGAAGGAATGCGGCTCCCCGGCGTGGTGACGGCGACGTTGCTGCGCGGGCGGATCACCGCGCGGGAAGGGAAGATCGCGCAATGAGCGACCGGATTCTGCTGACCCTGGCGGTCTTCGCCTTCTTCCTGTTCTGCGTGTTCCTGATGTGGCGCGGCTGGCGGCGGAAGTCACGGGCGCAGAGCGTCCAGGTGCCGCCGTTCCCGGAGATCCCCGCCGAACCCGGCGAGGCGTCGCTCGAATCGACCGGCCTCTACGTCAGCACGACGACCGCCGGGCACTGGCAGGACCGCGTCGTCACCCGCGGCGCCGGCCTGCGCACCGGCGCGGTGTGGCGCCTGCACGAAGACGGCATCGCCATCGAGCGCGGCGGCGCCCCGGACTTCTGGATCCCGCGCGACTCGGTCACCGGCGTCCGCAAGGACAAGGGGATGGCCGGGAAGGTGATGGGCATCGACGCGCTGCTCGTCATCACCTGGCTGGCCGGTGACGTCGAGCTGGACACCGGATTCCGCGGCGACGACGTCGACGACTATCCACAGTGGATCGAAGCTTTGCAAGACACTCACAACGACATCAAGGGAGGTGCCTGATGAGCACCGCGAACGGTTCCAGGACCCCCGCAGCGCTGGTCCTGGAGGACGGCAGGGTTTTCCGCGGCTCCGCGTACGGCGCCCGCGGCCGGAGCCTGGGTGAGGCGGTGTTCTGCACCGGCATGACCGGCTACCAGGAGACGCTGACCGACCCCTCCTACCACCGGCAGATCGTGGTCCAGACCGCGCCGCAGATCGGCAACACCGGCTGGAACGACGAGGACGACGAGTCCTCGCGCATCTGGGTCTCGGGCTACGTCGTCCGCGACCCCGCGCGCACCCCGTCCAACTGGCGCTCGAAGCGCACGCTGGACGAGGAACTGGAGCGCCAGGGCGTCGTCGGGATCTCCGAGGTGGACACCCGCACGCTGACCCGGCACCTGCGCGAGCAGGGCGCCATGCGGTCCGGCGTCTTCTCGGGCGACGCGCTGGGCTCCGACGAGGAGATGCTCGCGCAGGTGCAGGCGAGCCCGCAGATGAAGGGTGCTGACCTCGCCGGCGAGGTCAGCACGAAGCAGACGTACGTCGTCGAGGCGCAGGGAGAGCGGAAGTTCCGCGTCGCCGCGCTGGACCTGGGCATCAAGTCGAACACCCCGCGCCTGATGGCCGCGCGCGGCATCGAGGTGCACGTGCTGCCCTCGTCGTCCACTGTGGACGATCTGCTCGCCGTCGAGCCCGACGGGGTGTTCCTGTCCAACGGTCCCGGCGACCCGGCGACCACCGCGCACGCCACGGAGCTGACGAAATCGGTGCTGCAGCGGGAAATCCCGCTCTTCGGCATCTGCTTCGGCAACCAGATCCTCGGCCGCGCGCTGGGGCTGGGCACCTACAAGATGCGTTACGGCCACCGTGGCATCAACATCCCGGTGATCGACGTGGCCACCAAACGCGTCGCGATCACCGCGCAGAACCACGGTTTCGCCCTCGAAGGCGAGCCGGGCCAGCGCTTCGAGTCGCCGTTCGGCGCCGCGCAGATCTCGCACTACTGCCCGAACGACGACACCGTCGAAGGTGTCCGCGCGTTCGACGTCCCCGCGTTCTCGGTGCAGTACCACCCCGAGGCCGCCGCCGGCCCGCACGACGCGGCCCCCCTGTTCGATGAGTTCGTCGCTTTGATGGAGAAGAAGGCCTAGTAATGCCGAAGAGGACAGACATCCAGCACGTGCTGGTGATCGGCTCCGGGCCGATCGTGATCGGCCAGGCGGCGGAGTTCGACTACTCCGGCACCCAGGCCTGCCGCGTACTCCGCGAAGAGGGACTGCGCGTCTCGCTGGTGAACTCGAACCCGGCGACCATCATGACCGACCCCGAGTTCGCCGACGCCACCTACATCGAGCCGGTCACGCCGGAATTCGTCGAGAAGGTCATCGCCGAGGAGCGTCCCGACGCGATCCTCGCGACCCTCGGCGGGCAGACGGCGCTGAACTGCGCGGTCGCCCTGCACGAGCGCGGTGTCCTGGAGAAGTACGGCGTCGAGCTGATCGGCGCCGACGTCGACGCCATCCAGCGCGGCGAGGACCGGCAGAAGTTCAAGGACATCGTCCGCACCATCGGCGGCGAGGTGCCGCGTTCGCGGGTCTGCCACGACATGGACGAGGTCCGCGCGACCGTCGCCGAGGTCGGCCTCCCGGTGGTCATCCGGCCGTCCTTCACCATGGGCGGGCTCGGCTCGGGCATGGCGCACACCGACGAGGAGCTGGAGCGCCTCGCCTCCACCGGGCTCACCGAGTCCCCGGTCACCGAGGTGCTCATCGAGGAGAGCGTCCTCGGCTGGAAGGAGTTCGAGCTCGAGCTCATGCGCGACCGGCACGACAACGTGGTGGTCGTCTGCTCGATCGAGAACATCGACGCGATGGGCGTGCACACCGGCGACTCCGTCACCGTCGCGCCCGCGATGACCCTGACCGACCGCGAGTACCAGCACATGCGCGACGTCGGTATCGCGGTGCTGCGCGAGGTCGGCGTCGACACCGGCGGCTGCAACATCCAGTTCGCGATCAACCCAGAGGACGGCCGCATGGTCGTCATCGAGATGAACCCGCGCGTGTCCCGCTCCAGCGCGCTGGCGTCGAAGGCGACCGGTTTCCCGATCGCCAAGATCGCCGCGAAACTCGCCATCGGCTACACCCTCGACGAGATCCGCAACGACATCACCGGCGAGACCCCGGCGGCCTTCGAGCCGACGCTGGACTACGTCGTGGTGAAGGTGCCGCGGTTCGCCTTCGAGAAGTTCCCCGGCGCGGATCCGACGCTCACCACCACGATGAAGAGCGTCGGCGAGGCGATGTCCTTCGGCCGCAGCTTCCCCGAAGCGCTCGGCAAGGCGCTGCGGTCCATCGACACCAAGGCCACCGGCTTCTGGACCCGCCCCGACCCCGAGGGCGTCACGCTGGAGTCCGTCCTGGAGGCGCTGCGCACGCCGCACGACGGCCGGCTCTACGAGGTCGAGCGGGCGCTGCGGTTCGGCGCCACCGTCCAGCAGGTGCACGAGGCGTCGGGGATCGACCCGTGGTTCATCGACCAGATCGCCCTCATCGGCGAGGTCGGCGCCGAGGTCCGCGACGCCCAGGTGCTCGATGAGCCGCTGCTGCGGCGCGCCAAGCGGATCGGCCTCTCCGACCGCCAGATCGCCTCGCTGCGGCCGGAACTGGCCGGGGAGGACGGTGTCCGCGCGCTGCGCCGCCGTCTCGGGGTGCGGCCGGTGTACAAGACCGTCGACACCTGCGCGGCCGAGTTCGCCGCCAAGACGCCGTACCACTACTCGGCCTACGAGACCGACCCCGCGGCGCAGTCGGAGATCACCGCGCAGACCGAGAAGCCGAAGGTCCTGATCCTCGGCTCCGGGCCGAACCGCATCGGGCAGGGCATCGAGTTCGACTACTCGTGCGTGCACGCCGCGATCGCCCTGCGCGAGGCCGGTTTCGAGGCCGTCATGGTCAACTGCAACCCCGAGACCGTCTCCACCGACTACGACACCTCGGACCGGCTCTACTTCGAGCCGCTGTCGTTCGAGGACGTCCTCGAAGTGGTCAACGCGGAGCAGGAGTCGGGCACCGTCGCCGGGGTGATCGTGCAGCTGGGCGGCCAGACCCCGCTCTCGCTCGCGAAGCGCCTCGCCGACGCCGGTGTGCCGGTGATCGGCACCTCCCCGGACGCGATCCACCTCGCCGAGGACCGCGGCGCGTTCGGCGAGGTCCTCACCGACGCCGGGCTGCCCGCGCCGAAGTACGGCACGGCGACCTCGTTCGAGGGCGCGAAGCGGATCGCCGACCAGATCGGCTACCCGGTCCTCGTGCGGCCGTCCTACGTGCTCGGCGGGCGCGGCATGGAGATCGTCTACGACGAGGAGTCCCTCGCCGGGTACATCCACCGCGCCACCGAGGTCACCCCCGAGCACCCGGTGCTGGTGGACCGGTTCCTCGACGACGCCATCGAGATCGACGTCGACGCGCTGTTCGACGGCGACGAGCTCTTCCTCGGCGGCGTCATGGAGCACATCGAGGAGGCGGGGATCCACTCCGGCGACTCCTCGTGCGCGCTGCCGCCGATCACGCTGGGCCGGACCGACATCGAGACGGTGCGCCGCTCGACCGAGGCCATCGCGCGCGGCGTCGGCGTCCGTGGCCTCCTGAACGTCCAGTACGCGCTCAAGGACGACGTCCTGTACGTCCTGGAGGCCAACCCGCGCGCGTCGCGGACCGTGCCGTTCGTGTCGAAGGCGACCGCGGTGCCGCTGGCGAAGGCCGCGGCGCTGATCATGACCGGTTCGTCGATCAAGGATCTGCGCGAGTCCGGCGTCCTCCCGGCCGAGGGCGACGGCGGCCACCTGCCCGCCGATTCGCCGGTCGCGGTCAAGGAGGCGGTCCTGCCGTTCCACCGCTTCCGCACCCCCGAGGGCCACGGCGTCGACTCGCTGCTCGGCCCGGAGATGAAGTCCACCGGCGAGGTCATGGGCGTGGACGTCTCCTTCGGCAAGGCGTTCGCCAAGTCGCAGGCCGGTGCCTACGGTTCGCTGCCGACGTCGGGCAAGGTGTTCGTCTCGGTCGCCAACCGCGACAAGCGTTCGCTGGTGTTCCCGGTGAAGCGGCTGGCGGATCTCGGCTTCGAGATCCTCGCCACGTCGGGTACCGCGGAAGTGTTGCGGCGCAACGGGATCGCCTGCACCGTCGTGCGCAAGCACTACGAAGGTTCCGCTGAAGGCGAACAGAACGTCGTCGACGTCATCCTCAGCGGCGAGGTGCAGATGGTGATCAACACCCCATACGGCAACAGCGGTCCCCGTATCGACGGTTACGAGATCCGCACCGCCGCGGTGTCGCGGGACATCCCCTGCATCACCACGGTGCAGGGCGCGGCGGCGGCCGTGCACGGGATCGAGGCCGTCATCAAGGGCGACATCGGCGTGCGGTCGCTGCAGAGCCTGCAGGCGGCGCTGAAGGCCAAGGCATGAGCGAGCGGTTCGGGGCGAGGCTGGCGCGGGCGGTCGCCGAGAAGGGACCGCTCTGCGCCGGGATCGACCCCCATCCCGGGTTGCTTGAGGCGTGGGGTCTCCCCGCGGACGCGAGCGGTTTGGAGAAGTTCGCCCTCACGGCCGCTGAGACGCTCGCGCCCGAGGTCGCGGTGATCAAACCCCAGTCGGCCTTTTTCGAGGCCTACGGGCCTCCTGGGGTCGCTGTTCTGGCCAAGACGATGAAGGTGTGCCGGGAAGCGGGCGCGCTCGTCCTGCTGGACGTCAAACGCGGCGACATCGGCTCGACGATGGCGGCGTACACGGCGGCGTTCCTGCCCGACGGCGCGGAACTCGAGGCGGACGCCATCACGGTGTCGCCGTACCTCGGATTCGGTTCGCTGGCCCCCGCGATCGAGGTCGCGCGGGCGCAGGGCAAGGGGCTGATCGTCCTCGCGCGCACCTCCAACCCGGAGGCGCAGGGATTGCAGAACGCCTTGCTGCCCAACGGAAAGACCGTCGCGCAGGACATCGTCGACACGGCGGCCGCGTACAACGCGGGCGTCGGCCCCCTCGGTGACATCGGTGTCGTCGTCGGCGCCACCATCGCGCCGGGGGAGCTCGACCTGAGCAAGCTGAACGGTCCGATCCTGGCGCCAGGTTTCGGGGCCCAGGGAGCCACCGTGGCCGATCTTCGGGGCCTTTTCGGCCCAGGACTCCAGGGTGTGCTCCCGGCGTCCTCCCGTGACGTCCTCAAGCACGGACCGGACCCGGAGGCGTTGCGTGCGGCCGTTCGGCGGACCCGGGATTCCCTCGGTCCCCTGGAAAAAGGCCAATAGCAGGCCCGGGAATCCGTCATGACCAGCCACCCCCGCATTGTGGCCCGAGGTAACGGGTGGGTACCGTCGCCACACCCACCCAGATTTGAGAACTACCGGAGGAAAACGTGGCACTTCCCCAGCTGACAGAGGAACAGCGCGCTGCGGCGCTGGAGAAGGCCGCCGCCGCCCGCCGCATCCGTGCTGAGCTGAAGGAGCGGCTGAAGCGGGGCGGTACCACTCTGGTCGACGTGTTGAAGCAGGCCGAGGAGAACGAAGTCCTCGGCAAGATGAAGGTCTCGGCTCTGCTCGAGGCTCTTCCGGGCGTCGGCAAGGTCCGTGCCCAGCAGACCATGGAACGACTGGAGATCGCACCCAGCCGTCGTCTTCGCGGCCTCGGCGACCGGCAGCGCAAGGCGCTGCTGGCCGAATTCAGCGGCGAGTGAGCGGCACCGGTCAGGACCACCCGGTGAACCCGGGCGCTGACCGCGGCGGTGAGCCGGTGGCGGGAGTCGAATCCCGGCACCGGCTCACGGTCGTCTCAGGGCCTTCGGGGGTCGGGAAGTCGAGCGTGGCCAAGGAGCTGCGCAAGCTGGATCCGGAGATCTATTTCAGCGTCTCGGTGACCACCAGGAAGCCGAGGCCGGGTGAGGTGGACGGCGAGCACTACCACTTCATCGACCGGGCCGAGTTCGACCGCATGGTCGCCGACGGCGAACTGCTCGAACACGCCGAGTTCGCGGGCAACTGCTACGGCACCCCGCGCGGGCCCGTCGAGCGGGTGCTCGCCGAAGGCCGCAACGCGATACTGGAGATCGAACTCCAGGGCGCGCGGCAGGTCCGCAAGGCGATGCCGGAGGCCCGGCTGGTGATGCTGATGCCGCCGTCGTGGGAAGAACTGGTCGGCAGGCTGACCGGCCGCGGCACCGAGAACGAAGCCGCCGTGAAGGCCAGGCTCGCCGAGGCCGAACGCGAACTCGCCGCCGCCGGGGAGTTCGACGAGCGCGTCGTCAACGCCGACGTGCGAGAGGCCGCCGAGCAGTTGCTAAACTTGATAACCGGCGACAACTAGACCGAAGATTCGGAGCACCACGAGTGACGACTCAGGCCACGCTGCACGAAGAGCTCGAAGGCATCACCAACCCGCCCATCGACGACCTCCTCGAGAAGGTCAGCTCGAAGTACGCGCTGGTGATCTACTCGGCCAAGCGCGCTCGCCAGATCAACGACTACTACGCCCAGCTGGGCGAGGGTCTGCTGGAGTACGTCGGCCCGCTGGTCGAGCCGGGCCCGCGCGAGAAGCCGCTGTCCATCGCCCTGCGCGAGATCCACGGCGGCCTGCTCGAGCACACCGAGGGCGAGTAAGACCTCGATGGCCACGGCGGCTGTCAAGGCGACAGTAGGGCGCGGCCTGGCCGAAGGTCCCCGCTATCGGGATGGCAGGGCGTTGATCAGCGTGAGCGAGGTCGTGGAAGTGACATGCCCTGGCAGCCCGATCGCGGTGCCGCGCGGAACCGCCGAGAACACCGTTGAGTAAACCCAAGATCGTTCTGGGCGTGGGCGGCGGGATCGCCGCCTACAAGGCCTGTGAGGTCCTGCGCGGACTGACCGAATCCGGTCACGACGTCCGCGTGGTCCCCACCGAAGCCGCGCTGAACTTCGTCGGCGCGGCCACCTTCGAGGCACTCTCCGGGAACCCGGTGCACACCGGCGTGTTCACCGAAGTGCCCGAGGTCCAGCACGTCCGCGTCGGCAAGGAAGCCGACCTGGTGATCGTCGTGCCCGCCACGGCGAACCTGCTCGCCAAGGCCGCGCACGGCATCGCGGACGACCTGCTGACGAACACCCTGCTCACCGCCCGGTGCCCGGTCGCCTTCTTCCCGGCGATGCACACCGAGATGTGGGAGCACCCGGCCACCCGCGACAACGTGGCCCTGCTGCGGTCGCGCGGCCTGGTCGTCGCCGAACCCGCCGCCGGCAGGCTCACCGGCAAGGACACCGGCAAGGGACGGCTCGCCGACCCCGCCGAGATCGTCGACCTCGCCCGGCTCCTGCTCGCCGTGCCGAACGCCCTCCCGCGCGACCTCGAAGGCGTGCGCGTGGCGATCTCCGCGGGCGGCACCCGTGAGCCGCTGGACCCGGTCCGGTATCTGGGCAACCGCTCCTCGGGCAAGCAGGGGTACGCGCTGGCCCGCGTCGCCGCCCAGCGTGGCGCCGAGGTCACCCTGGTCACCGCGCACACCGTCGCGCTGCCGGAGCCCGCGGGCGCGAAGGTCGTCCACGTGTCGACCGCCGAGGAGATGCGCCAGGCCATGCACGTCGAGGCGGCCTCCGCCGACGTGCTCGTGATGGCCGCCGCCGTCGCCGACTTCCGGCCCTCGAACCGGGCCGATCACAAGATCAAGAAGTCCGACGACGCGCCCGATCCCGTCGTCGAGCTCGCGCGCAACGCGGACATCCTCGCCGAGCTGGTGCGGAACCGGGCCCCTGGCCAGGTGGTCGTCGGGTTCGCCGCCGAAACAGGGGACGATAAGGGTGGCGTCCTCGACCACGCCAGGGTCAAACTCAAGCGCAAGGGCGCGGATCTGCTGGTGGTGAACGCCGTCGGTGAAGGGAAGGCCTTCGGGACCGAAGACAACTCGGGCTGGCTGCTCGGGGCCGACGGCACCGAAATCCCGATCCCGCTCGGCGCCAAGGCCGAACTGGCGTCCACATTGTGGGATGCTGTTGTGACCTTGATGAAGCGTTGAGAGCCCCCAAAGCGATAGTCAGTAGGCTTGAGTTCAAGCTGAGGGGTGCCTAACTTTCTAGGCATCAGACGTCTAGGTGAGGGAGTGACGGGCACCGTGACCGCGTCCACGAGCAGACTGTTCACATCGGAATCGGTGACTGAGGGTCATCCCGACAAAATTTGCGATGCCATCAGCGACTCGATCCTGGACGGCCTGCTGGCCAAGGACCCGCGCAGCCGGGTGGCGGTCGAAACCCTCATCACCACCGGACAGGTGCACGTCGCCGGCGAGGTGACCACCGAGGCCTACGCGGACATCCCGACCATCGTCCGCGACGTGATCCTGAAGATCGGCTACGACTCTTCGGCCAAGGGTTTCGACGGCAACTCGTGCGGCGTCAACGTCGCGATCGGCTCCCAGTCGCCGGACATCGCGCAGGGTGTCGACACCGCGTACGAATCCCGCGTGGAGTCCGACGAGGACGAGATCAACCGCCAGGGCGCGGGCGACCAGGGCCTGATGTTCGGCTACGCCTGCTCGGACACCCCCGAGCTGATGCCGCTGCCGATCGCGCTGGCGCACCGGCTCTCGCAGCGGCTGACCCGGGTCCGCAAGGACGGCGTGCTGCCGTACCTGCGCCCGGACGGCAAGACCCAGGTCACCATCGAGTACGCCGGCGACCAGCCGGTGCGGCTCGACACGGTGGTCGTCTCCACCCAGCACGCTGACGGCATCGACCTGGAGCAGATGCTCGGCGTCGACGTCCGCGAGCACGTGGTCGCCCCGGAGATCGCCGAGCTCGGGCTCGACACCTCCGACGTGCGGCTGCTCGTCAACCCGACCGGCCGGTTCGTCATCGGCGGCCCGATGGGTGACGCGGGCCTGACCGGCCGCAAGATCATCGTCGACACCTACGGCGGCATGGCCCGCCACGGTGGTGGCGCGTTCTCGGGCAAGGACCCCTCCAAGGTGGACCGCTCGGCCGCGTACGCGATGCGCTGGGTGGCGAAGAACGTCGTCGCCGCCGGGCTCGCCGCCCGCGCCGAGGTCCAGGTCGCCTACGCGATCGGCAAGGCGGCCCCGGTGGGCCTCTTCGTCGAGACCTTCGGCACCGAGACGGTCGACCCGTCGAAGATCCAGGCCGCCATCACGGAGGTCTTCGACCTGCGCCCGGCCGCGATCATCCGCGATCTCGACCTGCTTCGCCCGATCTACGCGCCGACGGCCGCGTACGGCCACTTCGGCCGTCCTGAGCTGTCTCTCCCGTGGGAGAACACGGCGCGGGCCGCGGACCTGAAGTCGGCCGCGGGCGCCTGATCCGTCGTTCCGTGAGGGCCTCCTTGCCTACCTTGAGGGTAAGGAAGGAGGCCCTCACGGCGTGTGCGGCCTGAGTGGCCAGGTGTGAGTCGGGTCGGAGCCCGGTTGCGCGTGTGTCGTCCATCCAGTCACGCGTGTCGTCCGCCGGATCACACGTGTCCTCCCTTCAACCACGCGAGGCCGCCAGTTTGAGACCCGGCCTGCGTGGTGCTGGCGCGTCTCCGCTTGCCTAGGTACATGAAGGACCCCTTCCTGTACCTAGGCGCAAGGAAGGGGTCCTTCATGTACTCGGGAGGGCCTTCACGCGCGGCTGTTGTGACTGTTGATACACCTGGGGCGAACGGGGCATTGCCTGGTCCGTGAAGGCCTCCTTGAGGGACTCTGGGTCCCTGAAGGAGGCCTTCACGGCACTCCACAGCGAGATGGCTCCAGCAGCGCGTGCGAAGAACCCGGCCCGAACAAGCAAAATAGAAACTAAAGGACCCCTCATGACACGAGCGGCGCGGCCCCCGCGCCCGCCTCGCGGTCCCGCTACAA
>NZ_JBHXIB010000080.1:0-25120 GCF_042723975.1 Amycolatopsis sp. NPDC058340 | reverse complement strand
GGGGCATGTCGCGAAAGCCACTTTCGCGACGTCTGATGTCCCGAAAGTGGCTTTCGCGACATGCGTGCCGCGGGAGGTCGGGGGCGAAGGGGGATCCGGGACGTCGGGGAACCCGGATCCCCCTCCACGAGCGTCGCGGGTCGCGAGGGGCGCGACCCCCGGGTCTGCTCTAGGTGGCGAAGATCAGAAGTGGCAAGGCCGGACACAGTCCGGCTGCACCGGGACCCCGGCCGAAGCGGACACCGCGGGCGCGGCGAGGGCGACGGCGAGGACGGCGAAGGTCGCGGCCAAGAGCGTTCTCAACTGCTTCTTCATGCTGGCTCCTCGGGGAAACGGGCGGATTTCCCACCCGGCGCCGAGCATCCGCGCGACCCGCCGCCGAAACAACGGGGGTATCACTAGGTACCCCTACCTAATCGCGGTCCGTGACCGATTCGTCCGGTCCCGTTAGCCGTAACTCGCGTGATTGAGGGCGTAACTCGCGTGATTGGAGCCGTATCAGCGTGTTACGCCTTCAATCACGCGAGTTACGCCTCTAAACACGCGAGTCACGCATGGGAAAGCCGCGGAGACCCCGCCCACTGCGGTGTGGGGGTGGGCGGGGTCTCCGCGGCGAGGCGCACGCCCGACTGGCGCTACCGGAGGGGCGCGCGCGTGAAGCGGGTCCGGTGGCGGGGAGCCTCCGCCACCGGACCCGTTGGGCCACACCGTCCCAAACCGGTGTGGAACCCGGCCGCCCCGCGTCAGGTAGGGGCGGCCGGAGCCTGATTCAGTGAGTGGTCAGGTATCGCGCGTACGCGCCGGTGGTGAGGAAGCTCGGCAGCTTCTCGCCCAGCGCGGTCTCGGTGAAGATCTCGTAGGCGTCGCCGAGACGGGTGTCCTCGCCCAGTTCCGCCCGCACCGACGCCAGCTCTTCGTCCAAATAGGACACGGCCAGCTCGCGGGTGAGCGCGGTGCCGTCTTCGAGCTTCGTTCCGTTGCGGATCCACTGCCACACCTGGCAGCGCGCGATCTCGGCGGTGGCGGCGTCCTCCATCAGGTTGTGGATCGCCGCCGCGCCGGTGCCGCGCAGCCAAGCGTCGATGTAGCGCAGCGCGACGTTGATGTTGGCCCGGACACCCGCTTCGGTGACCTCGCCGCCCGCGCTGGCGACGTCGAGCAGATCCTCGGCGGTGACGACGACGTCCTCACGGAGCTTGCCGAGCTGGTTCGGCCAGCCGCCGAGGACGTTGTCGAACACCTCGCGGCAGACCGGGACGAGGCCGGGGTGCGCGACCCACGAGCCGTCGAAACCGTCGTTCGCCTCGCGTTCCTTGTCCTGGCGGACCTTCTCCAGCGCGGTCGCGTTGATCTCCGGGTCCTTGCTCGGGATGAACGCGGCCATCCCGCCGATGGCGTGCGCCCCGCGCTTGTGACAGGTGCGCACCAGCAGTTCGGTGTAGGCCCGCATGAACGGGACGGTCATCGTCACCTGCGCGCGGTCCGGGAGCACGAAGTCCGCGCCGTGCGACGAGAAGTTCTTGATGACGCTGAAGATGTAGTCCCAGCGGCCGGCGTTCAGCCCGGCGATGTGCTCGCGCAGTTCGTAGAGGATCTCCTCCATCTCGAACGCGGCGGTGATCGTCTCGATCAGCACGGTGGCCCGGATCGTGCCGCGCGGGATGCCGAGTTCCCGTTGCGCCAGCAGGAAGACGTCGTTCCACAGCCGCGCTTCGAGGTGGTTCTCGAGCTTCGGCAGGTAGAAGTACGGGCCGCTGCCGCGGGCCAGCAGCTGGCGCGCGTTGTGGAAGAAGTAGAGGCCGAAGTCGACCAGGCTCGCCGAGACCGGGCGGCCGTCGATGCGGATGTGCTTCTCCACCAGGTGCCAGCCACGGGGGCGGGCGACGATCGTCGCGGGTTCGTCGCCGATCGTGTAGCGCTTCCCCGCCTCGGTGGTGAAGTCGATGTTGCGGCGGATCGCGTCGAACAGGTTGAGCTGCCCGTCGATGACGTTGTGCCAGGTCGGCGACGTCGCGTCCTCGAAGTCGGCGAGCCAGACCTTCGCGCCGGAGTTGAGCGCGTTGACCGTCATCTTGCGGTCGGTCGGGCCGGTGATCTCGACGCGGCGGTCTTCGAGACCGGGCGCGGATGGGGCGACCGACCAGCTGCTGTCGTCGCGGATCGCGTGCGTCTCGGGCAGGAAGCCCAGCGGCTCCTCACCGGACTGCAGCTTCTCGCGGCGCAGGCGGCGCGCGTCGAGCAGTTCGCGGCGGCGGCCGGCGAACGCGTTGTCCAGTTTGGCCACGAAGTCCAGCGCGGCCGGGGTGAGGATCTCGGCGAACCGGTCACCGGCGGGTCCGCAGACGTCGATCCGGTAGTTCAGCTTCTCAACCATGGTGTGCCTCCGCTGGGCTTCGCGAGAGATAGAGGGGGAAGGGCGGTGGCGGTCTCCCCTGGGAGTCGAGAGACCGCCACCTGGCACCTAATTGCGGGAGATCAGAACTGCTCGGCCTCGGTGGAACCGGCGAGCGCGGTGGTCGAGCTCTCCGGGTTCAGCGCGGTCGCGACGTTGTCGAACCAGCCGGTGCCGACCTCGCGCTGGTGCTTCGTGGCGGTGTAACCGCGGTCCTCCGAAGCGAACTCGCGCTCCTGCAGGTCGACGTAGGCGGTCATGCCCTCGCGGGCGTAACCGTGCGCCAGGTCGAACATCGAGTAGTTCAGGGCGTGGAAACCGGCCAGGGTGATGAACTGGAACTTGTAGCCCATGTGGCCGAGTTCGCGCTGGAACTTCGCGATCGTCGCGTCGTCCAGGTGCTTCTTCCAGTTGAACGACGGCGAGCAGTTGTAGGCCAGCATCTGGTCCGGGTACTTGGCCTTGATCGCCTCGGCGAACTGGCGGGCGACCTCGAGGTCCGGCTTGGAGGTCTCCATCCACAGCAGGTCGGCGTACTCGGCGTAGGCGAGACCGCGGTCGATGCAGGGGTCGATGCCGTTGGTGACGTTGTAGAAGCCCTCGGCGGTGCGCTCACCGGTGACGTACTTGCGGTCACGCTCGTCGACGTCGCTGGTGATCAGCGTGGCGGCCTGCGCGTCGGTGCGGGCGACGATCAGCGAAGGCACGTTCAGCACGTCCGCGGCGAGGCGGGCGGCGTTCAGCGTGCGCTCGTGCTGCTTGGTCGGGATCAGCACCTTGCCGCCGAGGTGACCACACTTCTTCTCGGAAGCGAGCTGGTCCTCCCAGTGCACACCCGCGGCACCGGCGGCGATCATGCCCTTCATCAGCTCGAAGGCGTTGAGCGGGCCACCGAAGCCGGCCTCGGCGTCAGCGACGATCGGGGCGTACCAGTCGATGTCGGTGTTGCCCTCGGCCCAGTTGATCTGGTCGGCGCGGCCCAGCGCGTTGTTGATGCGGCGGACGACGGCGGGCACCGAGTTGGCCGGGTAGAGGCTCTGGTCCGGGTAGGTCTGGCCGGAGAGGTTGGCGTCGGCGGCGACCTGCCAGCCCGACAGGTAGATGGCCTTGAGGCCGGCGCGGACCTGCTGCACGGCCTGGTTACCGGTCAGGGCGCCCAGCGAGTGGACGTAGTCCTCGTTGTGCAGGAGGTCCCACAGCTTCTCGGCGCCGCGGCGAGCGAGCGTGTGCTCCTCGACCACGCTGCCGCGCAGCTTGACCACGTCAGCCGCGGAGTACGACCGCTTCACGCCCGCCCAGCGGGGGTCGGTCTCCCACTGCTTGGCCAGTTCGGCGGCCGCCTGCTCCAGCTGCTGCGCGTGCTGAGTCATCGGATTCTCCCGGTGTTGCGAAGTTTGCGAGTGATCGCCTTTCCTGATCCGACCCTGACATGACTGGGGAAATCCGATCCAGCCCTCCAATTTGCCAATTTCTGCGAAGCTTCCGTAGCATCTTGCAAAGGTTGCGAATCGCAGGTTCGCAAGCCAGGGCAAAATCCACGGGCTTGACCGTTCACTGAATCGTTCAGGCCCGGAAACCTTGCGGACAGAGAGGCCTCAGTGGACAAAACCTTCGCCGGAGCGAAGCTGCGGCATCTGCGCGAAAGCCGGTCGATGAGCCAGGCGGATCTGGCTCGTGTGCTGGAGATCTCACCCAGTTACCTCAATCAGATCGAGCACAACTCGCGTCCGCTGACCGTCCCGGTGCTCCTTCGCATCACGCAAGCGTTCGGAGTGGACACCGAGTTCTTCGCGAACAACGACACCGCCCGGCTGGTCGCGGACGTGAAGGAGGCGCTGCTCGACGAGGTCCTCGGCGTGGACGTCACCACCAGCGAGCTCAACGACCTGGCCACGAACCTGCCGACGATCGCCCAGGCCCTGGTCAAACTGCACCGCAGCTACCGCAACGCCGTCGAGAACACCGCCGCGCTGACCACGGAGAACGGACTGGGCATGCACGGCAGCGCGGCGGGCTCGTTGCCGCACGAGGAGGTCCGCGACTTCTTCTACGAACGGGAGAATTACGTCGCCGAGCTGGACGAACGCGCCGAACGCATGGCGCACGACATCCCGCTGCAGCGTGGCCAGGTGCTCGCCGCGCTGAAGGAAACGCTGATCCAGCGCTACGGCGTCGACGTCACGAACGAAGGCATCGACGAGGCCAACGGCGAACAGCACCGCTACGAACCCGGGCCGAGGGTGCTGCGGCTGGCGCCGAGCCTGCGCGTCGGGCAGCAGGCGTTCCGGATGGCTTCGCAGATCGCCCTGCTCGAATACGACGACCTGATCACCGAACTCGCCGACTCGTGGGCGTTCTCCGGGCCCGCCGCGCGTTCGCTGGCCAGGGTCGGGCTCGCGAACTACTTCGCGGGCGCGCTGATCCTCCCCTATGGACCGTTCCTGTCGACCGCGGAACGCTTCCGCTACGACATCGAGCGGCTGTGCGACCACTTCGGCGTCGGCTTCGAGACGGTCTGCCACCGGCTCTCGACGTTGCAACGGCCGAAGAACCGCGGCGTGCCGTTCTCGTTCGTGCGCGTCGACCGGGCGGGGAACATGTCGAAACGCCAGTCCGCGGCCGGTTTCCACTTCTCCCGCGTCGGCGGCGCGTGTCCACTGTGGAACATCTACGAGGCGTTCACCCAGCCCGGCAAGATCCTCACCCAGATCGCGACCCTGCCCGACGGCAAGAGCTACTTCTGGATCGCGCGGACGGTGTCACGCAACATCGGCGGCTACGGCAGCCCCGGCAAGACGTTCACCGTCGGCCTCGGCTGCGAACTGCGGCACGCGAAACGGCTGATCTACTCGACCGGGCTCGACCTCGACGACCGCGCCGCGGCCACCCCGATCGGCATGGGTTGCAAAGTCTGCGAACGCCCGGCCTGCTCGCAGCGCGCGTTCCCGACGATCGGCAAGCAGCTGACCGTCGACGAGAACACGAGCACCTTCGTCCCGTACCCGGCGGTGCCCAAGTCGCCTTGAGCCGTCCTGTTCCGCCTGGCAGGGTTGCCGTCGACGGCCGCCGCCTGCGACGGCGGCCACCGCACTGGGGAGAACTGGATGATCTTGGTGACCGGGGCAGGCGGCAACGTCGGCTCGGAACTGACCGGAATCCTGGCGCGCGGCGGGTATCCCGTCCGGGCGCTGGTCCGCACGCCGCGGCCGTTGCCGGACGGCGTCGAAGGAGTGACAGGGGATCTCAACGAGCCGACGAGCCTGAAGCCCGCGCTGGAGGGTGTCCGGGCGGTGTTCCTGCTCGGCGGCTACGAGGACATGCCGGGCGCGCTCGCGGTGATGCGGGACGCCGGGGTCGAACAGGTGACGCTGCTGTCGTCCCGTTCGGTCGTCGGCGGGCACGCGGACAACGCCGTCGCCGGGATGCACATGGCGGCCGAGGCGGCGGTGCGCGCTTCGAAGCTGGCGTGGACCTTCCTGCGGCCGAGCGGGTTCATGTCGAACACGCTGCAGTGGATCCCGCAGCTCCGGGCGGGGGACGTCGTCCGCGAGCCGTTCGCGAACGTCCCGGTGGCGACCATCGACCCGTACGACATCGCCGCCGTCGCCGCGGAATCGCTGACCACGCCGGGACACGAGGGCCGGGCGTACGCCATCACCGGTCCGGGTTCGCTCCGGCCCGCCGACCGGCTCCGTGTCCTCGGTGAACTGCTCGGACGGGAGCTGCGACTGGATCCGCTGTCGGACGCCGAAGCCCGGGTGACGATGAGCGCGGAGATGCCGGCGAAGTACGTCGACGCCTTCTTCCGCTTCTTCGCCGAGGGCGAGTTCGACGACTCCGAGGTCACGGGTGCCGTCCAGGATCTGACCGGCCGGGAGCCGCGGCCGTTCGCGACCTGGGCGCGGACGCACCTGGCCGCCTTCCGCTGAAACCCTCGTGAGTGGCGAGGACGGTTAGAACCGTCCTTGCCACTCACGAGGCTCTAAACCAGGAAGTGGAACAGCGGGCTGCCCGGTTCCACCCGCTCCACCTGCAGCGGGCTGGCGTCCAGCCGGTGCAGCAGACCTTCCAGGTCACCGGGCCGTGCGAGTTCGACACCGATCAGCGCCGGACCGGTCTCGCGGCTGTTGCGCTTCACGTACTCGAACCGCGTGATGTCGTCGTCCGGCCCGAGGACCTCGTCGAGGAACCGCCGCAGCGCGCCGGGCTCCTGCGGGAAACCCACCAGGAAGTAATGCTTCAGCCCTTCGTGGATCAGCGACCGTTCGAGCACTTCGCCGTAGCGGCTGACGTCGTTGTTGCCGCCGGAGACGACGCACACCACGATCTGCCCGGGGTCGATCTTCACCGTGGTGCCGAGCGCGGCGGTCGCGAGCGCGCCCGCGGGTTCGGCGATCACGCCGTCGGACTGGTACATCGCGAGCATCTCGGTGCAGATCGCGCCCTCGGCGACGTCGGTGAGCTCGACACCGCCGTCGCGGACCAGCGGATACGTCACCGATCCGGCCTGCGCCACCGCCGCGCCGTCGACGAAGGTGTCGACACTTTCGAGTCGCACCGGCTCCCCCGCCGCCAGCGCGGCCGCCATGCAGGTCGCGCCCGACGGCTCGACCCCGACGATCCGCATCTCCGGCGCGCGTTCCGCGGCCCACGCGGCGATCCCCGCGAGCAGGCCGCCCCCGCCGACCGGCACCACCATGACGTCCGGGACGAACCCGAGCTGCGCGACGACCTCCATCGCGACCGTGCCCTGCCCGGCGACCGTCTCCGGCGCGTCGAAGGCGGGGACCAGAGTCGCGCCGGTGGTCTCAGCGTCGTGCTTCGCGGCGGTGAAGGCGTCCTCGTAGGTCTCGCCGACGACGATGACCTCGATATGCGAGCCGCCCAGCGTCGCGATCCGCTCACGTTTCTGCCGGGGAGTCGTGCCGGGAACGTAGACGCGGCCGTTCGCGCCGAGGCGTCGGCACGCGTATGCGACACCCTGCGCGTGGTTGCCCGCGCTCGCGCAGACGACGCCGCGCTCCCGGTGCTCCGCGTCGAGCTGGACGATGAAGTTGTAGGCGCCGCGGATCTTGTACGAGCGCACGGTCTGCAGGTCTTCGCGTTTGAGCCAGACCCGGGCGTCCACCCGCGCCGAAAGCCGCTCGTTCGGTTCGAGCGGCGTGCGGGTCACCACCCCGGCCAATCGCTTGGCGGCCTCTTCGACCGTTCGGGCGCTCACCGTTTCGATCCCTTGCACGAATGCTGAATGTACTGACCTCCCCAGGCCACGACGGAGAGTGGTCCAGTGGGTGCTTCACCGGGTTGTCGGTGGCCTGTGGTCCACTGGTCGCCATGGTGAGCAAGGTCGACGGAGTCCGGAGTCTCGATGCGTTGCGCGAGCTGGTCCACAGTGGCGCGGAGCCCGGGTACCAGCTCTTCTACGGCCACACCCCGCTCAAGAGCGGCCGGGTCAACGCGGCCTGCCTGAGCCAGTGGTGGCTGGCGCCGTTCGTGGCCGGCGGCGAGCGGTACCCGACGGCCGAGCACTACATGATGGCGAGCAAGGCGGAACTGTTCGGCGATCAGGAGGCGGCGGCGAAGATCCGTCAGGCACCGGACCCCAAGACCGCCAAGATCCTCGGCCGTGAGGTCTCCGGTTTCGACGCCGAGGTGTGGGAGCGGCACCGCTTCGACATCGTCATCGACGGGAACCTCGAAAAGTTCCGCCAGCACGCCGAGGAGCGCGAGTTCCTGCTGAGCACGGGCGACAAGGTGATCGTCGAGGCGTCGAGGATGGACCTGGTCTGGGGCAGCGGCCTCGCCCGCGAGGACAAGAACGCCACCCGCCCCGACTACTGGCGCGGGCAGAACCTGCTGGGCTTCGCGCTCATGGAGGTCCGGGAGCAGCTGCGCGGCTAGTTCCGTCCGTCCAAGCACGCGTGTCGTCCGTCCAAGCACGCGAGTCGGCCGTCCAAGCACGCGTGTCGTCCGTCTGATCACGCGAGTCGGCCGGATCCGCCAGGCAGTTCCCCACTGTTGTCCTGCCGACCGGGCCGGTGGCTGTGACCAGGCGGACGGCAGGGGTGATCCAGCGGACGACACGCGTGATCAGATGGACGACACGCGTGATCGGGCGGACGTCACGCGAGTTACGAGTCGACGCCCAGGGTTTTCTGCAGTGCCTTGTTCGCCTTGCGCGCCATGTCGGCGACGGCTTCGCGACGGGCGGCGTCGGCGGCGTAGTCGTCCTGCCGGTTCCGGACGACGCGCGCCGGCGAGCCGACGGCGATCGAGTAGTCCGGGATCTCGCCTCGCACCACGGCGTGCGCGCCGAGGACGCAGCCGCGGCCGACCCGGGTGCCCTTGAGCACGGAGACCTTGGTGCCGATCCAGGTGTCCGGCCCGATCCGCACCGGCGACTTCACGATGCCCTGGTCCTTGATCGGGACGGTGATGTCGGTGGTGACGTGGTCGAAATCGCAGATGTACACCCAGTCCGCGACGAGCGTGGCCGCGCCGAGCTCGATGTCGAGGTAGCCGTTGAGGACGTTCTGCCGCCCGAAGACGGCCTTGTCGCCGATGCGCAGCGAACCCTCGTGGCAGCGGATCGCGTTCCCGTCGCCGATGTGCACCCAGCGGCCGATCTCCAGCCGGCCGTAGCCGGGACGGCAGTGGATCTCGACGTCCTTGCCGAGGAACACCATCCCCCGCAGGATGATGTGCGGGTTCGCGACCCGGAACTTCAGCAGCCGCCAGTAGCGGACCAGGTACCAAGGCGTGTACGCGCGGTTTCGCAGCACCCAGCGCAGCGAGTCCTTGGTCAGGAACTTCGCCTGACGCGGATCACGACGGGCCTGGCCCCAAGCGCGGAGCCGCGACAGCGCGGGCGCACCCCACATGGACGTCATACCGGTGACCGTAACCTGTGAACAGGCCGCCGACCGCAAAGGGGAGCACGCGCATGGGCACCAAGCTGATCATCGACACCGACCCGGGGGTCGACGACGCGTTCGCGCTGGCGCTGGCCGCGCAATCGGAGGACGTCGAACTCCTCGGCGTGACCACGGTGTTCGGCAACGTCCCGCTGAGCCACACCACCGCCAACGCCCGCCGCCTGCTCCAGCTCTTCGGCCGCGACGACGTCCCTGTCGCCGCCGGCGCCGCGCGGCCGATGGTCTACGACAACGCCAAACCCGCCGGGTTCGTCCACGGCCAGGACGGCCTGTCCGGCCACGCCGGGACGCTGCCGGAGGCGAAACGCCCGCTCGACGAACGCGGCGCCGTCCGCCTGCTGGTGGATCTGCTGGAAGCCGCCGACGAGCCGGTGACCATCGCCCCGATCGGCCCGCTGACGAATATCGCGCTGCTGCTGGCGGCGCATCCGGACATCCGCGAGAAGATCGGCCGGATCGTCGTCATGGGCGGCGGGGTGACCAAGGGGAACTCGACCACGGCCGCCGAGTTCAACATCTGGAGCGACCCCGAGGCCGCGCGCCGGGTGCTGGCCGACGAGGACATCCCGACGGTGCTGGTCCCGCTGGACATCACGCACCAGTGCTCGGTCGACACGGATTGGCTCGGCAAACTCGCCGCGTCCGGGCCGCTCGGCGCGGCGCTCGAAGCGCTGACACCCACCTACGTCGAGCACTACACCCCGATCCTCGGCATGCCGGGGATGGTCATGCACGACGCGGTCGCGGTGGCCGAGGCGATCAAGCCGGGCATCCTCGACGTCGAGTCGTACCCCGTGGACGTCGAGTGCGGCTTCGGCCCCGCCCGCGGCGCGACACTGGTGGACCGGCGAAGGCTGCGAAGCACCGATCCGCAGGCCGTACCCGGCCGCACCATCGACGTCGCGCTGACCACCGACGTGGACGCCTTCCGCGAGTTCGTCCTCGGCCGGATCACCGGGGGCCGGTGATGGAACAGGAAACCTCGCGCCGCCGCAGACTCCCGGTGATCGCCGCCGCGGTCGTCGTCGCGGGCGCCGCACTGGTCGCCGCCATCACGTTCGCGCCGAAGGACGAGCCGAAAACGGAGGCCGCCGCCGTCGAATCCTCGGCCCCGGCCGCGCCACCGTCGCCGTCGCCGTCGTCTTCCGCCCCGGCGGAGATGCCGAAGGAACAGCCGAAGGTCCCGCAGCAGATGGGGCAGGAGTTCGACGCCTGGGTGTCGAAGACCAGCGGCTGGCTCGACATCCCGCTGCGCGCGATGACCGGGTACGCGAAGACCACCGTGGCGCTGAGCAAGGAAACGCCGGGTTGCCGCCTGTCCTGGGTGACGCTCGCGGCGCTCGGCAAGATCGCCTCCGATCACGGCCGCGCCGCCGGTTCGGGGCTGAACGCCGACGGCGTGCTGACGAAACCGCTCGGCGCGGTCGAGGTCCGCGACTTCTACAACAAGGTCGTCTCGTCCGCGAACGCGAGCGGCCCGCTGCAGCTGACGCCGTCGGTGTGGGACCGGTTCAAGGCTTCGGCGAGCGGCGGGAAACCGGACCCGCAGAACATCGACGACGCCACGCTCACCGCCGGGCGCGCCCTCTGCGCGGGCGGCCGTGACCTCGGCCAGGGCCAGACGTGGTGGAACGCCGTCAGCACCCTGCAGCCCGCGCCGCTGCTGATGCACCGCACGCTCGCGACGGTGAACGTCTACGGCACGGTCGGCCAGAACCCGCAGCCGCCGAACGCGGCGGCCTTGAGCGCGGTCAACTTCGCCATCGACAAGATCGGGCTGCCCTACGTCTGGGGCGGCAACGGCACCGGCGGCAGCGACCCCGGTTTCGACTGCTCCGGCTTGACGACGGCCGCGTACGCCAGCGCCGGCGTCAAGCTCATGCGCACCGCCCACACCCAGTACCACAGCGTGAACAAGGTGACCGATCCCCAGCTGGGCGACCTGATCTTCTACGGCGAGCCGAACACGAAGATCCACCACGTCGGGCTGTACATCGGGAACCAGCAGATGATCGACGCCCCGCAGACCGGGCAGGCGGTGCAGGTGCACACCTACCGGAAGCAGGGTGACGACTACGCCGGAGCGGGCCGCCCGACGGCTTAGGGCGCGGCTGAACCATCGGGCAACCAACCCTTCCCTTGAGGCGTGTACGTCGTGCATGCCACAAGGGAGGGCCAGCATGACCTTACGAAGATCACTGACGTTGCCCGCCGTCGCGCTCACCATCGCGCTCACCTTCACCGATGGCGCGATCGCGGCGGAAACCACCGGTCAGCAGCGTTCGGAAGTGACGCTGTCCGCGACGTCCTGGGGTTACGTCGACTCGGCGACACCGAACACGGCCTACTTCAAGCCGTCCGGCACCCTGCCGGTCGGCACCTGGGACACCACACCGCACCTGCAACGCTCATACGTGAATTTCGACCTGAGCTCGTTGCGGGGTGCGCCGTTCACGACGGTGCTGCTGTCGGCGGGCGAGACGCACTACGTCAGCTGCGACAGCCGCGCCACCGAGGTGTGGCGGACCTCCACCTACACCAAGCAGTCGACCTGGCAGAACCGCCCGGCGGAGCGGACGCGGGTGGCGTCCAGGGGTGCCGACAACACCTGCATCGACAACCACGCCACCTTCGACGTCACCTCCGCGGTGCGGGACGCGATCGAACACAAGGCCCGCCACCTCACGCTGGGCCTCCGCGTCGCCGAAGCCCACGAGGCGGACCCGGCGTTCTATCGGAGGATCGAGTCCCCGGCGACGCTGCGGGTGGTGAACAACGCTCCGCCCGCGACGCCGACCGACCTGCGCACCAACGACGAACCCTGTGCCAAGGACGGCACCGGACCGCTGGTGAGCCGCCAGGCGAAGCTGAGCGCACAGTTGTCCGACCCGAACGGCGACTTCACGTTCGGGCAGTTCACGTGGTGGCCGGTGGCGGACCCGTCGCAACGGCGCACGGGTACCGGTTCGGGCAACCCCGCCGAGGCGTACCCGGACACCTGGGACCTCGCCGACGGTACGTATGCGTGGGAGGTTTACGCACAGGACAGCTGGGGGGCGAAGTCGTCCACGACCGGCTCGTGCCGGTTCACCGTCGATCGCACTGATCCGAACGCGCCCGCCGTCGCCTCCGCGACGTACCCGGCGGGCACCGAGGGCGGCGGGGTCGGCGTGGCGGGCCAGTTCACCTTCTCCCCCAACGGTTCCGCCGACGTCGTGCGCTACGACTACGACTTCGGCGGGAACATGCGGGAGATCGCCGCGGGCCCCGACGGCACGGCCACCGTCGGCTTCACGCCGACGTCCAACGGCTGGCATTCGGTGGTCGTACGGGCGTGGGACCGGGCGGGCAACCTCTCGCCAAGCACCTACCACTCGTTCATCGTCAAGGAGACGCGGCCGACGGTCACGTCCGACCGCTACCCGCCGCAGGGTGGCCCGGACGGCGGCATCGGCGTACCGGGCGTGTTCCGGTTCGCGCCGGCGATGCCGAACGTCGTGGCGTACGACCACCGGCTGAACGACGGCGCGTCCGCCACGGTCACGGCAGGCCAGGACGGCGTCGCCGAGGTGACGCTCACGCCGTCCACCGGTGGGGAACACGTGCTGTTCGTGCGCAGCACCGACGCATCGGGCGTGAAGTCGCCGGAACGGGAGTACCGATTCCTCGTCGACGCGTCACCGGTGGTGAGCGGGCCCGAAAACGTCGACCTCGGCACCTCGGCCACCTACACGGCGAAACCGAGGATGCCGGACGTCGTCGAGTACGACTACTGGTTCGCGAGTGCCGAGAGTACGAAGTGGACGGTCAAGGCGAACGCCGACAAGACCGCCTCGCTGCCGGTCGAATTCACCTCGGCCGACCAGAACCTGCTGCGGGTCCAGGCCCGTGACGCGTCCGGCGGGCTGTCCCCGGTGACGGAGAAACGGTTGTGGCTCAACACCTGGCGACCGACGGTCGGCTACGAGGGCGACATCGCGACGGAGGGCAGGGCCGCCAGGTTCACGTTCACCACCCCGATGCCGAACGCCGCGGAGTTCGAGTACTGGCTGGCGGCGGACCCGGCGACCAGGTGGACCGTGCCGGTCAGCGGGAACACCGCGACGGTGAGCTACACCCCACCGAAGATCGGCGACTACGAGATGCTGGTGCGCGCGAAGAACACGGCGGGCGTGTGGTCGTCGACGGGCAACATCACGTGGATGGTGACGAACGATCCGGCGGTGACCTCGAAGGAGTTCCAGGCGAACGGGCGGGTTTTCCCCGGCAGCTTCACGTTCGAAGCCCGCCAGCCGGGCGCGGTGCGGTTCGAGTACTCGTTCGACTGGGGTCCGTTCCAGCAGACGGCCGTTCAGGACGGGCGCGCCGTGCTGCCGTGGACTCCCCCGCTGCCACCGGAAGGCTCGGCCTTCCACAACCTGCGGGTGCGGACGGTGACCGCCGACAACGTCTCCTCGCAGGAGAAGACGTACTCCTTCAACATCTTGAGCGCGCCGTACGTGTCGTCCAAGGAATATCCGGAAGGCGAGTGGTCGGGCGGCGCCGGTGTGCCGGGGACGTTCACCTTCGCCCCGGGGATGCCGGGCATCGTCTCGTACACCTATTCCGTCCGGGACGACCGGGGTGCGGTGACCGAGGAGATCACCGTACCGGCGGACGGTTCGGGTGCGGGCACGATGACGTGGACCCCACCGGAGCGAGGCATCTACTCGGTCCACGTGCGGGGCAACACGGCCGACGGCACCAAGTCGGGCGGTATCGGCTACTCGGTGTACGTCAGGTGACCGCGTGACCGGCGGCCCCGTTCCCGGCGGGGAGCGGGGCCGCCGAGGCCAAGCCCGCTTAAAGTGACCGCGTGTACTCACCGATTCCGGTCCTGAACGAGCTGAAGGACCTCTACGACTCGACCCGCGACTACCTCGCCGACGGTTTCGAGCTGTACGACTACGACGACAAAAGCCGTTTCCCCCAAGAACTCGACGATCCCGCGTTCCTCTCGCGGGTGATCCCCTTCGCCCAGGCGAACGGGAGCGGCTCGACTTACGCGATCTGGCAGGCCGACGACGAGACGGACCTCGCCCGGTCGCCGATCGTGGTCTTCGGCGACGAGGGCGGTGAGCACGTCGTCGCCCGCGACTTCACGGATTTCCTGCGGCTGCTGGGTTTCGACGCCGAGATCATGGTCGACCACGATTCGGCCTGCTACTACCGGGCGGAAGACGACGAGCACAGCGGCTCGCACGAGCTGTTCGCCGAGTGGCTCCGCGGGCGGGGCCTGACGCCGTCCGAGGATCCGGACGCCGTCGTGGCCGCCGCCCACGAAGCCCACGGAGATCGTTTCCGGGCGTGGATCACGCCGTTCCACGAGCGGATCGGCTGGGCCTGAAAGACCCTAGGCCTTCCGCTCCTCGAACATGGCGAGCAGCCGCTCGGGAACGTCCTCGCCGAAGATGCTTTCCACCAGGAAGTCCTCCTCGATGGGCGTCTCACAGCGCACGAACATGTCGTGTTCGTACTCGGTGAGAGCGGCCTCGACGTCGCCGGGACGCGCCGCGAGCGCCTTGCCGAGTTCGGCGCCGTCGAGCATCGCGAGGTTGGCGCCTTCCCCGTTCGCCAGCGCGAGATGCGCGGCGTCGCCGAGCAGGGTCACGCCGGGCACTCGCTCCCAGCGCAGCCCGGACGGCAGGGCGAAGGCCGGGCGGTGGATCGGCGCGATGTCGCTTTCGGTGATGAGCGCGGTGAGCTCCGGCGACCAGCCGCCGAACTCCGCCGCGATCCGCGCCTTGGCCGCTTCGGCGTCGGAGAAGTCGATGGCGTCGAACCACTCCAGCGGTTTGCCGAGTTCCACGTAGGCGTGCAGCGTGTCGCCGCTTTCGCGGTGCGCGTTGATGCTGATGCCCTCCGTGGTCCCGGCCCCGAACATCGATCCGCCGCCGACCGTCTTGGCCACGGCGGCGTGCCGGGTGTCCGCGTCGTACAGGTAGGTCTCGACGATCGACGTGCCGGAGTACTCGGGAACGGCGCCGGTGAGCAGCGGCCGGATCCGTGACCATGCCCCGTCGGCACCGACCAGCAGACCCGTGACGACGGTGGAGCCGTCGCCGAAGGTCACCTCGTGGCGGCCGTCGCCGAGCGTCCGGGCACCGACGGCCTTGTGTCCCCAGTGGACGGTGCCTTCGGGGAGCGAGTCGAGCAGCATCCGCCGCAGGTCGCCGCGCTGCGCCTCGGGGCGGCCGCCCGTGCCGTCGTCGCCCCGCTCGAACAGGACGGTCCCGTCCTGTTCGAGCACCCGCAGCGCCTGGCGGCCTTCCAGGACGATGCCACGGAACTCGTCCAGCAGCCCGGCGGCTTCGAGCGCGAGCTGGCCGTTGTAATCGTGGATGTCGAGCATCCCGCCCTGCAGCCGCGAGGCCGGCGACGGTTCCGCTTCGTGGACCGTGGACGGGATGCCGTGGACGTGCAGGACCCTGGCCAAGGTGAGCCCGCCGAGACCGGCGCCGATGATCGTGACTGGTGTGTTCATGGTGACCCCTCGGTCGCTTCTGGAATGACATTCCAGAGCGTGTCGCGGGCCGCTGTCAGCCGCCGCACACGACGCTGGCACCGGTCTGGCAGGCGCTGTCAGCCGAAGAACTCGACGGCATCCCCGCTCCAGCCGGGATCACCCGTCCTCGCGAACGCGACCCACGCGCCGTGCACCCTGGCCGCGAGACCTTCCGGAACCGGATCGGGACCGAGCAGACCGGTGTCCCCGTGCAGCCACGGCTCGTTCGCGACGTCGAAGACGAACGGCAGCTCGACGGTGTGGGCGGCGCCGAGCCGTCCGTTCAGCGCCGTCGACCGAAAGCCGAACGAGTACCGGTGGGTGTGCCCCGCCGAGATCGCCGCGTGCGCCCGCGCCAGACGTTCGGTGCCCGCCCCGAACAGCGTCTGTCCGAGATTCGGTTCGCCGTAAAGGTTTCCTTCCTCGGTGTTGGTACCGATGAGGAGCGCGACGTCGCCGTCGAGCGGACCGTCGGCGGGCTGGACCGGCAAGACGAGGCTGAACGGGCTCAGCCCGGCCAAGGGATCCGCGGCGGTTTCGGTCCGCAGCTCGAGCCCGGCCAGCGCGGGCAGGATCTCCAGGAACCGCTCGTCCGGGATCTCGCCGAACGCCTTCGCGGTGGCCTCGGTACCCAGCGCCGAAGCGGCCGCGGCGGTGACCCTGGCCGCCTGCTCCGGGGTGAAGGCGCCGGTTCCGCTGCCGCTCTGGACGATCGCCCGGCGGAACAGTCCCTTGGCCCGCGGCGTCGCGAGCAGCGCGCCGGCGAGCGTCGCTCCCGCGGACTGCCCGAAGACGGTGACGTTGCCCGGATCGCCGCCGAACACGGCGACCGTGTCCCGCACCCAGCGGAGCGCGGCGAGCACGTCGAGCAGGCCCCGGTTGGGTGGAGCGCCTTCCAGATCGAGAAAACCGGGAACGCCGAGGCGGTAGTTCACCGTCACCAGGACGACGCCGTCGCGCGCGAACGCCCTCCCGTCGTAGAGCGCGGCGCGGGCCGAACCGGTGACGAAACCGCCGCCGTGCACGAAGACCATGACCGGACGCCGCCCGTCGTCCGCCGCGGGTGTCCGGACGTCGACGGTGAGGTACTCCTCGCCGCGCACCCAGCCGGGCCCGAAATACGGCTTCATGTCGAGCCCGCCGAAATCGCGCACCGGCTGGGGAGCCGTCGGCCCTGGCCGGGTCCCGTCGCGGACGCCGGACCAGCCCGGATGCGGCGCCGGCGGGAGGAAACGGCCGGGGCCGATCGGCGCCGCCGCGTACGGGATGGCGCGATAGAGCTCGCCGAAGGAATCACGGCCGCCACGCACGGCACCGGCCGGGGTTTCTGTTCGCACGTACACGAAAACTCCTCAGGAGAGCGGGGAGAACGCGGCCCACCGCGCGATCGCGAACTTCGATCCGCGGCGCTCGACCCGCACGGCGCCCTGTGCGCCGAAGTGCGCCGGGAAGAGGAGCGCGTGCTCGTCGGCGGCCTGGCCGAGCAGCTTGTGCCGGGTGACCCGTGATCCCACCGGGTCTTCGCAATAGGGCGAATTGGTGTCCGGCTCCACGATCTGCAGCGCGGTGTGCACGAGGTCGCCCACGAACAACGCCCGCTCCCCGCCCGATTCCAGGGTGAGCACGGACGAGCCGGGCGTGTGACCGGGCGCGGGATCCAGCCGCAGATTGCGGTCGATCCGGTACGTGCCATCCCACAGGTGGGTCAGCCCCGCCTCGTGGACCGGCGCGACACTGTCCTCGAAGACGTTCTGATTTCCACGCCCCAGCACGGAATCGTGCGCTTCGGCCGGGTTCCAGAAGTCGAAATCGGGCCGGGGCATCAGATAGGTGGCGTTCGGGAAGGTGGGCACCCAGGTCCGGCCGTCGAGCCGGGTGTTCCAGCCGACGTGGTCGATGTGCAGATGGGTGTTGACCACGACGTCGACGTCCTCGGGCCGCACCCCGGCGGCCGCGAGGTTGTCGAGATAGGCGGTGTCGAGACGGTTCCACACCGCCGCGTACGGCCGGTCCTTGTGATTGCCGGCGCCGGTGTCGACGAGGATCGTGCGCCCTTCGCTGCGGATCAGCCAGGACTGGAGCGCCGCGCGGCACTCGTTCGTCCCCGGGTTCCAGAAATCGGGCGCCAGCAAGCCGCGGTGTTCGTCCCACGCCCCGTCGGGGCTGTCCGGCAGGAACTCGGCCGGGGACATGCCGAGCGAACCGTAGAACTCCTTGACGCGGGTGACCGTGACGTCTCCGATGGTGATCTCGTCCATGTCCCCGAGCCTGGCGGCCCGGCAGGCAGCGGACCACGCCCCGCTTGTCCTCCCACTGGGAGGGTGTGGCTGACGCGGACCGCGCCCCGGATACTCGGCCCCATGGACGGACCTGGCCCGCTCGGCGACTTCCTGCAGGCACGACGGGCGCGGCTGCTGCCGGAAGACGTCGGCCTGCGTGACTACGGGTCGCGTCGCCGGGTCGCGGGGCTTCGGCGTGAGGAACTGGCCCAGCTCGCCGGGGTCAGCGTCTCCTACTACGCGCGGCTGGAACAGGGCATGTCCCGCGGCGCCTCGGCCGAGGTGCTGGACGCCATCGCCCGCGCGCTGCGGCTCGACGACCACGAACGCGAACACCTCGACCGGCTCGCCGGTGCCGCCCGCCGCACCCCGCGGGCGCGCCGTCCACGGCCCGAGAAGCTCCATGCCGAGACGCGGGATCTCCTGGGCACCGTGGACGCTCCCGCGCTCGTGCTCGGCCGCCGCTCCGATGTCCTGGCGTGGAACGCGCTCGGCCACGCCCTGCTGGGCGGGCATCTGGACTTCCACGCCCCGGAAGACCCGGCACGACGGCCGAACACGAGCCGGATGCTGTTCCTGGACCCGCACTGCCGGGAGCTGTACTCCGACTGGAAGCGGAAGATCCGTGCGGTGGTCGGCAGCCTGCGGATCGCCGTCGGCAGGTATCCCGACGACCCGCTGCTCGCGGAACTGATCGGCGAGCTGACCATGAAGAGCCCCGAGTTCGTCGCGTTGTGGAGCGACCATCGCGTGCGGCCCTGCGACGCCGAGTCCTACGAACTGCGCCATCCGGTCGTCGGCGCGGTCCGGGTGACCCAGCAGACGTTGTCGATCGCCCGTTCACCGGACCAGTCGCTGATCGTGTGCACGACCCCGGCGGGCTCTTCGGGCGAGCAGGCCCTCGCACTGCTCCGCCAGATCGCGAATATGTCATGATGCTGACATGACGGTCGGACCACTGGACCAATCCGCGGGATACCTGCTGAAGCGGGCGGCGACGGCACTCCGGACGGCGATGGACACCGCGTTGCGGCCCCTCGACCTGACCGTGCCGCAGTACTCCTGCCTCGAAGTGCTCTCGCAGCGACCGGGGCTGTCCAACGCGGAACTGGCCAGGGCCGTGTTCGTCACCCGGCAGTCGATGAACCTGGTCCTGCGCGGTCTGCAGGACCGCGGGCTGGTCACCCGTCCGGCGACGGCGCCGCAAGGCCGCGCCCTGCCCAGCACGCTCACCCCCGCCGGACGCGCCCAGCTCCGCGCCGCGAGCGGCCTCGTGCGCGAGGTCCAGGACCGCATGCTCGCGCCGTTTTCGGAAGCCGGGCGGGAGCGGCTGGTGCACGATCTCGCCGTCTGCGCCGACGCGCTCACGCCCGAGGAATGACTCAGGACCTCGTGTTCACCAGTGTTTCCGGCTTGAACGCGTACACGTCGGAGCCTTGGACCAGCACATGCCATTCGCCGCAGACCTTGTCGGTCCTGCTCTCCTGACCCTGCGGCCACCACTGGGCGGAGAGCGTGGCCGCCTGTGTCGCGGCCGCTCCCGGCACGCAGAGCGCGGGCAAGGTCCCGCCGGTGAATTTCAGGAGCCGCTCCGAACCCGTCGTCCGGATGACCTCCGTGACCGACGCCGCCCCGTCCGGCACCCACTCCGGCAGCCTGGCGTCCTTGTCCCGCTTGCCTTCCGCTCCGGTCGCGTAGCCGACCGTCTTGACGTGTCCGTTCGCCTTTTCGGTCAGCCCTTCCTTGAGCCCGCAACCGGACAGGGCGACCGTGGCCGTCGCTGCGGCGAGTACCGCCGCGGTGATCTTCGTGTTCATACGATCGAGTCAACCTCGCGGAAACGCTCGCGGGATCGGACTTTCGGTCCGGCCGCGCCGCCATCCGGCCGATCTCCACGACGGATAACCGCCAGCGATCGGCCACGCCGGACACCACAGTGGGTGTCGTGACGACGACAACAGACGCACTGTCCGTACTCAAGGGCATGTACGCGGCGGAAGCCGAGTACTTCGCGGCGGGCGGCCCGGGAAAGGCGTCCTTCGTGCCACTCGCCCCGTTCTTCTCCCCCGACGTGGTGCTGCACCAGGCGGACGGCCTGCCCTACGGCGGGATCTGGCGCGGCCACGAAGGCATGGAGCGGTTCTTCGTCGCCATGAGCGACACCTGGGACGTCTTCGACATGGTGGACCAGAGCTTCCTGAGCGAGACCGATCCGCTGGTGGTCCTGACCCACGTGCACGTCCGGGCCAGGGCGACCGGCCGCGAGCTGGATTTCCCCATCCTGCAGACGATCACCGTGCAGGACGGGCGCATCGCCGAGGTGCGGCCGTTCTACTGGGACACCGCGGCGATCGCGGCCGCCTGCACGAACTACCATTCCGCTGATGACCGCCTACCACGATCTTGAGCTGTTCGAGGAAGCCGCTTCCCTGCCGGAGCGGCAGCAGAAGATCCTGCTGACCATCCGCGAATGGGTGGTGGAGTACGGCTACTCGCCGAGCACGCGCGAGATCGGCGAAGCGGTCGGGCTGCGCTCGACGTCCTCGGTGTCGAAACATCTGGCGGCCTTGGAGGAGAAGGGTTTCCTCCGCCGCAGCAGCTCGATCTCGCGCCCCATCGACGTGCGCGCCTTCCTACCCGGCACCGCGTCGAAGGAGTCCACAGAGGACTCCGTGCCGGTCCCCGTCGTCGGTGACATCGCCGCGGGCACGCCGATCTCCGCCGTCGAGCACGTCGACGACGTGATGACCCTTCCGCGTGAACTCACCGGTCGGGGCAACGTCTTCGGCCTGCGGGTGCGCGGCGACTCGATGATCGACGCGGCGATCTGCGACGGCGACATCGTCGTGGTGAAGCAGCAGCAGGAGGCGCACTCCGGCCAGATCGTCGCCGCGATGATCGACGAGGAGGCCACGGTCAAGGTGTACCGCCGCCGCGACGGCCACGTGTACCTCGAACCGCGCAACCCCGCCTACGACGTCATCGACGGCGACCGCGCGACCGTGCTCGGCGTCGTGGTTTCCGTGCTGCGCAGCGTCTGACACGGTTTTGCCGGTGGCCGGGAGCAGAGCTTCCGGCCACGACACCGCGGTGCGGTCCCCAGGTGTCAGGCCGCGAAACCCAGCACCAGTGAAGCGGCGACAGGCGCCATGTACATCAGCGGGAACGCGACGTGCGACGGCCAGTGCGCGCGGAGCACGGTGATCACGGCACCGGTGAAGTAGAGCACCAGGCCGATCCCGGCCGCGACGCCGAGCGCGGGCACCCACAGGCCGGCGATCAGGCCGAGCGCGCCCGCTGCCTTGGCGACCCCGAGCGGGGTCCACCAGGCGCGGGGAACGCCGTAGTCCGCCAACGGCCGCACGACCCACTTGGCGCGGAAGAAGATCGAGGCGGCCGAGAACGCGGCCATGAACGCTCCGACGACGGTAACGATGACATAGGCGGTGGTCATTTCGGTTTCTCCTCGGCTTCTCGGTGATTCGTGGGGTTGACCCCGGCCACCGGCCCGATGTGACAGCACGCGGGGTGAAGCACGTCACAGGGTTCCGCCGTTTTAGAGCAAGCGCTCTGTTATCCTCTCGCCATGCCCCGGCCCCGCGTGCACGACCTGGACAGGCTGCTCGACGCGGCCGAGCGCCTCGTCGTCGAGGTCGGTGCCCGGGGCGTCACCGTGCGGTCCCTCGCGGCCGCCGCGGGAGTGTCCAACGGGACGATCTACCACGCTTTCGGCTCGCTCGGCGCGCTGCTGGCCCGTGTCTGGCTCCGCGCGGCGAGTGCCTTTCTCGACCTCCAGACCGAGCTGGCCGATCAGGCGGAAGACCCGGCCGCGGCGGTCGCGGCCGCGGCGGACGCACCGGCGGAATTCGCCTGCCGTCGTCCGGAGGCGGCTCGCCTGCTCATCACCGTCAAGAAGGAGCATCTGCTCGGCACGCAGGTGCCCGAAGACCTCGCAGGCGATCTCGCCGCACTCGACAAACGCCTGGTCAGGCTTCTCGTCACGCTCGCCGAACGACTGTGGGGCAGGCGGGACGCGCAGGCCGTCGAAGTGCTGACGACCTGCGTCGTCGACCTGCCGACGGCCCTGTTCCGCCGCGCGTTCGCCGCGGGCGAGCCGATCTCCGAAGACGCCCGGGCCCGGCTGTCCGCCGCGGTTCACGCCATACTCCTGCTCCCACCCCCACGGAAGGACTGACATGCCCACTCTGCGCCACGACGCCCCGGTGTTCCTGCTGGACCTCGGGGACGACGAGAACCGGTTCTCGCCGTCCTGGCTGGAAACCGTCCATTCCCAGCTGGACACCGTCGTTGCCTATCCGGATCCGGCGGTACTGGTCACCGTCGGCTCGGGGAAGTTCTACTCCAACGGCCTCGACCTCGACTGGCTCACCAGCAACCCCGCGCGGGCCGCGCAGTACGTCGCCGACGTCCACGAACTGCTGGCCCGTGTGCTCACCCTCGGCGTGCACACGGTCGCCGCGATCAACGGGCACGCCTTCGGCGCCGGGGCGATGCTGGCGATGGCGCACGACTTCCGGGTGATGCGTGCCGACCGCGGGTACTTCTGCTTCCCCGAGGCGGATATCAACATCCCGTTCACGCCGGGGATGGCGGCGCTGATCCAGAGCAAGCTCACCCCCGCGGCCGCGATCGCGTCGATGACCACCGGACGACGGTTCGGCGGCACCGACGCGCGGGATCTCGGGCTCGTGGACGCCGTCGCCGAAAAGCCCGCGCTGCTGGAGTACGCGGCCGATCTCGTCCGCCCGCTGGCGGGGAAGGACCGCGGCACGCTGTCCGCGATCAAGACGACGATGTTCACCCCCGCCGTCACCGCGCTCCGGGCCAAGTAGCCGTCGTGCGTACCGACGAAGCGGAGTTCGATCGCCTGGTCGAGCCGCTGCGCCGCGAGCTGCACGCCCACTGCTATCGCCTGCTCGGCTCGGCCCACGACGCCGACGACGCCCTGCAGGACGCGCTCCTGCGGGCCTGGCGCGGAATGGACCGGTTCGAGGGCCGGAGCTCGATGCGCACCTGGCTCTACACCATCGCCACCCGCACCTGCCTCGACCTCGCGGCGGCGCGCGGGAAACGGGCGCTGCCGATGGACCTCGGCCCGTCGAGCGAGCGAGTCGTGCTCGAACAGGCCCCGCTCACCGAGGTGGCGTGGCTCGGCCCGTACCCCGACGGCCCGGAAACCCGGTACGAGCGGCGCGAGGCCATCGAGCTGGCGTTCGTCGCCGCGCTGCAGCACCTGCCGGGCAACCAGCGGGCCGCGCTCGTGCTCTTCGACGTCCTCGGTTTCTCCGCCGCCGAAATCGCGTCCACAATGGACACTTCGGCCGCGGCGGTGAACAGCGCGCTGCAGCGCGCGCGGGCGATCGTGGCGGAAAAGGTCCCGCCACCCGGCGGCAGGCCGGAAGACAGCCGGACGCGCGAGATCGCCGCGGGCTTCGCCGCCGCGCTGGAGCGTGGCGACGCCGATGCGCTCGTGGCGCTGCTGGCCGAGGACGTCACCTGGTCCATGCCGCCACTCGCGCAGTGGTACAGCGGCATCGAGGCGGTCGCCGGCTTCGCCGCCGAGGTCCCGCTCGGCCGGTGCCCGAGCTGGCGCACCGAGGTCGTCACCGCCAACGGCCAGCCCGCCGTCGCCTGCTACCTCGGCGAATCGGCGGACGCCGTCCACCACGCTTGGTCGATCAACGTGCTGTCCCTTCGCGACGATCGGATCCGCGACATCACCTCGTTCCTCGACGCGGAACTGTTCGCGAGGTTCGGTCTTCCCCCGGCGAGGCCTTGAGCATGCGCAAGAAGGTGTTGATCGCGCTGGCGGTGGCCGTCACCCTCGTCGGTGTGGTCTTCGGTGGCGCGTTCGCCTTCCAGCGCAAACTGATCTACCTGCCCGAGGCGGGTCCGCCACCCGGTGCGGCCGCGGTCCTGCCCGGCGGCAGGGACGTCACGCTCACCACCTCGGACGGGCTGCGCCTGGCGAGCTGGTACTTCCCGGTCGCCGGGGCGAAAGCGGCCGTCCTGGTCGCGCCGGGCAACGCCGGGAACCGGTCGTTCCGCGCGCCGCTGGCCCGCGCGCTGACCGCCCGCGGGCTCTCGGTGCTGCTACTGGACTATCGCGGATACGGGGGCAATCCCGGCGCACCGTCCGAAGACGGGCTCGCGCTCGACGTCCGCGCCGCGCAGGACTTCCTGGTACGCGAGGCCGGGACGCCACTGATCTACTTCGGCGAGAGTCTCGGCTCGGCGGTCGTCACCGAATTGGCCGTCGAACGCCCGCCGTCCGCGCTCGTGTTGCGTTCGCCGTTCGTCGACCTCGCGTCGGTCGGGCAACGGCACTACCCGTTCCTGCCGGTCCGCTGGCTGCTGCGGGACGAGTTCCCGACGAGGGACACCGTCGCGCGCGTGAAGGCGCCCGTGACCGTGGTGTTCGGCTCCGAGGACTCGATCGTCCCCGCCCAGCAGAGCCGTGACGTGGCACGGGCCGCCGGCGCCAGGACGATCGAAGTCGCCGGCGCGGATCACAACGACCCGGTGTTCTCCGACGGGCCGGAGCTGATCGACGCCATCGCGGGCGCGATCCGCTGAGGGCTCAGGCTCGCCGAGCCCGGCGGCGCATCGACAACGCGTGGCCGGGGTTGAGTTTGCGGCTGAGCCGGTCGGCCTTGGGCCAGCGGACGTCGGTCGCCCAGCCCGCTTTCTCGAACAACCAGATCAGCCGCGCGGAGATGTCCAGCTGACCCCGGCGGACTCCGTGCCGGGCGCCGGTCGGATCGGCGTGGTGGGAGTTGTGCCAGGACTCACCCATCGAGGCGATGGCGAGCGGCCAGAAGTTCGCGGATTTGTCCCGCGCGGCGAACGGACGATCGCCGATCAGGTGACACAGCGAGTTCACCGACCAGGTGACATGGTGCAGCAGCGCCACCCGGACCAGGCTCGCCCAGAAGAACGCGGTGACCGC
>NZ_JBHXIB010000079.1:20478-27922 GCF_042723975.1 Amycolatopsis sp. NPDC058340 | reverse complement strand
GCGAAAGCCACTTTCGCAACCTTCAACGTTGCGAAAGTGGCTTTCGCAACGCCTGTCGCTGGTGCTGCGGGTTCCCAATGTCGCATCAGGGACACTCAGCGCCTCAAATGCGACATTGGGAACCTCACTCGCCGCTCAGGGCATGTCGCGAAAGCCACTTTCGGGACATCAGACGTCGCGAAAGTGGCTTTCGCGACGTCGGGACCGGGCCGCGAGTTTTGAGGACTGTCAGGCCCTCAGCGAGTCGAAGAACGCTGTCAGTTCGTCGTGGGCGGTGCCGAAATCCTCGGTGTTGCCGGTGATCGCCAGTTCCAGCGTCTCGCCGTCGGACAGTTCCAGCGTCAGGTACGTGGTGAGTTTCCGGCGCGGGAAACCGCCCGCGACGATGTCCGAGAACGGGATCCGCCGGGCGCCCGGTTCGGCGCGCAGATCGTCGAGGCCGCGCTCACGCAGCTTCCGGATCCGCTTGCGGTCCGACACCCCACGCCCCCCGATCAGCCCGGCGAGGCCGCGGCGGATCAGTACCGAACGCGCCATCGGCAGCAGCACCACTTCGGTGTCGCAGACGATCAGGTCGTAGAGCTTCCGTTTGGCCTTGAGCGCGGTGAACATGCCGAGCATGCGGGCTTCGGCGGGATCCGGCTCCGGCTGGGGCTCCTGTTTGCAGAAGTAGGCGGCGGGCACGCTCAGCAGTTGCAGGTTGTGGACCAGTTCGTCGACCGCGCGCGGGCTGCGGACCGCCGCGCCGACCAGCTCGGTGACGTCGAACGGTTCGCCGTCCCCGAGGCACAGTTCCCAGCCGCCGCCCCAGTTCAGCCGGTGCGCGGCGACACCGTTGTCGATCATCGCGGCGGTGACGGTGTCGGCGAACAACTCGGTCAGCAGGTCCAGGCCCTCCTCGCGGGACGGGGCCCGCAGGGGTTTCGCGAGCGCGTCGGCGTCGCCGTCACGCAGGACCCGCACGACCTCGCCGATCGTGCCGCGCGGCGCCAGCCTGCTCTCGATCCCGGCCGCGGTCAGCAGCCTCGCGCCCTCCGCCACCGACGCGCGGCCCGCGCGTTTGACGACCTCGTCCCAGTCCGCGCGCGGCCCGACGTCACGGATCAGCACGTCCAGCTCAGCCTCCGGCACGTCGATCTTCGGCGCGCCCAGCAGCGACCAGCCCGGTCGCGCGTCCGGCTTCACCGGGTTGTCCGGGACTCCGGCCAGCGCCGCGATACGCCGCTTCGTGGGCGGGTGGCTGTCGTATTTCGACAGCTCTTCGCCGTCGATGATGTCTTCGGCGTACTCGGCCACCCAATCCCGCTGGACGGGGTGGTTGAGGTACGAGCGGAACCCCAGCAACACCGGGGGAGTGCGCCGCGCCGCCGCGCCGAGCGAGAGGTAGCGCTCGGCGTAGTCCTTCCACAGCGGGCTCAGCGTCGCGGCCTTCCGCAGTGCCGCGGCCGCCGTGCGGCTCCCCGCGGCGAGTACGGACGCCTCGTCGGCCTGCAGTTCCTGCCGACGGTTCGCCGACCGCGCGACCAGCAGGTACAGCTTCGAGTAGGCGGAGAGCAAGGCCCTGGCGGGGCCGCCGTCCAGCCGGTCGACGGTGAAGGCGAGCGTCTGGGTGCCGCGGTAGGTCAGCGCGAGCAGGCGGGTGTGGCCGCCGCTGTAGTGGCCGAGTTCGTGCGCGAGTACCGACCGGAGCTCGCTCACGCTCATCGCCGCCAGCAGCGGCAGCCCGATCAGCATCGTGCGGCGGCCCGGCCGCAGCCCGAGGAACCGGGCGTCCTCGCTGACCGCCGCGTTGATCTCGCCGATCAGCACGATCTCGTCCGGCGGCCGCGTCTTCACCTGGGCGGCGAGGTCGTCGATCATCTCCCACAACGCGGGATGGGCTTCGCGGTCCAGCCGCGGCCCCTCGATCGGGGGACGCCGCGCCCGCAACGCGCTCATCAGCCCGAAGCCGAGCGCGACCATGATCGCGAGCCCGCCGAGCATGACGTAGGTGCCGATCTTGCCCTGGATCCGCAGGCCCGCCAGCACACTGGCGACACCCACCGCGACGACCACCACTGGGAACGCCACGAGCAGAAGTGTCGCGAGGACGGCGCGTCCTCGGGCCTGCATCGTCCGGTTACCTCTTTTCGCACAAGTGCCTGCTGTGCGGCCGAATAGTAACCGGCTACGCAGCGGGCTCGGGCCGAAACAAAGCGCTACGCCCGCTACCTGGGAAAGCCCGGAGCCTCGTGAGTGGCAAGGACGGTTCTAACCGTCCTTGCCACTCACGAGGGTTAGTGCTCAGGCGACGTTGAAGGTGTCGGGATCCGGCCCGGTCCGCTCGCCCCGGTCCAGCACGGACAGCGAGGCGATGTCCTCCTCCGACAGCGTGAACCCGAAGACGTCGAGGTTCTCCTTGATCCGCGACGGGGTCACGGACTTCGGGATCACGACGTTGCCCAGCTGCAGATGCCACCGAAGCACGATCTGCGCCGGCGTGCGGCCGTGCTTCGAGGCCAGCGCCTTGACCGCGTCCTCGCCGAGCAGGTCGCCGCCCTTGGCCAGCGGGCTCCATGCCTCGGTCGCGATGCCGTGTTTCGCGTCGTATTCGCGCACCGCGGCCTGCTGCAGGTACGGGTGCACCTCGACCTGGTTGACCGCCGGGGTCACGGAGCCGGCGTCGGCCAGCCGTTCGAGGTGCGCGGGCTGGAAGTTGGAGACGCCGATCGCGCGCACCCGGCCGTCGGCGTAGAGCTTCTCGAAGGCCTTCCACGTGTCGCGGTAGAGATCGCGCTCAGGCGTCGGCCAGTGGATGAGGTACAGGTCCAGCTGCTCCAGGCCCAGCTTGGCCAGGCTGGCGTCGAACGCCTTCAGCGTGGCGTCGTAGCCCTGTTCGCTGTTCCACAGCTTGGTGGTGATGAACAGCTCGTCGCGGGCGATCCCGGACTCGGCGAGTGCCTTGCCGACGCCCGCCTCGTTGCCGTAGATGGCGGCGGTGTCGATGCTGCGGTAGCCCGCGTCCAGCGCGGCCTTGACCGCGGCGGTGGTCTCCTCGTCCGGCACCTGGAAGACGCCGAACCCGAGCTGCGGCATCTCCACCCCGTTGTTGAGCTTGACGGTGGGAATGTCGGTCACTTGCGTTCCTTTCATGGGTGTTTTCCGGTTCAGGCGGCGGGGGCCAGTTCGGCGCGACGAGCCTTTCGCCGCCCGTGGTCGAGCATGCCCGAGATGACCGCGACCAGCAGTCCGGCGAGGGCGAGCGCGGCGCCGATCCAGTTGGGCGCGGTGTAGCCGAGCCCGGCGTCGATGGCCTTGCCGCCGAGCCACGCGCCTCCGGCGTTGCCGAGGTTGAACGCGGCGATGTTGGCCGCCGAAGCCAGCGCGGGCGCGCCTTCGGCCTTGTTCATGACGCGGGCCTGCAGCGGCGCGACGGTCGCGAAACCGGCCGCGCCGAAGATCGCGATGGTGATCGCGGCGGGGAGCTGGGCGTGCGCGGTGAAGACGAACACGACCAGTACGGCCGCGAGCACGGTGAGGATGACGTACAGGCTGGGCATCAGCGACCGGTCGGCCGCCTTGCCACCGAGCAGGTTCCCGACGAACAGGCCACCGCCGAACAGCACCAGCAGCCAGGTCACCGCGCCGGGGGAGAAGCCGGCGACCTCGGTCATCATCGGGGCGATGTAGGTGAAGGACGCGAACACCCCGGCGAAGCCCAGCGCGGTCATCGCCAGCGCGAGCCACACCTGCGGACGCCGGAACACGGCCAGTTCACTGCGCAGCCCGGCGCTCTGCGTCGTCGCCTGCACGGGGACCAGCGCGAGGATCCCGATCAGGCCGAGCACGCCGAGCGCGCTGACCGCCCAGAACGTCGATCGCCAGCCCAGCGCCTGGCCGAGCGCGGTCCCGGCGGGCACGCCGAGGACGTTGGCGACGGTCAGGCCGGTGAACATCATCGCGATGGCGCCCGCCTGTTTGGTCGGCGCGACCAGCGAGGCGGCGACGACCGCGCCGACGCCGAAGAACGCGCCGTGGGACAGCGCGGCGACCACGCGGCCGGTCATCAGCAGGCCGTAGGTCGGGGCCAGCGCGGACACGACGTTGCCCGCGATGAACAGGACCATCAGGCCGACCAGGACCGTCTTGCGCGGCACCCGCGACGCGAGCGCGGTCAGCAGCGGGGCACCGACCACGACGCCGAGCGCGTATCCGGAGATCAGCAGCCCGGCGGAGGGGATCGAGACGCCGAAGTCGCCCGCGACCTCGGGCAGCAGCCCCATGATCACGAACTCGGTGGTGCCGATACCGAAGGCACTGATCGCCAGTGCGAGCAGAGCGGCAGGCATTGGAGGCTCACTTCTTCCCGTAGAGTGGTGTTGGCTGGCGTTGGCAACTACGGGCGTCTGAAATAGTTGCACGCGCCGTATATTGCACACGCTTGATGATGCATGACGCAACGAAGCTCGGGCAACCGGGGAAGAGGTGAACCGTGTCACTGGCCGACGACGCCGTGGAGGCACGCGCGCAGGGCTGGCGGACCCTCGCCGCACTGCACGCGCGGATCGAGGACGCGCTGGAGCGTGCGCTGGCGCAGCAGCACTCGCTGTCCGTGAGCGAGTACACCGTGCTGGACGTGCTCGCCCGGCAGGACGGTTTCCACCTGCGGATGAACCAGCTGTCGAACGCCGTCGTGCTCAGCCAGTCGGCGACGACCCGGCTGGTGTCGCGGCTGGAGGACCGGGGGCTGCTGCAGCGGTACCTGTGCCCGGACGACCGGCGGGGGATCTACACGGAGGTCACGCCGTCGGGGCAGGAGCTGCTCGCCGCCGCGCGGCCGACGCACGACGCCGTCCTCACCGAGGCACTCGCCGCCGCCGAAGAACTCCCCGAACTCGCGCCTTTGGTGGCCGCGCTGGGAAAGCTCACCTTCGCCCGCAATTAGAGGACTAAACGCGGGCGGGCTGGCAAGGTGAGGGCGTGGACGATCTTCTGTTGCGCCGGGTCCGGGTCGGCCTGGCGGGTTCCCTGTCGGACGTGCGGATCGAGGACGGCCGGATCGCGGCCATCGCGGGCCCGGGACAGGCGGGTGAGGCGTCGGAGATCCTGGACGGGCACGGCGGCACCCTGCTGCCCGGTCTGGTCGACGCGCATGTGCACACCGCGCAGTGGTCGGCCGCGCGCCGCCGGATCCCGCTGGGGGAGGCGACCTCCGCCGCCCACACGGTCGAGCTCGTGCTCGCCCATCTGCTGGCGCATCCCGCGCCGCCCGGCGAACTCGTACTCGGTGCCGGGTTCCGTGACGGCCTCTGGCCCGACGCCCCGCACAAGGATCTGCTGCAGAAGGCGCTGCCCGGGCATCCGGTCGCGCTGTTCAGCGCCGATCTCCACACGCTGTGGCTCAGCCCGGCCGCGCTGAAACTCATCGGCCGCGAGCATCCGACCGGGGTGCTGCTGGAGAACGACTGCATGAGCGCGACGGCCGAACTCCCCGTCGCCCCCGACGACGTCATCGACGGCTGGGTCGCCGACGCCCTCGACGCGGCGGCCGCCCGCGGCGTCACCAAGATCGTCGACTACGAATACGCGGACACCGTCACCGACTGGCGGCGACGGCTCGCGCGGAAACCCCTGCCCGTCCGGGTTTCCTGCGTGATCGCGAAGTACCTGCTCGACACGGCCATCGAACGCGGCCACCGCTCCGGCGACGTGCTGGAGGGCAGCGGCGGCCTGCTCACGGTGGGCCCGTTCAAGCTGTTCGTCGACGGTTCGCTGAACACGCGCACCGCGTACTGCGTGGGCCACTACGCCGGAACCGAGTCCCACGGGCTGCTCGAACTGCCGCCCGACGAGCTGGAACCGTTGATGCGCAAGGCTTCCGGACACGGTCTTTCGCCCGCGGTGCACGCGATCGGCGATCACGCCAACAAGATCGCGCTCGACGCCTTCGCGAACGTCGGCTGCACGGGACGCATCGAGCACGCGCAACTGCTGCGTGCCGAGGACGTCGCCCGCTTCGCCGAACTGGGTGTCGTGGCCAGCGTCCAGCCCGCCCATCAGCCGGACGACCGCGACGTCGCCGACCGGCACTGGCACGGCTGGACCGACCGGGCGTTCCCGTACGGCGCGTTGCACCGCTCCGGGGTGCGCCTGGAGTTCGGCTCGGACGCGCCGGTCGCGCCGCTGGACCCGTGGGACGCGATCGCGTCGGCCGTCAGCCGCACCGACGACGACCGCCCGGCGTGGCACCCCGAGCAGGCCATGCCGCTGGAGGCCGCGCTCGCGGCGGCGTCCGGCGGCCGGACCGGAGTGGCCGTGGGCGACGTGGCGGATCTGGTCGTCACCGCGGTGGATCCGGCGCGGCTGTCCCCGGCCGGACTGCGCGACATCCCCGTCACCGCCACCGTCATGAACGGCCAGGTCACCTACGCGTCGTGAACCTTCCCTTTCCCGGGCGCAACGCGTTAATGGAAGGGCATGGATCACCGCCTTCTCGACCGGCTCCGGGATCTCCACGGCTCCCTGGGCACCGACATCACCGTCGTCACCCGGATGGTCGAAGACGACGCGCCGCGCGCCGACGTCCTCCGTGATCTCGGGGAACGGCTGACCGACCTCGGCACGGCGCTGCTCGCCCGTTCGGACGATCTCGACGCGGACGTGCTCGCGAAGCTGCCGGACGACGGCTGGCTGCCCGAAGCGGGCGAGCGCCACCGGGTGCTGGTCGTGGCGCACAACGTCGGTGAGCGGCCGCTGCGGTGCGGGCGGATCTACCTCGCGCTCTGCGGGGCGCCGTGCTTTCCGTTCTACGGCAGGGACCCCGCCGGCCGGACCGCCCGGCACGAACGGTGCCGGACCTGCCAGGACCGCCTGTTCCGGTGACGGCGGCTGCGCACGGCGGCCCGGTGCGGCAGGGTGAGGTGACATGAGCACCGAGAAGCTGTTCCGGATCGCCATCGCCCTGAAGGGGTTCGACGGGGCGTTGCAGCTGGTGGGCGGCCTCGTCCTGATGATCGTCCCGGCGACGGTCATCTCCGGTTTCGCGCACGCCGTGGTCACCCGTGACCTGCTCGGCGACCCCGAGGGGACGCTGGCCCGGCACCTCGAACTCGCCGCCGGCCACTTCGCCGAAGGCCGGACGTTCGCCGTCGTGTACCTCGTCGCGCACGGCCTCATCAAACTCGGCCTGGTCTGGGCGCTCGCGAAGAAGGTGATGCGGGCCTACCCCGTGGCCGCCGTGGTGCTCTCGGCGTTCGTGGTCTACGAGGTCTTCCGCGCGATCCACACACACTCGCTCGCGCTGCCCTTCTTCGCCGCCCTCGACGTCGTGATCGTCGTGCTGGTGCTGCGTGAATACCGTCAGCTGAAGAGGGATCGCGTCGGCGCCCGACCCCCCCGGTACCGCCGCGACGGGACACATTTACAAGGGGGCCAACCGGCCGGGGCGAAACAACACAATCAGCGG
>NZ_JBHXIB010000079.1:11943-20468 GCF_042723975.1 Amycolatopsis sp. NPDC058340 | reverse complement strand
TTTGGCGCGGGGGGCGGCCCCTCCCCCCCGGGCTCCCCCCCCCCCCGCGAAACTTTTCCGTGGTGACCTCCGCGCCGGGCGGATCCACCACGATCGCGGTGGCGTTGTCGGAGCCACCGAGCGAGATCGCCGTCCGCACCAGCTCCGTGGCCGCCCCGTCCGGCATCCCCAGGATGTCGAGCATGGCCGGACCGCTGAGCGTCTTGTGCACACCGTCGCTGGTGAGCAGAAGCCCGCCGGTCGTGACGGTGGCGGTGCCGATCTCGTGCGCACCGGCCGTGCGGACGCTGGTGGTGACGACGTGTTCCATCCGCGGTGTCACGGGTTGGTCGTGGTCGCGGAAGTACTGCGCGAGCGTATGGTCCTTCGTCACCTGCCGCACGGTGTAACCGTCCCAAGCGTACGCCCGCGCGTCCCCGACCCACGCGATGCCATACCCTTCGCCGCTCTGGACGGCCACGACGAGGACGCAGTCACCGGGCCCGCCGAGTGCGAGCACGGCCCGCTGAGCAGCGAGAACGGCCCCGACGGCCCCCTGCTCGACCGGTGTCCGCGCCGCCGCCGAGGCGGCCGTCCGCGCCGCTTGTGCGGCATTCGGGTGATCTCCGACTCCATCGGCCAAGGCGAACACGATCCCGCGGCCGCCCGCCGCCGCGTACGCCGCGACGGCGTCCGCGTTGTACTCGCGCGGTCCCCGCGCGCTCGCCGTGTGCCAGTGCGGAAGCTCCCTCATCGTCTTCTCCTCACCCCTGGGTGATGCCTGTTTCCAGAGTGCGCCGCGAACCTGTGGAGCGGCTGAGGGGTAGGTGAAAGGCAGCTGTCGGTCCCGTCTCGTGAGTGGCAAGGACGGTTCTAACCGTCCTTGCCACTCACGAGGCCGGTGAGCAGGCCGGTCAGCGCAGACGGGTGATCAGCGTCCGCAGCCAGCTCTCCGCCATCGCCGGTTCCTTCCGCAGATGCCGCACGAGCAGGTCCCGCCCCGCCTTCGAGCGCCCCGCCTCGACGATCGCGACCGCCTCGGCGAGCCCCCGCAGCCGCTGGTCCGAATGCTCCGGCGCGCGGCCGTTCTCGTCCGACCAGCGCGGCCGCGGGAACGACGCCGTCAGCTTGGGCTGGGTGTTGCCGAAGTAGAGCCAGACGGGCTCGTCGAGCGAGATGTTCCGGACGCCGTTCGCGGGCAGCTCGGCTGGCCACGCGAACTCCTGCTGCCAGCGGAACGCCGACGGCGTCGTGCGCTCCCGGATGGTGATCCCGAGGAACCGGAGCCGTCCGCGGATGATGCTCCAGGCCTCGCGTTCGTCCTCGATCCAGCGCCGCAGGAATCCGTAGAGTTCGGTGAACGTCTGTCCTGTGTAGACGAGGTCGACGAACACCTTCGGCCGCCCGCGCGCCAGATCGTGCGGGCTCAGCCCCGCCGCGGCGAGATAGCCGCGAAGAGTGTCCACATCGGACTCGGCAAGCCCGGCGTATGCCCCTGCGAACGACAGTGGCAACTGGTGGATCCGTTCCCGCCAAGGGGTTCCGCTCAGCAGGTCGTGCACGCTGTCCGCGGAGCGGCCGACGAAGTAGAGGTCCGCGTCCCCCGCCCGCGCGATCACCTTCGCGGCGCATTCGATCAGTTCGCCCAGGAACCACAACGACGGTTCTTCGGCGCGCTCCAGTAGCGTCCCGAGCTGGTCGGGGCGCACGAGATCCCAGCGGTACGGCCGATTCACGCCGTCCAGGATTCCCGTGCGCCCCGACGTTTGTCGAAGGATTTACGAGAGCAGGTTGTACACCGTCTGCTCGCCGACCGTGGTGGCGCTGAAATTCTCGGCGACCCATTCGGAAATCTCGTTCGAGCCGCCACCCGGCCCGCCGCCGCGGCCGCCTTCGATGTAGTAGGTGATGTCGCCGTTCGCCACGTACTGCTGGAATTCCGCCAGCGTCGGAGCGGGATCCCTGCCGCTCCAGCCGCCGATGCCGATCACCGACTTCCCGCTCGCGAGCTCCAGATTCGCCGCCGACTGCGAACTCGACGTCGCGGCCGCCCATTTCGTCGTGGTCGCCGCGAGCACGGCCCCGATCTCCGCCGAGGACCCCTCTTCCATGCCCATTCCACGCTCGGCACCGGTGGACGGGCCCGAGATCGGGATCGAGCCGGAGTGTGCCTGCGAAGCGGTCTCGATGCCGTACGCGGTGGTGCCGAGGCCGATCGTCAGCACGGAGACCGCCGCGACGACGGCGACGAGCCGGCGCATCGGCGGGACACCCACCAGTACGACGGTGGCGGTCACCAGGCCGAGGCCGACGATGATCCAGCGCAGCGCGGGCAGCCAGTCCGCGTCACGGTCCAAGAGGATGTACGCCCAGACGGCGCTGGCCGCGATCATCAGCGACAAGAACACCCGGGGCGCGAGATGCGCCCGGCCGCGCCACAGCGAGGTCCCGGAGATCGCCACCACCGCGGCGATCGACGGCGCCAGCGCGACGGCGTAGTACGGGTGCACGATCCCGCTCATGAAGCTGAACACCAGCGAGGTGACGAGCATCCAGCCGCCCCACACGATCAACGCGGCCCGCGTCCGGTCGGTCCCGGCCGCGCGCCTGGTGAACCACAGCCCCGCGACCAGCCCGATCAGCGCGGCGGGCAGCAGCCACGACACCTCGCCGCCGAAGCTGGCGCCGAACATCCGGGTCAGGCCGCTCTCGCCACCGAAGCCGACGTTCCCGCCGCCGGAGCTGACGGTGCCACCGGGGCCGCCGACCACCATGCCGCCGCCCATGCCGAAGATCCGGCCGAGACCGTTGTAGCCCAAGGCCAGTTCGAGCAGGCTGTCACCGTCCGAGCCGCCGATGTACGGCCGCGAATCGGTCGGCCACACATCGACCAGCGCGATGAACCAGCCCGCCGAGACGACCACCGCGGCCACCGCACCGAGCAGGTGCAGCAGGCGTTTGCCGAGCGAGGCCGGCGCGGCGATCAGGTACGCGAGCCCGAACGCGGGCAGCACCAGGAACGCCTGCATCATCTTGGTCAGGAAGCCGAACCCGATGGCGACCCCGGCCAGCGCCAGCCAGCGCGGGCTCGCGTTTTCGATCGCGCGGATCGTGCAGTAACCGCCCGCGATCAGCAGCAGCGTCAGCAACGCGTCCGGATTGTTGAACTTGAACATGAGCGCGGCGACCGGCGTGACGGCGAGCGCCGCCCCGGCGGACAGACCGGCGACCGGCCCGGAGGTCCGTTTCACCGTCAGATACAGCAAACCGACCGAAGCCACCCCCATCAGCGCCTGTGGTGCCAGCACGGTGAAGCTGGAGAAGCCGAAGAGCCGGGCGAACGCCGTCGTGACCCAGAGCGCGGCCGGGGGTTTGTCGACGGTCAGCACGTTTCCGGCGTCGAGGGAGCCGAACAGCCACGCCTTCCAGTCCTGGGTGCCCGACTGCACGGCCGCCGCGTAGAACGAGTTGCCGTAGCCGGAGGCGGTCAGGTTCCAGAAGTACAGCAGCGCGGTGGCGGCGAGCAGCCCGAAAACGGCGGGCCGGACCCACCGTTCAGGTGGCTTGGTGGAGTTTTCCTTGCTGTGGCCGGGTTCCACCCGGGAAGCGAGTGCGGTGGTCATGGATCAGCTCTCCATCTCGGTGGCGGGGCGGCGGCGGAACACCCAGCCGCGCAGCAGCAGGAAGCGCAGGACGGTGGCCGCGAGGTTCGCGAGCACGAGCGCGGTGATCTCCAGCGCCAGCCCCGGCGCGGTCATCGTGTGCAGCAGTGCCAGGGCACCGCTGGTCAGCGCGAGCCCGAGACCGAACACGATGAGCCCCTGGAACTGGTGCAGCCCGGCGCCTTCCCGGCCGCGGATCCCGAAGGTCAGGCGCCGGTTGAGCGCGGTGTTGCCGATCGCCGTCACCAGCAGCGCGACGAGATTCGCCACCTGCGCGCCGGTGAACGTCCGCAGCAGCAGGAAGAGCACGAGGTACGCGACGGTGCTGGCGACGCCGACGGCGGCGAACCGCACCAGCTGCCGCACGAGGCTCGGCGCCACCCCCGGCGCCTGAACCTGGATCGGCGCGCGGCCGAGTTGTTCGCGCAGCCCGCTGATCGGGATCCGGCCGGTCAGCGTGGCCTTGGTCAGCCGGGCGATGCCTTTGAGGTCGGCGGTCGCGGTGGCGATGATGTTCACCGACGAGTCCGGGTCGTCCACCCAGTCGACCGGCACCTCGTGGATCCGCAACCCGGTCTTCTGTGCCAGCACGAGCAGTTCGGTGTCGAAGAACCAGCCGGTGTCCTGGATATGGGGGAGCAGCCGTTCGGCGACGTCGGCGCGGATCGCCTTGAAACCGCATTGCGCGTCGCTGAACCTCGCCGCCAGTGTGCCGCGCAGGATCAGGTTGTAGCAGCGGGAAATGAACTCCCGCTTCGGTCCGCGCACCACCCGCGCGCCACGGGCGAGCCTGCTGCCGATGGCGAGATCCGAGTGACCGGACAACAGTGGTGCGATGAGCGGCCCGAGCGCGGCCAGATCGGTCGAAAGGTCGACGTCCATGTAGGCGAGCACTGGAGCGTCCGAAGTGGACCAAACGGCACGCAATGCGCGGCCGCGGCCTTTTTCTTCGAGATGCCGGACTTCGACGGCGTCGAACTCGCGGCTCAGCCGCTCCGCGACGCGCAGCGTGCCGTCGGTGCTCGCGTTGTCGGCGACGGTGATCCGGAACGGGTACGGGAACTGCTCGGCGAGATGGGCGTGCAGCCTCCGGATGCACGGTTCGAGGTCGTTCTCCTCGTTGTAGACCGGGATGACGACGTCGAGAACGGGGGAGCCGTCCGGGACGATGACGGGGCGGCGGCCGGTGTCGGCGCCGGAGAGGATCGCGGTTGTCATGACGTCAATCTCGGCCATCGCGCTGAGGTCGCCTTGTGCCCGAGCTGTGCTGTCGCTGTGTCCTGACACGGGATTCACCGGCTCAGGTCGTAGACGGTGACACCGTCCACAGTGGTCGGTTCGTAGGTCTCCGCGACCCAGGCGGCGATACGTTCGGCGGCGTCGCTGCCGGTCTCCCCGCGCATCATCATGCCTTCGCCGAGGAAGTAGTGGATCCGTCCACTTCGGACGTATTCCTGGAACTGTTCGAGCGTGGGCGCCGGATCCGTGCCGTTGAACCCGCCGACGGCCATCACCGGCGCGCCACTGCCCAGCTGATAGCCCGCGGCGTTGTTGGAACCCGCGGTCGCCGCCGCCCAGGTGTAGTTCGCGCTGTCCCGCCGGATCAGGGCGGCCAGGTCGTCGCCGGGCAGGGTCGTCCCGAGCAGGCCGCCGCCACCCATCCGCATGCCCCGGCCCGTATCCGGCCCGGCGGAGGGAAGCGCGCCGGAATGCGGGGTGGCGGCCGTCGCGACCGTGTACGCCCCGCTTCCCGCGAGAACCGTGACCAGTGCGCCGACGGCGACCAGACGCCTTGCTACGTCAGGCAATCGAGAGGCGAAGAACACCAGGAAGGCGCACAGGAGACCGGCCACGAGGACCGCGATCGCCAGTCCGGGAAGCCAGTCGGATCGCCGTGACAGCAGGAGATACGCCGTCAGCGCGGTCAGCCCGACCCCCGCGCTCAAGGTGCCCGCGGCGGCCGGATTCCCCCGTGCGCGCCACAAGTGCGTGCCCGCGATCCCGACGAGCGCGGCGACGGCCGGGGCGAGCGCGATCGTGTAGTACGCGTGGATGATGCCGCCCATGTAGCTGAACACCACGGCGGTCACCAGGAACCAGCCGCCCCAGACGATCAGCGCCGCCCGCCCGCGATCGGTGCGCGGGGCACGGCGCGTGAACCACAGTCCGGCGGCGAGCGCGACGGCGGCGGCGGGCAGGAGCCAGGCGATCCCGCCCGCCATCTCGTCGCCGAACAATCGGTCCCAGCCGGTGCCGCCCCAGCCGCCGTTGGGATTCCCGCCGACGCTGCCGACCTCGTCGCCGGTGATGCGGCCGAGGCCGTTGTAGCCGAAAGCCAGCTCCCACAGGCTGTTCTCCTGCGAGCCACCGATGTAGGGCCGGTCGGCGGCGGGCCACATCGCGACGACGGCGAGATACCAGCCCGCGGAGACGAGGGTCGCGCTCAAGGCGCCGAACAGGTGCAGCAGACGTTTGCCCAGCGACGTCGGCGCCGCGATCAAGTACGCGAGCCCGAACGCGGGCAGTACCAGGAACGCCTGCAACATCTTCGCGAGGAAGCCGAAACCGACCGCGACCCCGGCCAGCGCCAGCCAGCGCGGGTTCGCCTTCTCCAGCGCGCGGACGACGCAGTACGCGCCCGCGGTCAGGAGCAGGACGAGCAACGCGTCGGGGTTGTTGAAGCGGAACATCAGCGCGGCGGCCGGGGTGAGCGCGAGGACGGTACCCGCCAGCAGCCCCGCGGCCGGGCCGGACGTCCGGCGCACGGCGGCGTACAGCAGCGCCACCGAGCCGACGCCCATCAACGCCTGCGGCACCAGGACACTCCAGGCGTCGACGCCGAACAGGCGCGCGGAAAGGCTCATCACCCACAACGCGGCGGGCGTCTTGTCGACCGTGATCGAGTTCGCGGCGTCGCTGGACCCGAAGAACAACGCCTTCCAGCTCAGCGATCCCGCCTGCGCGGCCGCGGAGTAGAAGGCGTTGGCCCAGCCGGATTCCCCGAGGTTCCACAGGTACAGGACGGCGGTCGCGAGCAGGAGCGCGGCCAGCGACGGCCGGACCCAGCGCGGATCGGCGGGCGTGCCCCGGGCGGGGGGAGCGGTTCGATCGGCTTCGTCGCGGGAGGCGAGGAGGGTCATGGCCTCAGCGTCGGGGGCCGACCTGGGGGGTGGTTGTGCCGAAGCTGTGCACCCGCTGTGAGGATCCGATCACCGGCAGATGGACGGCGAACTCGGTGCGCCCCGGACGGCTGTGCACCTCGATCGTGCCGCGATGGGCGACGACGATGGCCGACGCGATCGCCATCCCGAGCCCGGTGCTCCCCGAGGTCCGGGACCGGGAGGGGTCACCGCGGGCGAAGCGTTCGAACACGCTCGGCAGGAGTTCCGGGTCGATCCCGGGGCCGTCGTCGGTGACGGTGAGCACCGCGGCCCCGTCGTGCGCGCGGGTCAGTGCGGTGACCACCGTGGTGCCCGGCGGGGTGTGCGTGCGCGCGTTGGACAACAGGTTCGCCAATACCTGGTGCAGGCGCTGGACGTCACCGCGGACGAGGACGGGCACCGGTGGGAGCCGGAGTTCCCATCGATGGTCCGGGCCGGCGACCTGCGCGTCGCCGACGGCGTCCGCGGCCAGCCGGGTGAGGTCGACCTCGCCCGCTTCGAGCGGCCGCCCGGCGTCGAGTCTCGCCAGCAGAAGAAGGTCCTCGACCAGCGTCGTCATCCGGGCCGCCTCGGACTGGATCCGCGACATCGAACGCGCGACCTCCGGCGGGGCCAGCGCGCTGCCTCGGCCGGCGAGTTCGGCGTACCCGCGGATCGCCGCGAGCGGTGTGCGGAGTTCGTGGCTCGCGTCGGCGACGAACCGGCGGACCCGGGTCTCGCTGGCCTGCCTGGCCTCCAACGCCCGCGCGATATGGCCGAGCATGAGGTTCAGCGCCGACCCGACCTGGCCGACCTCGGTCCGCGGATCGGTGTCGATCTCGGGCACCCGCACGGAAAGCGCGACCTGGCCGCGGTCGAGCCGCATCGCCGACACCCGGCCCGCGGTCGCCGCGACCCGGTCGAGCGGCCGCAACGTGCGCCGGACGGCGAACGCGCCGAGGAACCCGGCACCGGCGACGCCCGCCGCCGCGACGCCGAACAGGAGCCACCTGACGGTGGCCAGCGTGTCCTGCATCGGGCCGAGCGGGAGCCCGGTGACGACCACGCCGCCGGGGATCGAGGAGGCCTGCACGCGGTAGTCGCCGAGCCCGCCGATCGTCAGCGTCATCGGCGGCCGGTCCGCCGGGATCGAGAACAGCCCTGCCTCCTGCTCGGCCGACAGGCCTTGGGGAAGTCCTTGCACGGTAAGGACTCCCGCGTAGAGCACGCGGTCGCCGGAGACGCGTACGCTGAGCGTCCCGGACGCCTGGCCCGGCGCGTTGAGCGGGTTGGGACCGAGCCCGTCCTCCGGTGGCCTGCTCGCGAAGTCGTGGGCGCGGGCCGACGCGGCCGAGAGCTGGTCGTCGATCTGGCGGGTGAGGAACGACCGCAGCGCGATCTCGCCGGCGACGCCGATCACCAGGCAGACGAACGTGAGCAGCAGCACCATCGAGCCGGTCAGCTTGGCGCGCAGGGAAAGCCGCCCGGGCCGGGTCCACCGGCGCGGGCCGGTGGGCGGGACCGGGCCGGATGCCATGGCCCGAGGGTGCGCCGCCGTCGTATGCGCGCGTTGTGTCCCGCCTGTGAGCCCGCTGTGTGCCGCGGTCACGGAGGGGGCTGACGGCGGCACAAACCGGGCACAGCCGCGGCCGCTCGCTCGGTGAGCGTGTTGCGAAAGCCACTTTCGCAACCTTCAAGGTTTCGAAAGTTGGGTTAGGAACACAGCCACCCCACACCCAGCCAC
>NZ_JBHXIB010000079.1:0-11933 GCF_042723975.1 Amycolatopsis sp. NPDC058340 | reverse complement strand
GCCGCACCCCCCGGCCCCCGCCGCCGCCCCAACCGGTGGTGAGTTTGATCAACACCATCCTTCCACACAGTGCTGGGTGGCTATTTGCTAAGCCCCAACTCTGCCTCGCCTCACCCTGCCAGCGAAACCGTGGGGCGGCCACGTCGTGACTGGGCGGACGGCAGGCGTGATCAGACGGACGACACGCGTGACTGGACGGACGACACGCGTGACTGGACGGACGACACGCGTATACGGCCGCGTCCGCCGAGAGTCGTCCGCCTGGACACGTGTGTCGTCCGTCTGATCACACGTGTCGTCCCTCCAGGCACGCGAAACCGCCAGGTACGGGGTCAGCGGTCGTAGTCGACGGTGAGTTCGGGCGAGGTCGCCACCGCCCGGCAGGTCAGGATCCGCCCCGCTGCGACCTCGTCGTCCCCGAGCGCGTAGTGCACGTCCATCCGCGCGCTGCCTCGCACCACGGTCGCCCGGCACGTGCCGCAAGCCCCGCCGACGCAGGCGTACGGCGCGTCGACGCCGTGCCGGAGCGCGGCGCTGAGCACGGTTTCGCCCACCGTGGCGGGGATTTCGACGGTCTTCCCGGCGGCGGTGACCGTCAGCGTCGAGCCGGGGTGCCGCGCCGGGCGGACGGGAAGCGCGCCCTGGAACAGTTCGAAGTGGACGTTCTCCTCGGGGACGTCGCGCTCGGCGAGTGTCCGGCGGGCCATGTCGACGAGGTCGCGCGGGCCGCACAGGAACCAGTCGTCCACCTTCGCCGGGTGCAGCCGTGCCTGCAGCAGCGCGCGGAGGCGGGTGCTGTCGAGTCGCCCGCGCTGGTAGCGCTCGTGCGAGATGGCCAGCGCCTCGCCGACGATGTCGAACGGCCTTTCGAGCCGTTGCGTGCGCAGGTCCGGGTCGCGTTCGTCGGTGCGGTAGTGCACGACGTGCAGCCGCCCGCCCAGCCGCGCGGCGAGCGCGCCGAGCTCGTCGGCGAACATCGTGCTGGCGCCGGAGGTGTTGATGTACAGCAAGGTCGCCTTGCTGTTGGGCTCGCTCCGCAGGGTCGCGGTCAGGATCGACAGGATCGGCGTGATCCCGCTGCCCGCGGCGAGCGCGACGTAGCGGCCGGCGCGGCCCAGCCGCGGGGTCAGCGTGAACTCCCCGTCCGGGGGCAGCACGTCCAGGACGTCGCCCGCCGCGAGTTCCGTGGTGGCGAACGTCGAGAACGCGCCGCCGAGCTGGTGTTTGATCGCGATCCGCAGCACGCCGGAGTCCGGTGTCGAGCAGATCGAGTAGGCGCGCCGCACCTCTTCCCCGTCGACCTTCGCGCGGATGACGAGATGCTGACCGGGGGTGAAGAGGAAGGTCTCGCGCAGCCGCTCCGGCACCTCGAACGTCACGGTGACGGCGCCTTCGCACAGCGGCCGGACCTCGGCGACCCGCAGCGAGTGGAACCGGCTCGGCCGCAGGGGCTGGGGCGCGGGCGGTTCCTCGTCGAACGAGCCGGTGAGCCGTCGCCATTCGCGATACTCCGACGACGTCAGCTCGCGGCCCCACGGGGTCGCGATCGGGACGTCCCTGGCGAGGTAGGCGTCGCGGTTGTCCCGCCACGTGCGCAGGTAGCGGTAGAACGGGATCGCCGGGTGGAGATGGTGCACCAGGTGGTAGTTCTGGCACAGCATGATCGGCGTCATCAGCCATTCGAGCCCGACGCGGACGCGCGTGGCGCCGAACCGGTTCTGCCGCTGCGCGCCGAGGTCGTGATGGGGGAGCCAGTCGAACCACCAGGCCAGCACGGCCAGCCCGAGGCGCTGCGGGATCAGGTAGCCCATCAGCAGTTCCCAGCCGTGGCCGCTCACGGCCAGCCAGGCGAACGCGGCGAGGCTCAGCGTGAGGACGGCCGCGGTCTCGATCCGCTCCGCCGGCGGCCTCGTGCGCTGCCGCGCCACGTAGAAGCGGGCGTACCAGAAGTCGATGGTCAGCCAGCGCAGCGGCAACTGCCAACAGGGGCCGTGCGCGGTCCAGGCGTCGGGATCGGTGTGGGCGTCCTCGTTGGTGTTGCGGTGGTGCTCCAGATGGATGTAGCGCACCAGGGGGAAGGAGCCGTAGGCCGCCACGAACGGCATCGCGAGCCTGCCGAGCAGTTCGTTGACCCAGGTGAGCCGCCCGGCCGCGTGATGCGTCGACTCGTGCAGCACGGTGAACATGGTGAAGGTGACGAGCGCGTGCAGGGGAATGGTCACCCAGAGCGGCGCGGCCTCGTTCACGACCAGCCAGGTGGCGCCCGTCCAGACCATGGCGCCGCCGGTGAACAGCAGCACGGTCGGCACCGAGACCAGCGGCAGCGGGATCCGCGGGCTGGGCACGCCGCGTCTCGGTCTTCTCTCGGGTGATTCCCCCGTGTCCTCGGACCGGGTTACGGCGACGGTCATCGATCGTTCCCCTCGGTCGATGGCTACCGGGACAAGCTCGCATACCGTAGACAATTAGTATTGGTTTGTAAACTTCATCCGATCGCCGAAACGCCTCGTCACGGCGTCCGATGGTGAAGCGTGGCACGCATCCGTGTCCAGGAAAGGGCCGGTTCGTAACAGAGAAGAACCGAAAACTGGTCCGATCGGGTGGTCAGGGGCCTGATGGTCCGACGTGGTTCGAAACCTGTGACCGGCGGGGGAGGGCGGGCTGATGGCCCCGGGACCGGGCCGGGAAGGGACACGGCCTAGACTCGGACGGCCCGGTCTGCAAGGTGACCAGGGCACATCCGCCGTCGACGACATGCGGATGCCCCAACACATCGTTTACCGCTCGAGGAGAATACGTTGAAGAGCACCGTCGAGCAGCTCAGCCCGACGCGAGTCAAGATCAATGTCGAGGTGCCGTTCGACGAGCTCAAGCCGAACTTCGACCGCGCCTACCGCAAGATCGCCCAGCAGGTGCGCATCCCCGGCTTCCGCCCGGGCAAGGCGCCGGCTCGCGTGCTGGAAAGCCGGATCGGGCGCGCCCCGGTGCTCGACGAGGTCGTCAACGAGGTCATTCCGGCCAAGTACATGGAAGCCGTGCGCGCGGGCGAGGTCCGCACGCTGGGCCAGCCCGAGTTCGAGGTGACCAAGCTGGAGGACCGTGAGGTCCTCGAGTTCACCGCCGAGGTCGACGTCCGCCCGGAGATCTCGCTGCCCGACCTCGAGGGCTTCGCGGTCAGCGTCGACGACGTCGAACTGACCGACGCCGAGGTCGACGAGCAGCTCGACGAGCTGCGCGCCCGCTTCGGCACGCTGACCGGTGTCGACCGCCCGGCCGAGAACGGCGACTTCGTCTCGATCGACCTCGCGGCCACCGTCGACGGCCAGGAGGTCGAGGAGGCCTCGACCACCGGCCTGTCCTACGAGATCGGCTCCGGCCAGCTCGTCGACGGCATCGACGAGGCGATCATCGGCGCGAAGGCGGGCGAGACCAAGACCTTCACCACGAAGCTGGTCGCCGGCGAGCACACCGGCAAGGACGCCGACGTCACCGTCACCGTGCAGACCATCAAGCAGCGTGAGCTGCCCGAGGCGGACGACGAGTTCGCCCAGATGGCGAGCGAGTTCGACACGATCGACGAGCTGAAGAGCGACCTTCGCGAGCGTCTCGGCCGCGTCAAGAAGATGCAGCAGGGCGTCCAGGCCCGTGACAAGGTCCTCGAGGAGCTGCTCGAGCGCACCGAGGTCGCGATCCCGGAGAAGGTCCTCGAGGCCGAGATCGAGAACCGCAAGCACGACGCGATCCACCCCTTCGACCACGACGAGGCGCAGTTCGCGAAGGCGCTGGAGGCCGAAGGCCGCACGATCGAAGAGTTCGACACCGAGGTCCGCGAGGAGTCGGAGAAGGCGGTCCGCACGCAGCTGCTGCTGGACAGCATCGCCGACGCCGAGCAGACGTCGGTCAACGACGGCGAGCTCACCGAGCGGATCATCTACCAGGCGCAGCGCTTCGGCGTCAGCCCGGACGAGTACGTCCAGCGGGCGCAGCAGTCCGGTCAGCTGACCGCGATCTACGCCGACGTCCGCCGCGGCAAGGCGCTGGCCTCGGTGGTCCGCAAGACCACCGTGACCGACGCCTCCGGCGCCACGGTCGACCTCGAAGAGCTCTTCGGCCCCGCAGCCGAGGAGACGCAGGTCACCGAGGAACCCGCGAAGACTGCGGCCGAGTAGGGAATATCCGGTCCGGTCGAATCGGACCGTAAAGCTGTAAGCGAACTTGGGCGGTGTCAGGCATTCTGCACCGCCCAAGTTCGTTAGGGTCGGTTGCAAGATCCTCAAGCATCTGGACATACGCGGCGGCGAACGTTCCACCCGCCGCCGTCGGCGAAAAGGCAGGCATGACGTGACGCAGCACACGCCCCAGGCGCGGACCGGTACCGCAGGGCTCAACCTCACCGACTCGGTCTTCGAGCGGTTGCTCCAGGAGCGCATCGTCGTCCTCGGCTCCGAGGTCAACGACGAGGTCGCCAACCGGATCACCGCCCAGTTGTTGCTGCTCGACGCAGACGACTCCGAGTCGGACATCCGCTTCTACATCAACTCGCCCGGTGGTTCGGTCACCGCGGGTTTCGCGATCTACGACACCATGCAGCTGATCCGCCCGGACGTCGCGACCTACGCGATGGGCCTGGCCGCGTCGATGGGGCAGTTCCTGCTCTCCTCCGGCACGCCCGGCAAGCGGTACGCGCTGCAGCACGCGCGCATCCTCATGCACCAGCCCTCGGCGGGGGTCGGCGGCACGGCCTCCGACATCGCCATCCAGGCCGAGGTGTTCGGCAAGTGGAAGCAGGAGCTGGCCCGGATCACCGCCGAGCAGACCGGCCAGACGGTCGAGCAGATCGTCAAGGACGGTGACCGCGACCGCTGGTTCACCGCGCAGGAGGCGAAGGACTACGGCTTCGTGGACCAGGTCCTCACTCGTGAGAACCCGCTTCCCAACAGCTGATCCGCGCCTCGCACACAGGAGAATCCAATGAGCAACTTCCAGCTTCCGAACGGGTCGCAGGCGCCCGGGATGCAGTCGCGGCTCCAGCTGCCGCAGTCGCGGTACGTCCTGCCCTCGTACGTCGAGCGCACGAGCTACGGCATCAAGGAATCGAACCCGTACAACAAGCTGTACGAAGAGCGCCAGATCATGCTCGGCGTGCAGATCGACGACGCGTCGGCGAACGACGTGATGGTCCAGCTGCTGCACCTCGAGCACGAGGACCCGGACCGCGACATCATGATCCTGATCAACTCGCCCGGTGGCTCGTTCACCGCGCTGATGGCGATCTACGACACGATGCAGTACGTCCGTCCGGACATCGTCACCATGTGCATCGGCCAGGCCGCCTCGGCCGCCGCGGTGCTGCTGGCCGCCGGCACCCCCGGCAAGCGCTTCACCCTGCCGAACTCGCGCGTGCTGATCCACCAGCCCGCCACCGAGGGCACGTACGGCCAGGTTTCGGACCTGGAGATCCAGGCCAACGAGATCCAGCGGGTGCGGCGCCAGATGGAGGTCATCCTGGCGAAGCACACGAAGAAGGACGCCGACGAGGTCAAGAAGGACATCGAGCGCGACAAGATCCTGACGGCCGACGAGGCCAAGGCGTACGGGATCGTCGACGAGGTGCTCGAGTACCGCAAGGCTTCGAGCAGCTGATCGCGGGAGGGACCGGTGCGTGTCGGGTGACGACACGCACCGGACCCCTGGTCTATGGTCAGCTTCTGGCGTGCTCAGATGTGACGTTGGTTCTCCCGTCGGCGGCATCGGACGGGTACCGTCAGTGGCAGTGTGTGAGGCTCCGAGCGGTCATCCGTGACCGGGGCGGTAAGACAGTCAGGCGCGTATCGCGCCGGAGGGGACGAGGTCAACGGCCATGGCACGGATCGGTGACGGCGGCGACCTGCTGAAATGTTCTTTCTGCGGCAAGAGCCAAAAGCAGGTGAAGAAGCTCATTGCCGGCCCCGGGGTCTACATCTGCGATGAGTGCATCGATCTCTGCAACGAGATCATCGAAGAGGAACTGGCCGAGGCAGGCGAGGTCAAGCTCGACGAGCTGCCCAAACCCGCCGAGATCCACGAGTTCCTCGAGCAGTACATCATCGGCCAGGACGACGCGAAGCGATCGCTGGCCGTGGCGGTGTACAACCACTACAAGCGTGTGCAGTCCGACGACAAGGCCGGGCCGAAGGATTCCAAGGACGAGACCGTCGAGCTGGCGAAGTCCAACATCCTGATGCTGGGGCCGACGGGCTGCGGCAAGACCTATCTGGCCCAGACCCTGGCGAAGATGCTGAACGTCCCGTTCGCGATCGCGGACGCCACGGCGCTCACCGAGGCCGGGTACGTGGGCGAGGACGTCGAGAACATCCTGCTCAAGCTGATCCAGGCGGCGGATTACGACGTCAAACGCGCCGAGACGGGCATCATCTACATCGACGAGGTCGACAAGATCGCCCGCAAGTCGGAGAACCCGTCGATCACCCGCGATGTGTCCGGCGAGGGCGTGCAGCAGGCGCTGCTGAAGATCCTCGAGGGCACCACCGCGTCGGTGCCGCCGCAGGGCGGCCGCAAGCACCCGCACCAGGAGTTCATCCAGATCGACACGACGAACGTGCTGTTCATCGTGGCCGGCGCGTTCGCCGGGCTGGAGAAGATCATCAACGAGCGGGTCGGCAAACGCGGCCTCGGGTTCGGCGCGGAGATCCGCACCAAGGCCGAGATCGACGAGAGCGACATCTTCTCCGACACCATGCCGGAGGACCTGATCAAGTTCGGGCTGATCCCGGAGTTCATCGGGCGTCTCCCGGTCGTGGCGACGGTGACCCACCTCGACAAGGACTCGCTGGTCAGCATCCTGACCACGCCGCGCAACGCGCTGGTGAAGCAGTACAAGAAGCTCTTCGAGATGGACAACGTCGAGCTGGAGTTCACCAAGACCGCGCTCGAGGCCATCGCCGACCAGGCGGTGCTCCGCGGCACCGGCGCCCGCGGCCTGCGCGCGATCATGGAAGAGGTCCTGCAGCCGGTCATGTACGACATCCCCAGCCGCGACGACGTCGCGAAGGTCGTCATCACCGAGCAGACCGTCCGCGAGAACGTGAACCCGACGATCGTGGCGCGTCAGCCGTCACGCCGTCGCAGCAGCGAGCGCGGCGAGAAGTCCGCCTGAGAGCACACTTTCGTCACCGATGCCCCGGCCGGATCCCTCCGGCCGGGGCATCGGTTTTCTCCGGCCCGGTCCGGCCGGTGACCGGACCGGGATAGGATGCGAAGGTGCCGCTGACTCCCACGAAGGACGAGAACGAGGCTCCCGAGCTGGCAGCCGCGAGTCCGCGCGAGGTCAGGGGACTCGTCGAACTCACCGAACGCATCGTCGTCGGGGCGTACCGCGGGCATCCGTGGCTTCCGCGCGCGCTGACGATCGCGCTGGGCGTGCTGGTGGCGACCTGCCTGGTGGCCGGTGTCGTCCGCTTGTCGCCGCTGCCGCTGATCCCGCTGCCGTTCTTCGCCGTTTCGGCGTACGCGCTCGTCCGGCTCAAGGCGGCGCGAAGCGCGGAGGCGAACCAGTCGCTCGTCGCCTGGACAGGGCTGTTCGCCGGTGCGACGCTCGCCGGATTCTGGTTGATCTCGATGGCGGGGCGCTGGCTCGGCTGATCGGCCCGGCCCGTTTCCGGATTTCCCTCCGTTAGCAGGGTTTCAGAATCGTCCCCACGGGGTAAGACGAGTCCGTGACAGTCACCGCGGGTCTCTTCTCCCACGTTGGCCTGCTCTACTCCGGTGACGCCGAGTACCTGGACGGTACGGTTCCGTACATCCTGGAGGGGTTGAAGCTCGGCGAGCCCGTCGCGGTGGCCGTGCCTGGCCGGAATCTCGCGCTGATCGAAGCCGCCTTGGGCGATTCCGCCGCCGGGGTCGAGTTCATCGACATGACCGAGGCCGGCCGCAACCCCGGCCGCATCCTGCCCGGTGTGCTGCTCGCGTTCGCGGACAACCGCACCGGTCCGGTCCGGATCATCGGCGAACCGATCTGGGCGGGCCGTTCGGCCCTCGAGTACCCGGCGTGTGCGCAGCACGAGGCGCTGATCAACGTCGCCTTCGGAGACCGCGAGCTCGGCATCCTCTGCCCGTACGACCGCGACCGGCTCGACGACGACGTCCTCGCCGACGCCGAGCGGACCCATCCGACCCTCTCCGGCGCCGGCGGCGATCGCCCGAGCGCGGGTTACGCCCCCGACGCGGTCGTCGAGAAGTACAACCTCCCGCTGCCCGAGCCGCGGGCGGCCGACGCGTTCCGCTTCGACCTCGCCCGGCTCGGCGCGGTGCGGTGTTTCGCGCAGGACCGGGCCGAGGAGTACGGGCTCGCTTTGGAGCGGGTGGAAGATCTCGTGCTCGCCGTGGCCGAACTGTCCGCCAACAGCGTGCTGCACGGTTCGGGCCACGGTGTGGTCCGAATCTGGCGTGAAGAGGGCTACGTGCTCTGCGAGGTCATCGACGAGGGCACGCTGAGCGATCCGCTGGCCGGACGGCGTCCCGCCTCGCCGGGACAGATCGGCGGACGGGGCCTGGTGCTGGTGAACCAGGTCGCCGACCTGGTCCGGCAGTATCTGAGACCGGGGTCGACCGTGACCAGGATCTACTTCCGCGTCTGAACCTCAGGCGTTCTTTGGGACGTGTTTGCCGAGGAACGCGATCAAGCTCGGCACGACCGTGCGGTTGAAGGCGTCGCCGTGCTTGCCGCGCGAGGTGTGCGCCACCATGGGCCGCGCCTCGGCGATGAACTTCCGCACCCCGCCGATGAACGGGTCTTCGGTACCGCACCAGATCCCGGTCGGCACGCTTTTGGTGACGTCGATATGGCGCAGCGGGTCCAGCGAGCCCCAGTCGGCGGCGTCGCGGAACGCGCGCCGTTTGCTCATCTCGGCCCACGACGTGATCAGCGCGGGTGCGAGGGCCGCGACCGCGGCTGGCGGGCGGCGGCGTTCCAGGCGGCGCCGGGTGTACAGCAGCGCGCCGAAGCCGCCCATCGAAAGCCCGGTGGCGGCGAACGGCTGCCCGTCCCGCCCGCCGAGGCCGCGGGCGGCGAGCCAGCGGGGGACCTCTTCGAGCAGCATCGCCATCGGGTTGTCGCCCGGTTTGTTCTCGTGCCAGTAGTGGTCGCCGCCGTCGACGGCGACGAACCCGAACGGCGGCACCGCCTTGCGGGCGACGTCGCTGCCGAGCTGCTTCAGCAGTCCGGTCGGGGCCGCGTGCCGCGCGGTGCCGTGGAGGCCGTGCAGCATCAGCGACATCGGCAGGCCCTTGGGCGGCGCCTTGGTCGGCAGCATGAGCACGAGATCGACCTCGCGGCCGCGGGCTTCGGAGTAGACGCGTTCGACCCGGGGGCTGCCCAGCTGGGTGGCCGGGGTCGGCGACGCGACGCCGAGCGCCCGCTGGAGCGCTTCACTGAACGGCAGGGCTCCGGTGGCCGTCCCGGCGGCGAGGCCGGCGACTCCGAGACCGGAGGCGCCCGCGATCAGCACGGAACGACGGCTCAGCCACCGGCGGGCGCCGTCCACCCCCGGCAGCGTCGTATGCCCCTGGTCGTCCTCGTTCACCGATCCCCGTTCCCCCGTTTGGCTTCCACCAGGTCAGACGCGCGTTTCCGCTCGAAGGTTGCACGATTCACCGACCTGTGACCGGGGTATCGCCGGATCAGGTGCCGATGTTTCCCTCTTTCGCGCGCCAGGCCTCGATCGAGCGGCGCGCCGAGCGTGTCGCGGCCTCGTAAGTGTCGCCCAGACCGACGCCAAGGGCGGTGGCCAGGGGAATCAGGATGTGGTCCACACCATTCTCGCCGTCGCCGAAGTGGCCGGCGACCTCCAGCGTGATGTAGCCGTGCACGGCGCTCCAGAGCTGGGCGGCGACCTCGAACTCCGGGGCCGGACGGAACCGGCCGGCGTCGATCACCCGCTTCGCGGCGCGGACGAGGTAGCCGAAGGCCTCGACGCCCTCTTCGCTGGCGTTCTGGCGGGTCTCCTCGCTGGTCATGTCGCCGAGGGTCGCCTTCTGCCCGTTCGGCTGGCTCTGGCCGAAGGTCACCGCGTAGAGCTGCGGGTCGTCCACGACGGTCCGCCGGTACGCCAGCGCCAGGGTGAGGATGTCGGCAGCCGGGTCTTCGGTCTCCTCGACCCGGCCAAGGTTCGCCGACAGCCGCCGGAATCCTTCGCGGGCGACCTCGTCCACGAGCGCGCCCATCCCGCCGAAGTGGGTGTACACGGCCATGGTGGACGCGCCGATCTCGGCCGCCAGCTTGCGGGCCTGGAGCGCCTCCGGGCCGCCGTGCGAAAGCAGCCGGATCGCCGCCTCGATCAGTTTGCCCTTGACCTCGGCGGCGGAGGGTTTCGGTGCCATGCTTGCCAGTATCTCATAACCCTGTTATAAATGAGCGCATAACATCGTTATTCCAGGGTAGGGGTCTGTGATGGGCAACAAGTTCCTCGAGGGCAACTTCGCCCCGGTCAGCCGAGAGCACACGATCACCGAACTGAACGTCACCGGGCACATCCCGGAGTACCTGGACGGGCGTTATCTGCGGAACGGGCCGAACCCGCTGTCCGAAGTGGACCCCGCGACGTACCACTGGTTCATGGGCGACGGCATGGTGCACGGTGTCCGGCTGCGCGACGGCCGCGCCGAGTGGTACCGCAACCGCTGGGTGCGCAATCCCGGGCTCTCGCACCGGCTCGGCGAACGCTGGGAAGGCGGGCCCGCTTCGATGGGGGCCAACACGAATGTGATCGGCCACGCCGGCAAGACCCTCGCGCTGATCGAGGGTGGCGCCACGAACTTCGAGCTGACCGACGAGCTCGACACCGTCGGCGCCTGCGATTTCGACGGCACGCTGCCCGGCGGCTACACCGCGCACCCGAAGCGTGACCCGGAAACCGGGGAACTGCACGCCGTCTCGTACTTCTTCGGCTCGGGCAACAAGGTCCAGTACTCGGTGATCGGCGTCGACGGCCGCGCGCGGCGCACGGTCGACATCGAGGTCACCGGTTCACCGATGATGCACGACTTCTCCCTGACCGAGAAACACGTCGTCTTCTACGACCTCCCGGTCACCTTCGACAGCGAGCAGGCCGTCACCTCTTCCGTTCCGCCGTTCCTGCGCACGCCCGCGAGGCTCGTGATGTCGGCACTGGTGGGCAAGGTGAAGGTGCCGGATCCGCTCAGCGCGCGGCTTCGTCAGCGGATAACGGGCAACGCCGGCCTGCCGTACCGCTGGAACCCGAAGTACCCGGCGCGGATCGGCGTCATGCCGCGCGACGGCGGCAACGGCGACGTCCGCTGGTTCGAGATCGAACCGTGTTACGTCTTCCACCCGATGAACGCTTACGACGACGGCGACGACATCGTGCTGGACGTCGTCCGGCATCCGAAGATGTTCGACACCGAACTCCTCGGACCGGCCGAGGGGCCGCCGACCCTGGACCGCTGGACGGTCGACCTGAGTGTCGGCAAGGTCATCGAGGAACGCCTCGACGACCAGGGTCAGGAGTTCCCGCGCGTCGACGAACGGCTGGTCGGGCGAAGGCACCGCTTCGGCTACTCGGTGTCCACAAAGGATGGTTCGGCGTCGTCGGGTTCCTTGCTGAAGCACGATCTGTGGAACCGGTCGGTCGCGTCGAGGGAGTTCGGCGCGGGCAGCCAGGTGGGGGAGTTCGTGTTCGTCCCGTCCTCTGTGGACGCCGGCGAAGACGAGGGTGTGCTGATGGGGTTCGTCTACGATCCCGCGACGCAGAAGAGTGATCTGACCATTTTGGACGCGGGGACGCTGGAGACCGTCGGCGCCGTGCACCTGCCGGACCGGGTGCCGAACGGCTTCCACGGCAACTGGGTGGGTACGGAGTAAGGGCCTCGTGAGTGGCGAGGACGGTTCTAACCGACCACGCCCCCAGGCGCTTTTA
>NZ_JBHXIB010000078.1:0-28044 GCF_042723975.1 Amycolatopsis sp. NPDC058340 | reverse complement strand
CGGTTCTAACCGTCCTCGCCACTCACGAGGCTTTTGGTCAGGCGCTCAGCAGTTGGTTGAAGAACGACCGGTAGCGCCGGAGCGCGATCCGGAGGTCTTCGGTGGCCGGTTCGCCCTGGCTCCACGCGGATTCCAGTTCCTTCTTGTGGTCCGCGAAGGTCGTGGCCAGATTCTGGATCACCACCGCGACGAGTTCGTCGGCTTCCTTGACCGCTCGCCGCGGATCGTCCACAAAGGCCGTCTGGATTCCTTGCCAGCTCTCGCGGAACCGCTCGACGTCGACGTTCTCGAACAACGTCTGCGCGTCGTCTTCGCCGGCGCGCTGGGAATCGGTGGCCACGAGGTCCTCGGTGCCCAAGGGGCGGCCGGTGTCGCCGTCAGTGGTCCGATCCTCGTCGAGCCGTTCCGTTCCCTCGGTTTCCGGGGGCCTGCTTTCCATGGCTTTCCGCTCCTTCGCCGGAATCGGTCAACAGATCTTCGAACACTTCGCGGTAGTGCTTCATCGCTTCTCGCATGTCCTCTGTGGACATTTCGGATTCCCGGTGGCGCACCAATGTGTCGTGCCCGGCGCGATAGTGCCGCAACGCGTTCGCGTGCCGGACGGACAGATCCGCGAGCTGCTGGTCGTACCCCTCGGTCGGGTAGCCGCGCTCGGCCATCAACGAGACCAGCACCCGGTCCGCCTCGACGACGGCGCCGGACGGGCGGTCGACGAACTGTTCCTGGATCAGCGCCCACTCCTGCGCGTACCGGTCCTTTGTGGTCTCCGGCAGCGGCCGGATGTCGAGATCCGAATGCCGTTTCACCCGCGACGAAAGCTCACGTTCGGCTTCGCGCGGGCTTTCGTGCTCCTTGACGGCCCGGTCGTATTCGGGTCCGAACGTCTCCCGCAATCGCCGCCTGCGCCTGCCTTCGATGACGAACCAAACGGCCGCTCCCGCCACCAGGATCGCGGCGATGACGATGATGATGACCAACCACGTTGGCATCGTTATCTCCTCCGGATATTCGCCGGTCATCCCCCGACGAGCGGTGAGTTCCCCGCCCTTCGGACCGGAAACCCTTGTGTCGCAAGAAGTTTTGGATCTTAGGCCGGATGGCGCAGTGAAATGATCTCTCTTGGGCCGCTTCGCGGACGCCGGTACGCCCATTGGGCGGAGATCGTGAGGCTCGCTAACCAGGCGTCCCTCTTATGGGTGCCGCCGATGACTCAGTGTAGGTAAAAGCTCCCGATCACTGCTCCGTTGTGGCACTATTGCCCCGTTCGCAGGAAGAGGGCCTGCGAACAGAGGGGGGCCGCCGTAATGGGGCGGCCTGGCAAGACAAAAATGATCATCAGGGGAGGAGATCGTCAAATGTCGACGCCTACGGATGTCAAGGACCCCATCGGCGAGGAAGAGCCGGTCGACCCGGCTCAGCCCAAGTCCGACCAGGGAGAACACCAGCACGGCCCCGATTGTGAGCACCAGAACGAACGGGTCCGCGATTGCCCGGGCGGATGCGCTCAGACGCCGCCGCCGGCTCCCTGAGCAATGCTCCTGGCTGAAGATGTACGCCCGTCACCCGGTTTTGAACCGGTGGCGGGCGACTCTCGGCTACGGAGTGTGCTGTCATAGATCAGTGGCGGTAACACTGCTCGATCAAATCGAGGTCATTCGCAAGGCGCGCGAACTCCAGCGCGCCGGTATCGATGCCGCGTGTTCGGCCCGTCAACGCGAAGGAATCCTTCTGCTTCGCCGGGGCATGGCGTTGCTCGATTCCATCCATCCGGTCGCCGAACAGATGAGGCACGACTGGCTCGCCGCCCGGATCCGGCTGGCTTCCAGTATCGCGACCGTGGGGTCGGAGACCAGCGGAGGCGTCGCTTCCGGTCTCGCCGGTCTGGACGACGTGCGACTGTTGCTGAAAGCGGTGGACGACCCCCGTCTCTACGCGGAATTACGCGGGCAGCTCGACCACAATTACGGACTCCTGCTCATGGCGGTGGGCCGGAACGAGGAAAGCACGGCGTATTTCGACTCGTCCCTGGAGCACAAAGAGGCCGCGCTCGGCATGGAGAAGGAGCCCTCGACGTCGCTCGACCCTTATCTGGGCACGCTGACCACCCGAGGGCTCGCGTACACCAGGCTCGGCGACGTACGGCGGGCGAGGCGAGATCTCGTCAGCGCCGTGGAACTCGCGGAACGAAACGGCCTGCGGGCACAGGCCGCGGACGTCCGCCGCCCGCTGGGCACGCTCGAACTCCGCGTCGGGAACGTGCCCGCCGCGCTGCGGCTCTACGAGGAGAGCGAGCGGATCTATCGCTCGCTCGATCTGGACATCCCGCCGCTGCTGAGGTGGGAGCGGGCCGAAGCGCTGTTGACCGCCGGCCTCGCCGAAGAGGCGGGAGCTCATCTCGACGAGATCCTGCCGGTGATGCTGGAAAAGCGGAGTATCACCAGGGACCTGGGCGGGGTGGAGTTGTTCCGCGCGTCTGCGGCGCTGATGACCGATGATCTCGAACTCGCACGGACCTACGCCGCTTCGGCCCGGCGCCGCACGCTCCGCTGGGGCTGTCAGACCTGTGTCGCCAACGCGACCATCGTCGGCCTCCGCGCCGACGTGCAGGAAGCCTTGCGCACCAACGAAATCCCGGCGACCCTGACGTCGCGCGCGCTGCGTGCGGCGAACGGGATGCCGATGCCGCGGCTCGCCGACCAGGCCGCGCTGGCGCGGATGCTGGCCGTCCGGGTCGAGCTGCGGAAGGGGAAACGCAAACGCGCCGCCGAGCTGCTCGCGCGGATTCCGCGGCCGGGACGGTTGACGTCCGTCGATTACCGGATGTTGCGCAGGCTTTGCCGTGCGGAACTCGCGGTGGCCGAGGGGGACAAGACCAGGGCGCTGGCGGAGATCCGGGCCGGGCTCACCGAACTCGACCGCGTCCGCGACCGGATGGGCGGTATCGAGCTGGTGTCCGGTACGGCGTTGCACGGCCGGGAGCTGGCGGATCTGGCCGTCAAGATCGTGCTGGAGCGCGCCGACGCGGCCCGGCTGTTCGGCTGGACGGAGCGGACCCGCGCGCAGAGCTACCGGTACGAGCCGGTCGTGACGGGCGATCCGGAGCTCGCCGAGCGGGTCGGCGAGGTCCGGGGGCTCGACCAGGCGATCCATCAGGCGCAGCACGACGGGCATCCGACGGCGGCCTTGCGCGCGAAGCATGCCGAGCGGTTGCGCGAGGCGCATCGGCTCGGCTGGCATACGGGGCGCTGGGGCAGGCCGCGGCCGGTCGCGCGGCTCGCGGAGGTCGCCGAGGAGCTGGGCGAGCGCGCGCTGGTGAGTTTCGCGTCGTCGGGGGACGAGCTGGTGGCGATGGTCGTCGTCGACGGGCGATGCGAGCTGGTGCGGCTCGGTTCGGCCGAGCGGGCGGCGGAGTCCGCTCGGACGCTGAACATCGATCTCGACGCCCTCGCGCCGGATCGGCTGCCGGCGCCCCTGGTCCAGTCGGTGCTCGGTTCGGCGCGCAAACAGGCCGAACGGCTGGACGCCCAGCTGATCCGGCCGCTCGAAGCGCTGCTCGGGGAGCGTGGCCTGATCGTCGTGCCGACCGGCCCGTTGTTCGCCGTCCCGTGGGGAGTGCTGCCCGCGCTGCGGTCGCGGCCGATCGTCGTCGCCCCGTCGGCGACGGCATGGCTGGGGGCGGCGCGGTCGGCGGTGTCACGCGCGCGGAAGGTCGTTCTCGTCCGCGGCCCCGGCCTCGTCGGGACCCGAGGCGAGCTGGACAAACTCGCGATGCATTACCGGACCGCGCATACGCTGGCCGGTGCCGAGGCCACCGTGTCGTCCGTTTTGCGGGCGCTGGACGGGGCGAAGCTCGCGCATATCGCCGCGCACGGGGCGCACGAACCCGAGAACGCCTTGTTCTCCCGGCTGGAATTGGCCGACGGCGCGCTCTTCGCGCACGAGATGGCCGGGCTGGCGCAGCCGCCGTCACAGGTCGTCTTCGCGGCGTGCGAACTGGCGTTGAACCGGATCCGGCCCGGCGACGAGGTCCTCGGTTTCGCCAGCGCGTTGCTCGCGAGCGGTTCGCGGACGGTGATCGCGCCGTTGAGCCGAGTCGGTGACGAGGCCGCGGCGGCCGCGATGGACGATTACCACCGCGGTCTCGCGGGAGGATCCGGACCGGCGACCGCGTTGGCTGACACCATCGCCATTGATCCGTTCCGGCGACCGTTCGTCTGTTTGGGTGCGGGCTGATCGTCCGGCTTGACAACCCCTGTTCGATCTTCACGACTCCAAGTGCCCGGTTGGTTACTCTTGACCGAGTCGTCTGAACCAATTATGGTCTAGACCACATTCGCCTGCTCGGCGCTTCGGCGGATGTGTCCCGACCTTCATTGGTATTTCGCTCGCTGTGACCCAGCAATCTCGAGTCCGCGGTGGGTGTAGAGATGGGAAAGGGGTAAGCATGAGCTTCAAACGACGGCTTTTGACCCTGGCGGCCGGTGCGGCGATGGTGCCGGCGGCCCTGGTCGCGATCCCGGCGGGCACCGCCAGCGCGCACGGCTACGTTTCCTCGCCGGCGAGCAGGCAGGCGCAATGCGCGCAGAACACCGTTTCCTGTGGCTCCATCAAATGGGAACCGCAAAGTGTCGAGGGCCCCAAGGGTCTCATGAGCTGCAACGGCGGTGTCGGCCGTTTCGCGGACCTCAACGACGACAGCAAGGGCTGGAAGGTGCATTCCCTCGGCCGTACCACCACGTTCCGGTGGACGCTGACGGCTCGCCACCGCACCAGCACGTGGGAGTACTTCGTCGACGGCGCCAAGGTCGCCAGCTTCAACGACGGCGGCGCGCAGCCGGGCGCGACGGTCACCCACAGCGTGAACCTGCAGCAGAGCGGGCGGCACAAGATCCTCGCCCGCTGGAACGTCTACGACACGGCGAACGCCTTCTACGCGTGTATTGACGCCAACATCAGTTAGGAGTGGGGCTCGTGAGTGGTAAGGACGGTTCTAACCGTCATTACCACTCACGAGGCTTTTGTGTCAGGCTCGTCCCATGTGCGAACGGGACGGCGTCAAGCTGACCAACCTCGACCAGCCCTTGTTCGAGGGCGCGACCAAACGCGACCTGGTCGACTATCTGGACGCCGTCGCGGACCGTCTCGTCCCGGTGCTGGCGAACAGGCCGCTTTCGGTGATCCGCATCCTGCGCGGCCAGGACCCGTTCATGCAGAAGAACCTGCCCAAGTACACGCCCGACTGGGTGAAGCGGTACGGGATATGGGCGGAGACGTCGAAACGGCAGGTGTCGTACGCGCTCTGCGACGACCGCCGCACGCTGCTGTGGTTCGCGAACCAGCGCGCCGTCGAATACCACCCAACGCTGATGACCGCGGACGTGGACGCGGGTCCGACCCATCTCGTGCTGGACCTGGATCCGCCCGCCGGCGACGATTTCGCGCATGTCGTGAAGGCCGCGGTGCTGGTGCGCCAGGCACTGGCCGAGTCCGGGCTCGTCGGGACGGTGAAGACCAGCGGTTCCAAGGGAGTGCACATCTTCGTCCCGCTGGTACCGGGTCAGGGCTTCGAAGACGTCGCGGCCGCGACCCGCGCGCTCGCCGCCCGCGCGGAGCGGCTCGATCCGTCGGTCGCGACGACCGCGTACATCGTGGAAGACCGTGAGGGCAAGGTGTACCTCGATTCGACGCGCGCGGGCGGCAACACGGTCGCGGCGGCGTACAGCCCGCGGTTGCGGCCGGGGCTGACGGTGTCGTTCCCGGTGGCCTGGGACGAGCTCGAAAACGTCGTTCCCGCCGATTTCACCGTGCACACCGCGCCCGATCTCCTCGGCGGCAAGGATCCGTGGGCCGAGTCGATGCCGGAGCCGCAGACGCTGCCCACCGACCTCGTCGAACAGGGCCACACGATCCCGATCGCGCGGGTCGTGGCGATGCACGAGGGGAAGCGCCGGGCGAGGGCGCGCGACCGGAAGGACTGAACGCCCACGCCGTCACGGCGTTTTGTGTACCTTGGACCGCGCTGGGGGCGGGCGAAGGTACTGGGGGCTTTCGTGGGAAAGATCGATGCCGACGTGCTGATCGTTGGGGCCGGTCCGGCGGGGCTCGTGCTGGGGAACCTGTTGCGGGTCGCCGGAATCGACTGCCTGATCCTCGAGCGGCAAAGCCGTGAGCATGTCGAAAACCGGGCGCGGGCGGGTTTTCTCGCCGCGAACAGTGTCCGTGTGCTCACCGAGAACGGGCTCGCCGCCGGGCTGATGGAAAAGGGCGCGCGGCACGACACCTGCGCCTTTCGCAATGATCAGGCCGAATTCGAGCTCAAGTACAGCGAACTCGGGAACGGCGAGGTGCACACCGTCTATCCGCAACAGTTCCTGGTCACCGACCTGATCGCGGAATTCCTCGCCCGCGGCGGGGAGATCAGGTTCGGCACCGAGGTCTCGTCGGTGTCGGGGATGGACGCGACGGTCATCGCCGATGATCTTCTGTTGCGTGCCAAGTACATCGCCGGCTGCGACGGGAGGCGCGGGGTATCGCTGAGATCCGTCCCCGCGCGGCTCTTCCGCCGGGACCACGACATCTCGTGGCTCGCGATCCTCGCCGAGGCGCCGCCGAGCATGTCCGCGATCGGCTACGCGATCCATGAACGGGGATTCGCCGGGCATATGGCGAGGACACCGACGGTGACGCGCTATTACCTCGAAGTCCCGCGCGGCGAGGATCTTCAGGACTGGGGAGACGACCGGATCTGGGACGAGCTGCACGTGCGGATGCGCTCGGACCGCTACGGCGAGCTCAAACGCGGCGCCATCATCGAACGCCGGATAGTGGACATGGCCTCACGCGTGATGGACACGATCCAGCGGGGGAACCTGTTCCTCGCGGGGGACGCGGCGAGCCTCATCAGCCCCGCCGCCGCGAAGGGCGCGAATCTCGCGCTGATGGAGGCCGAGATCCTCGCGCACGCGTTGATCGAAGCCCACGCCGGCGGCGACACGACGGCGCTCGATCGCTACTCCGCCGACTGCCTGCCGCGGATCTGGCGTGCGCAGGAGTTCTCGCTCTGGATGATCAATCTCCTGCACGGCCCGGCCGGATACGACGACGAGGCCGTCTTCCAGCGGGCGCTGCGGGACGCGCGGCTGGAGAGCCTGCGGGTTTCCCGCGCGCACCAAGACTTCTTCGCCGAAAACTACGTGGGTATCTGAACCGGACGCTCGTCTCGTCCGTATTCCGGTGAAGAGGGAAGGGACGAACTACGATGCCGGTACGCATTCGCTGGACGCCGTTGGACCCGCACCCGAACCGTCCCGCTCCCGTGGACGAACCCGAGCCGGAACCGCTAGCCCGCGCGGACCGCCGGTGCCGTGGGCCGATCGACGCGGAGGAGCCGGACGTCGCCTGAGCGGTGTCTTCCCGGCTCCTCCTCGGTGACGAAGCGCAGCGCACCGGTGACCTCGCGGGTCACCATCCGCGCGCTGTGCCAGCCCGCCGGGACCCAGCCGTCGCGCAGGGCGCGGCGGACCTTTTCGGCCCGTTTGACGTGGCGGGCGAACGAATGCCGCCGGATGACCCGCCCGCGCGCGACTTGGCCCGCGCGGGCGTCCTCCGGGGCCACGTCGAGCCACAGCAGCCGGACCGGGCGGCGGCTCAGCAGGCCGAGCAGGGCCAGCAGGCCGCGGGTGGTGGCCCTGGTCGACGGTTCGTGCACGACGAGCGGGCCGCAGTCCGCCAGTGCGGTGCGGACGACCCGCGCGCGATGCCACAGATGCACCAGCGGCCGGTAGCTCCGGTACGGCAGCGCGGGCGGCAGCCGTTCGCGCAGCCGCCCGCGGACCTGGTCGGAATCGAGCACCGGTAGCGCGCCGGTCGCCGCCCGGGACAGCAGGGTGGTCTTGCCCGCCCCGGGGATCCCCGCCACCACCAGCAGGTCGCGAGGGCCGAGCCGGAGTGCGATGCGATCGGTCATAAGGCGTCAACGACCCGGCCGAGGGCAAAGGTTCCTTTACCTTGATCGGCACAGGTCAGGCGGTCACCCGCGTTCCCGGCAGCGCGGTCTTGTCGGGAAGGAGCGTCCCGCCCTTGGTGAGCCACGCGACACCGAACGCGAGGATCGCCACCGACTCCAGCCACAACGCCGGGTAGAGGTCCTTCGTCAGTTCGTCGAACACCAGCCCGCACAGCACGATCAACGCCAGGCACACCAGCATGATCACGCCCGAGGCGACGTACAGCCGGTTCCGCTCGGGTTTGCGGGCACCGGGGATCTCCTTGTCGGACTTGGTGAACAGCACGATGCAGAAGAACGCCAAGGTGAGGAAGAAGACCGCGGCGAAGCCGAGGTGCAGCAGGCCGATGATCTCGTCCGAGCGGTCGCCGTTCGCCGGTGTCGTGGGGAAGAGCGCCACCCCGACGGCGGCCACCGCCGCGATGTTCCCGGCGATGTCGTCGACCCGGCCGTAACCCCGATAGGACAACAGGAAGACGCCGATGGCGCACATCACGCCGACCCAGACGTCACGCATTCCCGAGTAGTAGTAGCCGCTGATCGAGTTGAGCAGGCCACCACCGTCGACGACCATCTTCCCGAAGATCAGCACGAACGGCAGCCCAGTCCCGAGGAAACCTATGGCGCGCCGCAAGAACAGGTAGTTGTGGACGAGGTTGTCGGATGCCGTTCGCGGGCTCATGGTCGCCTCCGTGCGCAGTGCTTGTCGCTAGATAATGACAGCTCGTGACGACGGAGGGACCGTGTGTTATCGAAATGGTCGCTAGACGGTTTCCAGTACGACAGCCGCGACGTAACCGCCCATCCCGATCGACGTCTTGACGGTGAGCCCGCCTTCCGGCCGGGACGGCCCATCCATCAGCCGCGGATGCCCGTCCGCCACCGGTTTCGGCGCCGGGACCAGATCCCGCTCGGCCGCGAGGCAGATGGCCGCGATCTCGGTCAGCGCGCTGCCCGACTGGCTGTGCCCGGTCAGCGGTTTGATGGAGTAGATCTCGGTCTCGTGCGGGAAGACCGCTTCGAGGATCTGGGATTCCGTGCGGTGGCAGAGTTTCGTGCCCGTTCCGTGCGCGTTCAGGTAGCGGACGTCCGACGGTGCGGCGGAGGCGTTCTCCAGCGCGCTGGTCACCGCCTCGATCGCGTTCGTCGAATCGGGGTCGAGCGCCATCGCGTTGTGCGCCTCATGGGTCATCGCGCCGCCTCGCAACGTGGCGTACGAGTCGGTCTTCCGCTGGGTCAGCACCACCGCGACCGCGGCCTCGGAGAAGGTGAAACCCCTTGTGCCCTCTTGGAAAGGACGGCAGGCCTCGAGCGGGGGCAGGTCGGTGACCGCCACCCCGCAGTGCACGAAGTTGCGCACCATCGGCCTGGTCGCGGACAGATCGGTGGTGACCACGACGACGTCGTCGGCCATGTCCGCGTCCAGCCACATCTTCGCGGTGAGCACGGCGGCGCTGCCGGTCGCGCACATCGCGGACGTGGCCATCGAGGGGCCGTGGAAGCCGAACTCCGACATCAGCGTGGCGATCGGGGTCGAGGGCATCATGCCGATGAACTCGCGCCGGTACATCAGTTGCTCGCCCATCTCGGTGAGCCGGTCCCAGGTGCGCAGGTCCTCGCGGACGCCGCCGGAGATGACCCCGACCCGGCGCCCCGGCGTCCAGCCGCGCGAGCCGGCGTCTTGGATCGCCTCCCGTGCCGCGGCGAGCAGGGCGCGGGCGTGCAGGCTGCCGTCGCGTGCCTTGCCGCCCTCGGGGATGTGCGCGACCCAGCCGGGCAGATCAGGGGTTTCCCCGAAGCCGTCGGTGAATTGGGCGCAGGGGACGCCGCTCGCCAGGCCCTCCCACAGTGATTCGCGCCCCCAGCCGTAGGCGGTTACGGCGCCGATGCCGCAGATGTCTGTTTTGCTCCGCACGTGTTTCCCTTCAACTACATTCAGTCAACGCTGGGGTGGAATAGCCGCACCGATCAGCTGTCCGGGGAGGACGGCTACGTCGATTTAGTGATCTAATCGGAAGCTACATCAGTCGAGTAGGGGGTTTGGATCAGATGGATCCTGACGATCTCGACGGTGGGACTCCCGACACCCACCGGCCCTCGGATCAGGATTCCTCGCCAGCGAACGGCACCGCGACCCGCACGGTGGGAAAAACCGGGCGGCACGAGTCGCTCGTCCGTCTGCTGACCGAGTTGTCCACCGAGAGGGATCGGCGCGGCGAACCCGCGCTCGCCTTTCTCGGCCAGGGGTACCGCCTTTTGGAGCAAAATTCCGACGGCGGCGCTTTGGGAACGCAATATCTCACGATGGTGGAGGCGAGCCCTTACGGGATCTGTGTCCATCAGCGGGGCAAAGTCGTGTTCGTGAACTCGGCCACCATGCGATTCGTCGGCGCGAAGGTGTCGACCGAGATCATCGGGACGCACATCACGGATCTGGTCGACGAGGGCTCGCAGGACGCGCTGCTGGCACGGATCGGTTCGCTGGCCTCGCCCGGCTCGTTCAGCGAACCGACCGAGATGACCCTTCGGACCCTCCAAGGCCGCAGTGTCGCCGTCGAATCCCAGGCGGTGCTCACCACCTGGGAGGGCAAACCCGCGTACCAGGTGATCATGCGCGACCTGACCACGCAGAAGGCGGCCGAGGCAGGCCTGAGGTTCCAGGCGGCGCTGGTCGGGCACGCTAGCGACGCGATCATCGCGACCTCGCCCGACGGGCTGGTGACGAGCTGGAACCCGGCGGCCGAAGCCGTCTACGGGCACGACCTCGACCAGGTCATCGGCGTCCCGGTGGCCGAGGTGGTCGGCGCGCCGATGAGCCCGCGGGAGGTCGTCGCGGCGGGCGGTGTCGTCCAGGCGACGCATTACAGCGCCGACGGCACGGCGCTGGCGGTGCGAGTCTCCGCGGCCGAGATGTTCGACGGCTATGTGCTGCTGTGCGCCGACGAGACCGCGCAACGCCGGGCGGAGGCCGAATTCGCCACCGTCGTCGAAACGCTCGACGAAGGAGTGCTGCTGGTCAGCCCCGGCGGGCGGATCGAGCTGGCGAACTCCGCGGCGCACCGGATCGCCGGGGTGCCGCCGCGATCCCTGGTCGGCCTGGAGAGCCGGACGCTGCGGCTGCACGACGAACACGGCGCGCCGGTGCCGGTCGACGATCTGCCCTCCGCGCGGGTGCGGCGGTCCGGGAAGGTCGAGACCGGGCGGGTCGTGCAGGTGCGGCGGCGCGACGGCGCGCACCGGTGGCTTTCGCTGACCTCCGGTCCGCTGATGGCGCCCGGCCAGAGCGTGCCCTCGGTGCTGACGTCCTTCGCCGACATCACCGAACGGCGGGCGATCAGCGAGCGGCTGGCCTACGAGGCCACCCACGATCCGCTGACCAGGCTCGCGAACCGGACGCTCGCGCTGAACCACCTGCGCCGGACGATCGCCGACCCGGCGCGGACGACCACCGTGATGTTCATCGACCTCGACAAGTTCAAGATCATCAACGATTCGCTCGGTCATACCGTCGGCGACCAGGTGCTGCGCATCATCGGCGATCGGCTGCGGGCCGCCGCCGGGCCTTCGGACCTGGTCGGGCGGCTCGGCGGGGACGAGTTCCTGGTCATCACCACCGGTTATACCGAAGCCGCCGAGGTGCGTGCGCTGGCCGACCATCTCCAGCGGCGGCTCGCCGAATCGCTCACCGTGCACGGCCGGGAACTGCATATAAATACGAGCATTGGAATAGTGATCGCCGAACCGGGCGATACGCGCACCGCCGACGAATTGCTGGAAGACGCCGATTTGGCGATGTATCAGGCGAAAACGTTCGGCCCCGGTCGTTACGCGTTCTATGCGCCGATCATGCGGCAACGAGTACAGGACCGTTTCGCACTGGAACAGGATCTGCGGAACGCCGTCGCGGAAGGGCTGGTCGAGACCGTTTATCAGCCCGTCGTCGATTTGCGGACCGGTGACATGGTCGCGGTGAAGGCGAAGTCCTGTTGGGACCATCCCGTCCGCGGGCCGATCGATCCGGCGGAATTGGCCGAACTCGCCGACGACGGCGATCTTTTGACGGTCATCGGGGCGGAGGTTCTCGCCAAGGCCGCCCGCGAGATCTCTCGATGGCGTGCCGATCATGGTGTGCACTGTAATGTGAATGTGAGCCTTTCGGTCCGCCAACTGGGCGATCCCACATTGCTGCAAGTGGTTCAGACAACGTTGGAGGGCGCGGGCCTCCTGCCGCAGGATCTGAGCCTCGACGTCGACGAGACGGCGCTGAAGGACGCGGCCGACGCCGTCGACGCGCTGCGGAAGACCGGGGTGCGGGTGACCGCGGAACGGTTCGGTGCCGGGTACTCCTCGCTCGCGCAGCTGTGCAGGCTCGACCTGAGCGTGATCGAGATCGACCGGTCGTTCGTGGCCGATCTCGGGCGATCGAGTGACGCCGAACCGATAGTCGCCGGGATCATGGCGATGGCGCACGCCGTCGACCTCGTGGTCGTCGCGGAAGGGGTCGAGACCGCGCGGCAACTGGAGGTGCTGCACGAACTCGGCTGCGATTGGGCGAAGGGGCCGCTGGTGGCGCCGCCGGGCCGGATCGAAAACCTGAAGTCCGCGTACGAACACGTGGTGCGGTGAACCGGGCGCTCACCGCGTACGTGGTCCTGGATGCGGGACCAAAGCCTCCTGTCGCGACGGCTCTTCCCGGCGCACGCTTACCGGTGAAGGAGGTCCGTCGTGTCGCTTGTGTACTTGTGGCGCCTCGGCCGGAATCCGCTCGCTCGCGGCTCGGACCGGGTCGAGGCGGCGATCTTCGTCCTCGGCGTCCTGCTCGCGCTGCTCGGTGTGCCGCTGGCCGCGGCGGCCGGGTCGGAGGCCTACGCGGGCATGATGGCGCGCTCGGCCCTTGAGACGGCTTCGCGGCACTCGACGACCGCGTTCCTGCTCGAAGACGCTCCGCCGGCTCGTGTCGGCGTCGATGGGACGCCGTCGGTGGAGACGGCTTCGGTGGCGGCGCGGTGGGCGTTGCCGGATGGGCGGTTTCAGGAGGCTGCCGTGAGTGTCGATCTCGGCGCTTCGGCGGGGGACGCGGTGACCGTGTGGCTCGACGAGTCCGGTGCCGTCGTCGAGCCGCCGGTGACGCCGCTGGACGCGGCCAGCACGGGGATCGGTGTCGGCGTCGGCGTGTGGCTGAGCGCGGTGACGCTGCTGGCGGCGGGGTATCTGCTCGCGCGGCACCTGCTGAACCGGGCGCGGTGGGCGGCTTGGGACCGGGAGTGGGCGCGGTTCGGGCAGGACTCGCGCTGGCTGTGACGCGTGAGGTCGCTGGGGCGCGTGTGGCGATCTGGCCGTCCGTGAGGGCCTCCTTCCCTACTTTGAGGGTAGGGAAGGAGGCCCTCACGGACCGACGGCCGATCATGGGGCGCGGTTAGTCGGCTACTTGCGGGCGTAGGGGGTCTGACCTGCGGGGGAGCGCGAAAGTGGTAGCAAAGGTCCCTTGCTCCCAGTGACGTCGGCTTGTCCCTGTACCTACTAGTATGTACGGTGACGACGTGGACAAGAGGGAAAGGCTCATCGAGAGCACCCGCGAGCTCCTGTGGGAGCGCGGTTACGTCGGCACCAGCCCGAAGGCGATCCAGGAGCGCTCCGGCGCCGGCCAGGGCAGCATGTACCACCACTTCCAGGGCAAGTCCGAACTCGCGCTCGCCGCGATCGCCCGCAGCGCCGAGGATCTGCGCGCCAGGGCGGAGGCCGAGTTCTCCGGTCCCGGCTCGGTCGCCGAGCGCATCACCGTCTACTTGCGCCGCGAGCGCGCCGTGCTCAAGGGGTGCCCGGTCGGCAGGCTCGCCCAGGATCCCGACGTGATGGCCGACGCGGACCTGCGAAAGCCGGTCGAGGAGTTCTTCGGCTGGCTCACCGGCCGTCTCGCCGAGCTGCTCGACGAGGGCCGCGCGGCCGGCGAATTCGACCGGGCGCTCGACCCGCTCGCCACGGCGACCGCGCTGGTCGCGGTGTTGCAGGGCGGCTACATCCTCGCTCGCGCCGCGGACGCGCCGGACGTGTTCGCGAAAGCCGTCGACGGCGCCCTCGGCCTGCTCGCCACCAAGGAGAACTGACATGCCCTTCGTCCGTATCGACGCCATCGGGACCGACAAGCTCGAAGCCCTCGGCAACGCCGTCCACGACGCGATGGTCGAGACGATCGGCATCCCGGCCGACGACCGCTTCCAGGTCCTCAACGGCCAGAGCATCCTGAAATACGACGACTACCTGGGGATCCATCGCGACGAAGGGGTGGTGTTCGTCGCGATCACCATGCGGCAGGGGCGCACCGACGAGCAGAAGAAGGCCCTTTACCGGCGGATCGCGGAGCTCGCCGAGGAGTACGCGGGGACCGAGCCGCGGAACGTGCTCGTCACCATCACCGAGAACAATCCGGTCGACTGGTCGATCGGGAACGGCGAAGCGCAGTACGCGTGATCAGGCCGGCGCGGCGGTGAAGGCGTGCTGCTCCAGCAGCCACCACGTGTCGCGCCCGAACGACCAGGCCAGCAGCGCCAGCGCGCCCAGCGTGACCACGAACCCGGCCCAGAGCGGCAGGACCGTCGAGGACACCACGACCAGCACGATCCCCTGGACCGCCGCGACCGTCTTGCGCGCCAGGCTCGGCGGAAGCGGCGTGTTCAGCCACGGCCAGAGCCTGCTCGCGGCGACGAAGACGTAGCGCATCGCGCCGATCGTGAGCACCCACGGGCCCAGCGACTGCGCGACGACCACGCTCAGGATCAGGATCAGATACGCGTCGACCTCCATGTCGAACCGCGCGCCGAGCGGCGACGCCGTCCCGGTGCGGCGGGCGACCTGTCCGTCGACGGCGTCCAGGACGAGCGCGACCGACGCGAGGACGACCATCGCGACGATCTCCCGGCCCGCCGTGTCGACGACGAGCGCGGTCACGCAGCCGACCAGCCCGGACCGGGCGAGCGTCACGGCGTCGGCGGGGCCGAGGGAGCGCGCGGTACTCCGGTTCAGCCCGTAGGTCAGGAATCCGCCCACGGCGAGGCCGTAGGCCGCTCCGGCGAGCCAGCCCAGCGGGCCCAGCCCGGTGACGGCGTCCAGCGTCCCCAGCAGCGCCAGCTGGACGAGGACCCCCAGGAAAACTCCGGGGTTGATCACGAGGCCTCCTCGTTATGGTGGCGGTGACCCCGCTTCCAGGGTCCGACATGAGAGGACACGATGGAACGCGCCTTCTGGTTCAGTGGTTCCGGCGACGGTGAGCTCAGGCCGGTCACGCTCCCTCCGGTCGGCGACGACGAAGTGCTGGTCCGCACCCTGTACACGGGCGTGAGCCGCGGCACCGAGACGCTCGTCTTCCGCGGCGAGGTCCCGTCGAGTCAACGCGCGGCCATGCGCGCGCCGTTCCAGGAAGGCGACTTCCCCGGCCCCGTGAAGTACGGGTACCTCAATGTCGGCGTGGTCGAACGCGGTCCGGCGGACCTCGCCGGGCAGGTCGTCTTCTGCCTCTATCCACATCAGACGCGTTACGTCGTCCCGGCGTCCGCCGTCACGCCGGTGCCGCGCGAGGTCCCGCCGGAACGCGCGATCCTCGCGGGGACGATCGAGACCGCGGTCAACGCCGTCTGGGACGCGTCGCCGAAACTCGGCGACCGGATCGCCGTGGTCGGTGCCGGGATGGTGGGAAGCAGTGTCGCGAAACTGCTGGCCGGTTTCCCGGGGGCCAGGGTGCAGCTGATCGACGTCGACCCGGCGCGCGCGAAGATCGCCGAAGCGCTCGGTGTCGACTTCTCGACACCGGAGGAGGCGCTGGGCGACTGCGACCTCGTCGTGCACGCCAGCGCGAGCGAAGCGGGTCTCGCCCGGTCGCTGGAGTTGCTCGCGCCGGAAGGCGAGGTCATCGAGCTGAGCTGGTACGGCGACCGGAGGATCGGCGTCCCGCTCGGCGAGAACTTCCACTCACGACGGCTGGCGATCCGCAGCAGCCAGGTCGGCATGGTCTCGCCGTCCCGCCGCCTGAACCGGACCTACGCCGACCGCTTGACGCTCGCCTTGCGTCTTCTCGCCGATCCACGGTTCGAAGTGCTGGTCAGCGGGGAATGTCAGTTCCGTGAACTACCGGACGTCTTGCCGCGTCTGGCCGCGAATGAACCAGGAACGCTCTGCCTCCGTGTGACCTATCAGATGGAGGACACGCGTTAGGGCTCGATCCGGGAGGTCCGTTGTTCAGTATCACCGTCCGCGACCACGTCATGGTCGCCCACAGCTTCCGCGGCGAGGTCTTCGGCCCGGCACAGCGGCTGCACGGCGCGACCTTCCTGGTGGACGCGACGTTCCGCCGGTCCGAACTGGACGCCGACAACATCGTCGTCGACATCGGAAAGGCGACCGAAGAGCTCAAAGCGGTGCTCGCCGACCTGAACTACCGCAACCTCGACGACGTGCCAGAGTTCGCCGGGATCAACACCTCGACCGAGTTCCTCGCCAAGGTCATCGCGGACCGGCTCGCCGACCGCGTCCATTCGGGAGCGCTCGGCGAGGGCGCGCGCGGCCTCGAAGGGCTCACCGTTTCGCTGCACGAATCCCACGTCGCCTGGGCGAGTTACGAGCGTGCGCTGTGAGCCGCCTTCACGTCGTCCTGCCGAACGACATCGACGACGTGAGCGCGCCCAGCGGCGGCAACGTCTACGACCGGCGCTTGTGCGACGGTCTCGCCGCCGAGGCGGTGGAGGTCCACGAGATCCCCGTGCGCGGGAACTGGCCGTGTCCCGACACCGAGGCGCGCAAGGTGCTGGCGCGCAAGCTGGCCGAACTGCCCGACGGTGCGGCGGTCCTGCTCGACGGGCTGGTCGCCTGCGGGGTGCCCGAGGTGATCGCGCCCGCCGCGCGGAGGCTGTCGATCGCGGTGCTGGTGCATTTGCCGCTGGCCGACGAAACGGGGCTTTCGCCCTCGCTGGCCGCCGAACTGGACCGGCTGGAGCGGGAGACGCTCGGCGCGGTCGACGCCGTGGTCGCGACCAGCGGCTGGGCGGCGCGACGGCTCGTCGAGCATCACGACCTCGCCCCGCACCGCGTGCACGTGGTGCCGCCCGGGGTCGACAGGGCCGAAGTCGCGTCCGGGAGCCTGGAAGGGACGCATCTGGTCTGCGTCGCCAACGTGACGCCGCGCAAGGGACAGGGGCTGCTCGCGGACGCGTTGAAATCGCTCAAGGACCTTCCGTGGACCTGTGAATGCGTCGGCGCCATCCGCCGCGAGACCCGCTACGTCGAACGCCTGCGGCGACACACCCTCGGCGACCGGTTCAGCCTCACCGGACCCCGGTCCGGCGAAGCGCTCGAAGCGACGTACGCGGCGGCAGACCTTCTCGTGCTGCCTTCGCGCGCGGAGACCTACGGCATGGTCGTCACCGAGGCGCTCGCACACGGCATCCCCGTGCTGACGACCGCCGTCGACGCCCTGCCGGACACGCTCGGCCAGGCGCCCGACGGCAGTGTGCCCGGGATGCTCGTCCCCGGTGAGGACGTCAACGCGCTGGCCGCGGCCCTCCGCCGCTGGCTCACCGAACCCGGCCTGCGTGACCGCCTTCGCGCCTCCGCGCGCCTTCGCCGCGAGACACTGACCGGCTGGGACGAGACGGCCCGCGGCGTCGCCGCCGTACTGCTGAGTGAACGGACGGCGGCATGACCAAGTACGCCCCCAGCTGGCTTCAGCTGCGTGAAGACGCCGACGCCGCCGCTCGCGCGACCGAGCTGATCGAGCCGGTGCGTGCGTTCCTGCGCGGCCGGGAGGAGATCGTCGTCCGGGATCTCGGCTGCGGCACCGGTTCGCTCGGCCGCTGGCTGGCCAGGCGGCTGCCCGGCCGCCAGCACTGGATCCTGCACGACCGCGACCCGGTCCTGCTCACCCACGCGCTGGCACGTACGAGCCGTCCGGAGCACGCTTTGGACGGAAGTGAGGTCACCGTCGTCACCGAACAGCGTGACATCACCGGGTTAAGCGCGGAGGACCTCGCCGGGACGTCGCTCGTGGCGGCGTCGGCGCTGCTCGACCTGCTCACCGCCGAAGAGATGTCCCGGCTGGCCGAGGCGTGCGTCGAGGCGCGCTGCGCGGTCCTGTTCACGCTGAGCGTTTCGGGCCGGGTCGTGCTTTCGCCCAAGGACAAGTTCGACATCGAGATCTCCGACGCCTTCAACGCGCATCAGCGCCGGGTGACCGACGGCCGGTGGCTGCTCGGGCCGGACGCGGTGGACGTCGCCTTCGGGGTCTTCGAACGCCTCGGCGCCACCGTTCGCCGCGCGCCGAGCCCGTGGCGGCTCGGGGCGGATCAGGTCGCGCTGACCGCGGAATGGCTCACCGGCTGGGTCGGCGCAGCCTGCGAACAGCGGCCGGAACTCGCGGCGGACGGGGACGCCTACCTCCAGTGGCGGCTCGAACAGTGCGCGGCCGGTGAGCTGAACGCGGTGATCCAGCACGAAGATCTCCTGGTGGTGCCCGCGTGAAACGGCTCTGGCCCTGGCTTCGGATCCTCGGCGCGCTCGTCATCCTCGGGGTGCTCGTCCGGCAGCTGGGCACCGGTGCGTTCGTCGAAGGTCTGCGCGAGGTCGACGCGGGCGGGATCGCCGCCGCGCTCGGGATCGGTTTCGCCACCACGGTTTTCAGCGCTTGGCGCTGGCGTCTGGTCGCGCGGCGGCTGAGCCTTCGGTTGTCGTTGCCGAGCGCCGTCGGTGAGTACTACCGCGCGTTGTTCCTCAACGGTGTCCTGCCTGCGGGCGTCCTCGGCGACGTCAACCGCGCCGTGCAGCACGGGCGCGAAGCCGGTGACGTCCCGCGCGGTGTCCGCGCGGTGGTGCTGGAGCGCACGGCCGGGCAGATCGTGGTGATCGGCGCTTCGGTGGTCGTCGTGCTCACCGTGCCTTCCGTGGTGCCGCCGCCGATCGACCGGGTGGTGACGGCCGCCGGGATAGCCGTGGTCGTGCTCGCGCTCGCGGCCGTCGTCACCGGGATGACGGCCGGGCGGCGATGGATCCACAGTGGATCGAAATGGCGCCGCGGGTTCGCCGTCTCCCTCGCCGACGTCCGGCTCGGCCTGCTGACCAAGGAGACCTGGCCCGGGGTGGGCCTGCTTTCGGTCGCCACCCTGGCCGGGCATCTCGCCCTGTTCGTCGTCGCCGCGCGCGCGGCGGGGGTCACCGCGCCGGTCGGCGAGCTGCTGCCGCTGATGATCCTCGCCCTGCTCGCGATGGGACTGCCGCTGAACATCGGCGGCTGGGGCCCGCGCGAAGGCGTTTGCGCGCTGCTCTTCGGCGCCGCGGGCCTCGGTTCGGCGCAGGGGGTCACCGTGGCCGTCGTCTACGGCGTGCTCGCGCTCGTCTCCAGCCTTCCCGGTGCGGGCGTCCTGCTCGCGCGTTCTGTCAAGAGTCACCGAACAGACAGGAGAAGCCCGATGACCGTCGAGAGGGTCGTGGAGACCAGACTGCCCACCCGGTACGGCGTTTTCCGCGCGTATGGGTACCTGGACGCCGACGGCACCGAACAGATGGCGCTGGTACACGGCGACGTCGCGACCTCCGGCACGCTGGCGCGGGTCCATTCGGAATGTCTCACCGGCGACGTGTTCAGCTCGATGCACTGCGAATGCGGCGACCAGCTTGCCGCCGCGCTGCGGGCGATCGTCGACGAGGGCGCCGGAGTCCTCGTGTACGCCCAGGGGCATGAAGGACGCGGGATCGGTCTGCTCGCGAAGCTGAAGGCGATGCGGCTACAGGACGAAGGGCTCGACACCGTCGAGGCGAACATCGCGCTCGGACTGCCGGTGGACGCGCGCGACTACCGTGCCGCGGCGGAGATCCTGAACGATCTCGGCGTGCGGTCGGTGCGGCTGCTGTCCAACAACCCGGCGAAGGTCGACCAGCTGGAACGGCACGGCGTGCGGATCAGCGAGCGGGTGCCGCTGCTGGTCACGCCGAACGACGAGAACCTGCGGTACCTGCGGACCAAACAGGAACGGATGCACCATTTCCTGCCGCATCTGGACCTGATCGAGTCAGCCGAGAGCGGCCAGGGTGTCCCCGAAGCTCTCCACCAGTGACGCCAGCACCAGGCGTCCCTTCTCCGCCGTCGCCAGCGAAGGCCGTCCGACCACACCGGACTCCGCATACGGGCGCAGGCCCACCGTCAGCAGGTGCCGCCTGTCGTCGGCGAGGTGGTCCGCCTCGGTGAAACCGGGCCGGACCAGCGAAGGGTGCGCGTGCAGCAGGAGGGAGGTCTCCAGCTCGCCGGCGTGCATGTCGCTGTCCAGCGACGTCTCCAGCCCGGCCGCGTCGTGCGCCGCCTGCCAGCCTTCGAGGCCGGGGAAGAGCGCCATCGGCGACGTCGACTCCTGGACCACGTTGGCCAGCACGTAGTTGCCGCCGTGCGCGTTCACCAGCACCAGTTTCGGGACGCCGGACCGGCGCAACGAGGCGGCGACATCGTTCACCACGGCGTACAGCGTCGCGGCGGAGATGCTGACCGTGCCCGCCCAGTCCGCGTGTTCGTGGGAGCAGCCGATCGTGACCGGCGGGAGCCTCAGCACCGGATACGCCGCGGCGAGGGCGTCGGCGATCGTCGTCGCGATCACGGCGTCGGTGGCGAGCGGGAGGTGCGCGCCGTGCTGTTCGAAACTGCCGACGGGCAGCACCGCGACCTCGGCGCCGCGGGCGCTTTCGTCGGCCGTCGTGGCCGTCGGGAACAGGTTCACCCGGGCTACGGTACCCATATGACCGACCACGCCGCATTGTTGTCCGTGGCCCGCGAGGCCGTCGCCAAGGCGACCGGGATCATCCGCTCGATGACGTCGTTTTCCGTTGCCGCCAAAGGTGATCGCGATATGGTGACCGACGTCGACCTCGCCGTCGAGGACGCCGTCCGCGAATTCCTCGCCCGCGAGACGCCGGAGATCGGCATCCTCGGCGAGGAGCGCGGGCACGAGGGGAACGAGGACCTGTGGTGGGCGCTCGACCCCGTCGACGGCACGGCGAACTTCGCGCGCGGGATTCCGCTGTGCGGTGTTTCGCTCGGGCTCGTCGACGGTCTGAAGAGCACGGTCGCGGCGATCTCCCTGCCGTTCCTCGACGTCACCTACACCGCTGCGGAGGGTCGGGGCGCGTATGCGGGCGAAGAGCGTCTTGAGGCGTCGACGGCGACGGAGCTGACCGACGCGATCGTGAGTATCGGCGACTTCGCGGTCGACGAGGGCGCGGAGGCCAAGAACCGCGTCCGGATGGCGCTGCTGGCCGAACTCGGGGGCCGTGTGCAGCGGGTCCGTTTCCTCGGCTCCTCGGCGATCGACCTGGCCTGGGTCGCGGACGGCAAACTCGACGCGAGCGTCAACCTCTCCAACCAGCCGTGGGACACGATGGCGGGTGTCCTGCTGGTGCGGGAGGCTGGGGGAGTCGTCGTCGACATCGACGGCGGCGACCACACGGTGCGTTCGGCGGACACCATCGCGGTCGGTGCCGGGCTGCGCGACGAGCTTGTCGCGGCGATCGCGCGCGCGGCGGGCTGAACTTCGTCACGCCGGAATTGAACCGGACGGGCGCCGCATCCGTGTCTCCTGATAAGGCGCCCGCATCTGGAGGTAACCGTGTTCACCTCGAATGTCCGCGTGACCGAACCGGTCGTCTTCGTCCTGCCGGGCGAAACCGAGGACGTCAGTGGTGAATACGACCGCCGGATGTGCCAGAACCTCCCGGCCACCGGCCTGCCCTTGCTGGAACTGCCGATCGCCGGGGAATGGCCGATGCCGGGGCCGCTGTCGCGGTCGAGACTGGCCCGTTCGCTCGCCGCGTTGCCCGACGACACCGTCGTCCTGATCGACGGCACGGTCGCCTGCGGGGTCCCGGAGATCGTCGTCCCGCACGCGCGGCGGCTCCGGCTGGCCGTCCTGGTCCACCGGCCGCTCGCCGACGACCCCGCGCTCGATCCGGCGCAGGCAGCCGAACTCGACGCCTGCGAACGGGAGACCCTGCGGCTGACCGGGATGATCGTCGCCACCGGGCCGTGGCTCGCGCGGCAGCTGATCGACCGGCACGACCTCGACCCGACGCGGGTCTACGTCGCGACACCCGGTACGGACGCGGCCCCGCTCGCCGCCGGGGCCGACGGCGTCTCGCGGCTGCTGTGTCTCGCGCCCATGACCGCGCGCCACGGCCAGGACGTGCTCATCCGCGCGCTTTCGATGGTCGACGAACTGGCGTTCAAATGCGTGTTCGCCGGGGCGACACACCACGATCCCGCGTACGTCGACGAACTGCGCTGGACGGTCGAGCGGCTCGGGCTCGGCTCCCGGATCAGCCTCATCCAGCCGCCGGACGATCTCGACCTGGTGTACGACGGCGCGGATCTGCTCGTCCTGCCCGCCCGCGGCGGCACGTCGGGACTGGTCGTCGCCGAGGCGCTCGCGCGCGGGATCCCCGTGGTCGCCACCGAAACCGCCGGCGCGCACGACGCGCTCGGCACGGCGCCCGGCGGCGGTGTCCCCGGGATGCTGGTGCCGCCGAACAACCCTTCGGCGCTCGCGGCGGCGTTGCTGCGCTGGTCGCTCGACGCCGAACTCCGCCATTCCCTGCGCACGTCGGCGCTCGCCCGCAGCAGCGTCCTGGAGGAATGGGACGTCGCCGCGGGCAGGCTCACCGATGTCCTCTCCCGGTTGCAGACCGCGCCGCGGCAGCCTGCTTGATCATCGCCCGGAAGCAGCTATCGGGGGAGACCGCCGCCTCGATTGACTGGGCGGCATGCGAATCGTCGATCTTGCGTCCCGTCCCGATCTGCTCGATGCCGCGCTGAATCTCGGCGACGTCGGCGGTGAGTTCATCTACGCCGGGTTCAGCGGCAAGATGATCACCCCGGAACGGTTCCTTCGCCATTGGTCCCGGTATTTCCTGATCGCGCTGGACGACGACGGTGAGCCGATCGCGCGGGCCTTGTCGGTGCCGCTGACCTATCCGGCCGAAGACCGCCACGAACTGCCGTCGCACGGGTGGGACGAGGCGATCCAGTGGGCCGCGCAGGACCTCATGGACGGCCGCGCGCCCGACACCCTGTGCGCCCTCGAAGTCGTTGTGGCGCCGCGAATGCGCGGGACCGGCCTGTCCACGCCGATGCTCAAGGCGCTGAAGGCGCGCGCCGCCGAGACGGGGCTGAAGCGGCTGATCGTCTCCGTGCGCCCGATCGGCAAGGAGGACGAACCCGGCGTCCTCATGGAGGACTACGCCGTCCGGCGGCGCGAGGACGGACTGCTCGCCGACCGGTGGCTGCGCACCCACGAACGGCTCGGCGCGCGGATGATCAAGGTGTGCCCGTTCGCGGTGACCATTTCGGGCTCGATCGCGGACTGGAAGGAGTGGAGCGGCGTCGACCTCGTCGACGGCGACAACGTGATCCCCGGCGGGATCGCGCCGGTGCACGCGAACGTCGAGCGGGACTGCGGGGTCTACGTGGAGGCGAACGTGTGGATGGAGCACCCGTTCTGATCGGCTCTTGGCCGGGTCCAGATGGCCTGGCGCTGACGTTGCGAAAGCCACTTTCGCAACCTTCAACGTTGCGAAAGTGGCTTTCGCAACGTGCCACCTCTGCCCAACCCGTCAAGAGTGCCCGGCCGAGGTGTTCACGATCGCGTCCCGGGAACGAAGCGCTCGCCGTCGAAGACCATCTCGAGCGGCGGAAGTCGCGCGGCCGGCCGCCAGCCGGCGCGGAAGGCGTCACGAATGGCGCGGCGGACCTGGGTCTGCGTCGGCAGGAAGGCGTGGTGGTACGGGTCGAGGACGAGGATCTGCCCGTCGGTGCCGTCTTCCTTGACGCGGATCACGCGCGTCGTGCTTTCCCAGTCGGCGTCGAGGTGCCAGAGGAACGACTGGCCGTTGCGAAGCGAGACTCGGCGGGTGTCCTTCTCCGGCCAGGCCATGGTGATCACTCCTCGGATGGCGGGGCATTCCTCGCGATTTCCGCCGGAATCATCGCAACGGGTACGGCGTCGCGCGTCGGTGCCGCAGAGTGGATCGTATGGACATCGAGCGGGTCGGTTTCGCCGGGCTGGGCAGTATGGGTGTGCCGATGGCGCGGAATCTGGAGCGGGCCGGGATCCCGCTGCTCCGGTGGAACCGCACACCGGGCAAGACCGACCAGGTGGCCGACGTCGCCGAATTCTTCGCGCGGTGTGACGTCGTGATCCTGATGCTCAAGGACGCGGCCGCCGTCGACGCCGTGCTCGGCCGCGGTGGGCCCGAGTTCGCCACCCGGGTGGCGGGCCGCACGATCGTCCACATGGGAACGACGGCGCCGAGCCATTCCCTCGCACTCGAGGCAGAACTTCGCGCGGCCGGGGCGAAGTACGTGGAGGCCCCGGTTTCGGGTTCGCGCGTCCCGGCGGAGGCGGGGGAACTGGTCGCGATGCTCGCGGGCGACCCCGGCGTGGTCGAGGAGGTGCGGGAGCTGTTCGGGCCGATGTGCCGGGAGACCGTGTACTGCGGGCCGGTCCCGAACGGGCTCCTGATGAAGCTGGCGGTCAACGTGCACCTGACCGCGGTCGTGACCTCGCTGGCGGAGACGGTGCATTTCGCCAGGGCACACGGGCTGGACCTCGGCCTGCTCGCCGACGTCCTCGGCGCGGGTCAGCTCGCCAGCCCGATCCTGCGGGTCAAGGCGCCCAAGCTCGTCGAAGAGGATTTCGCGCCGCAGGCCTCGATCGCGAACGTCCTCGCGAATGTCGAGCTGATCGCGGCGGCGGCCGGGGAAGGGGGCCTGGAGCTGCCGCTGATCGAGGCGTCCCGTGCCCTCTACGCCGAGACCGCGCGGCTCGGTCTCGGCGAGGAGGACATGGTCGCCGTCGTCAAGGCCCTCTCAGGCCCCCACCCGCGTTCAGAGGACTAAACGGGCGTGATCACGCGAGTTACGCTTTCAGCCGCGCAGGGCCGCGGCGATCCGGCCCGCCGCGGCGAAGGATTCCTCCTCCGGCTCGCCGAGCAGGGGGAGCAGGATGACCGACTCGGTCCCGGCCGCGTACAGCGCGCGGATCTGCTCGACGCACCGGTCGAGCGGGCCGCTGATGCTCAGCCTGTCGATCCACTCGGGCCGCAATCGCCGGGCCAGGTCTTCGCGGTCGGTCGCGGCCTTGACCTCGGCCAGCAGTTCCGCGCCGAAGTCCAGCGGCTCCAGTGCCGGACCGGAGTTCGGCCCGATCGCGGAGGCGACGTCGGACCGGGCGCGCTCGCGGGCCCGCTCGGGATCGGCGTCGAGGGCCAGCCAGTTGTAGGCGGCGATCGAATGGCCTTCGACGCCGACGAGGTCCCGTGTCGCGCGGACGTACTCCGGCGTCGCCGGTTCGGCCAGCAGCGTCCCGTCGGCGACCCGGCCCGCCGCCGCGAGCGACTTCGGGCCGCGGACACCGGCGACGAGCTTCGGCGGCAGCGCGGGCGGGAACTCCAGTTCGACGTCGTCGAGCCGGACGTGCTTGCCCTCGAATGAAACGCGCTCACCCGCCAGGAGCCGCCGGATGACCGTCAGCGTCTCTTCGAACGCGGCGAGCGCCGACTTCGGCCACGCGTCGATCTGCCGCATCCAGCTCGGCACCCCGTGCCCGAACCCGGCGATCAGCCGTCCCGGGTACAGCTCCGCCAGCGCCGCGATCTCCATCGCCGCGATGGCCGGATTCCTCGCCACGGCGGGCATGATGCCGATGCCGAGAGTGATCTTCTCGGTCGCCGCCAGCACCGCCGACGCCGTCGCGATCCCGCCCGCGTAGAAGCAGTCCTCGACGATCCAGACCTCGTCCAGGCCCTCCTGCTCAGCGCGCCGGGCGAGACCGGTCAGTCGGGCGGCGGGCAGCTCGCGCGGGATCCTGACCCCGAGCCGTGAAACCATGACGTTCTCCGTTCTTCAAACGCGCCGCAGCACGCGTAACAGATATTCCTTGCGTTCCAACGGGTTGTGATCGGTCCTCGATCGTGACGGCGGCGCTCCCCGGACGGGCCGGTAGCCGTGGAACGCCGTCTCCATCGCGCCTTCCCCCCGGGTCGCCGAGGGCAGGAGCTGGTGCACCTCATGGGTTTTCGCCGCCGGGATCTCGCCTTCGAGCTCGGCGGTCCCGTCCTTCGTGATCGTCGTCCGCGGGACGGCGCGGGCCCGCGCCAGCAGCGCGGTCACCGGGCCGAGCGTGTCGGCCGGGGTCTGCAGGGTGAACCGGTGCATCGGTTCGTGCACGGTCGTGCCGGCCTCGCGCAGCGCCGCCATCAGCACCAACGGTGTCAGATCCCGGAAGTCGCCCGCGGTGCTGGACATGCTCTTGTCGAAGGTGCCGTGGGCGTGGCTTTGCCTGGCGTAGTAGCCGGAATGCGTCATCGTCACCGCGCAGTCGCGCACCTCCCAGCCGTGGATGCCTTCGCGCAGCGTCTCCTTCACCGTGTCCTCCACGGCTTTGACGAAGGAATACGGCATCGAGCCGAGTTCGACCTCCAGGCGGAACGAGATCCCGCTTCCCGGTTCGACGCGCAGCCCGACCGTCGCCAGAAAGGGATTCGACGCCGTGCCGATGAGTTCGGCGGCCGATCCGGTGCCGGAGACGCGCTCGACGCAGATCGTGGTCGTCTCACTGAACGTGACGTCGATGCCGTACTCGTCCGCGAGCGTCGCTTGAACGACCTCCTTCTGCACTTCTCCGTACAGCGAAACGGAAGTCTCCTGGCGGATCTCGTCGTGCCGCAGGCCGATCAGCGGATCCTGTTCGGTCAGCCGGGTGAGCGCCTGGTGCAGCGGTCCGCGATCGGCCGGGCGCACCGGCGAGACGACGGTTTCCAGCGTCGGCGGCGAGAACAGGGCTTCCCGCGTCCGGGTCCGGGTCCCGAGCACGTCCCCGATCCGGACGTCGAGCCCCGAAAGTTTCGCGATCCGCCCGGCTTCGGCCGACGCGGACGGCACGGCCGCGCCGTGGTCGAAAACGCTGATCGCGGTGACCTTGCCTTCGCCGTCACCGAGCGGGACCTTGTCGCGTACGGCGACGCTGCCGGAGAACAGCCGCACGTAGGCGATCTTCTCGCCGCCCGGCGCGCGCTCGATCTTGAACACCGTGCCGGACAGCGGTGCGTGGCTGTCCGCTTCCTTGGCGGGCAACAGATTCTCGATGCCGTCGCGGAGCGCGTCGATCCCGGCGCCGGTGATCGCGGACCCGAAGTAGACCGGATGAGCGCGACCTTCGGCGACCTTCGCGGTTAGCTCGGCGCGGAGCCGCGACGGCGTGAATGTGTCCGGGGCGGTGAGGTACTCGGTGAGGAAGTCCTCGTCGAGCGTCGCCAGCAGATCGATCACCCGATCGGGGTCCATCGTGACGGCCGTCGGCGTGAGCTTCTCGGCGATCTCCCGGAACACGCGCTCCGGGTCGGCGCCGCGGCGATCCAGTTTGTTCACGAACAGCAGCACCGGGATACCCAGCCGCCGCAAGGTCCGCATCAGGACCCGGGTCTGGGCCTGGACGCCCTCGACCGCCGACAGCACCAGGACGGCGCCGTCGAGCACGCCGAGCGCGCGTTCGACCTCGGCGATGAAATCGGGATGGCCGGGGGTGTCGATCAGGTTGACGGTGACGTCGCCGAGGGCGAACGACACCACGGCCGCCTTGATGGTGATACCGCGGGCGCGTTCGAGCGCCAGCGTGTCGGTCTGTGTGCTGCCGTCGTCGACGCTGCCCGGCTCGCCGATGATCCCGGCGGTGTGCAACAGGCGCTCGGTCAGGCTCGTCTTCCCGGCGTCAACATGCGCCAGGATCCCCAGATTGAGGGTTTTCACGAGTGGTCTCGTCCTCGAGGTAGGCGGGAATTACCTGATGGAAGGACGTGGACACTCGCAAAACGATCATCTCCTAGGCCGGGAACCGATCTCCAGGACTACAACACCCCCGGCTCCGGTACCGCAACCGATTTAGCGCGTGAAGGCCCCCTTCCCTCGGCTCAGCCGCGGGAAGGGGGCCTTCACGCGCTGTTCAGGCCAGGTACTCCGCGGCGGCCCG
>NZ_JBHXIB010000077.1:8099-30250 GCF_042723975.1 Amycolatopsis sp. NPDC058340 | reverse complement strand
GACCCAGGGTCCCTCAAGGAGGCCTTCACGGACATCTACAGGGCCCGTTCGACGAAAGCCCCCACGGCCAGCAGTTTCCGGTCTTCGCCTGCCGGGCCGTCGAGTGCCAGCCCGGCGGGGAGGCCGTCGCGTGCGCGCCCCATCGGGACGGTCAGGCCCGGGAATCCCGCGATACTGCCGGGCTGGCAGTTGCGGATGAAGGTGGGGAAGGTCGGGACCTCGCGTCCGCGGTGAACGAAGCTCCCGGCGGCCGAGAAATCCCGGGCCGTAGCGGGGGTGGTGGGGAAGGCCAGGGCGTCGATGCGGTTCTCCTCGAAGATCTTCGCGTAGGCGCGGCGCAAGGCGGATCGGGTCGCGAGGGCCGCCTCGTAGACGGCGGGCTCGACGCCCGGCACGACCGACTCGGCGAAGATCGCCCGGACGTCGGGCGCGGCGATCTCGCGAACGAGCCGCTCGAACGAGACCTCGGGTACGTACTCGGCGAGGTAGGACCGGAGCCCGGTGCCCGCTTCGTGGATCACCAGCGGCATTCCCTGGTCGGCGACGAGTTCGGCGAGAGGTGTGTCGTCGAGCGGCACCAGGGTGACGCCTGCCGCGTCCAGGCGGGCGAGCGCGGCCGCCCAGAGTTCTTCGACGTCCTCGGACAGGTCGCCGGTCAGGAACCCGTGCGGCACGCCCAGCCGGATCGGCGGGCTCTCGATCAGGGGCGACGGCGTTTCCGCCGCGAGGACCGCGTCGAGGAGCGCGAGATCGGCGACCGTGCGGGCGATCGGCCCGGCCGTGTCCCGCGTTCTGCTCAACGGTGTCATCCCGTCGGACGGGTACCGGCCCGTGGTCGGCCGGAAACCGCAAACCCCGTTGAGCGCGGCGGGGACGCGGGCCGAACCACCGGTGTCGGTGCCCAAACCGGCGGGCACGATGCCCGCCGCGACGGCGACCGCGGTCCCGCCGCTGCTGCCCCCGGCGAACCGGGACGGGTCACAGGCGTTGCGCACCGGGCCGAGCGGGGTCGTGTCGCAGGTGATGCCGAACGCGAGTTCGTGCATGGCCGCCTTGCCGATCACGACGGCGCCCGCGTCGACGAGGCGCCGGACCACGGTCGCGTGCTCGCGCGGAACGTGCTCGGCCAGTGCCGGGGTGCCCGCGGTGCTCGGCATCCCCGCGACGTGGATGTTGTCCTTGACCACCAACGGGATCCCGCCGAGCGGGCCGGCAGGCGCGGCCGTGTGATCGTGCGGCGCCAGATGGCCGATCGCGTTGAGATGCCGTAGTTCTTCCGCTCGCGCGCGGCTTTCCGCGACGCCCCAGGGTTCGCTCACGGCGCCAGCTTAGCGACCGTGATCGCCGATGAGGACCGTCGTTTCATCGTCCATTTTGGGCGGTCGCCGGTCAGGGATCCGGTTCGGCGCGATAGCCGTCGATCCGGGCGAGCAGGTCGCGGGCCGCCGGATCGGCGTGTCCGCGCAGAAGGGCCGCCAGCGGCGCGAGCCGGTCCTTGGTGCGGGTGGAGCCGAGGCCGCGTGCGAGATCCACCGCCTCGGTTCCGGTGCGGACGGCTTCGTCGAAATCGCCCTGGATCGCGTGGTTCTGCGCGAGCATGATCAAAGTGAGCGCGAGGCTGCGGGACATTTCGGCGCCGTAGCCGCCGACGGCGTCACGCAGCCGCGCGATCGCCTCTTCGCTGTGCCGGGCGGCGACCGTCCTGGCCAATTCGGTCAGGACGGTCCCGCGCATCGCGGCCATGTCCGTGGTGCCGAAGAAGGCTTCCCATGGTCTGGCCGCCGCCCAGGTGTCCGCGCTCTCGAACCGGCTCTCCGCCCGCGCCAGGGTCGCGAGAGCGGCACGTTCTTCGCCCGCCTTGGCCAGTGCCCACGCTTCGTTGACGGTCAGGATCGCCTGTGCCCGCAGGGAACCGGACCGCTGGGCGGCGGCTTGACCCTGGCGGAGATGGTTCAACCCGCCCTCGACGTCGTCATGGTGCAGCGCCAGCCTGCCGAGGCGGTAACAGATGTTGGCCATGAGATTGTCGTTGCCCGCCGCGGCGGCGAGACCGAGCGCGCGGTCGAACCGCAGCCGCGCCGGAACGCGGCGGCCGATGTCGAATTCCGTCCAGCCAAGCAGATTGTGCAGATCGGCGAGCACGGTCAGCAGCCGTGACCGGAGCCCGCCGGGTACCGCGCCCCAATTGAGCATGAGGCTGACCGACTTCACGACCCGCACCGCGTCGTGGGAAAAAGCGCCGCCCTGCCGGTAGTCCAGTGCGCGCAGGACATCGACCGCGTTTTCGAGACATTCGACGTCGGTGGTGCCGATGCGGTCCGGCGGGTCGCCTTTTCCTGCAGTTGTCATGAACTCACCTCACGCAAGTCATGGCTCGGTCACCGGCTACCCGGAGCCGCCCCGGTCGAAACCGGCCGTCACTCCGCGGGGTTCTTGATTTGACCCGTTCCAAAGACGCTCTTATGGTCCTTGGTGATGTCCGACTTCGAGGCACAGCTGCGAGCGGTTTCGTTGCGCGTGACGCGGCCTCGGCTGGCCGTGCTCGCGGCGCTGCGCGATCATCCGCACGTCGACACCGAAACGGTGATAGCGCTGGTGCGGGCCGACCTTCCCACGGTCTCCCACCAGGCGGTGTACGACGTGCTGCGGGCACTCACCGAAACCGGTCTGATCCGGCGTATCCAGCCCGCCGGCACACTCGCCCGTTACGAAACCCGGGTGGGGGACAACCATCACCATGTCGTGTGCCGTTCCTGCGGTGCGATCGCGGACGTCGACTGCGCCGTCGGCCATGCCCCTTGTCTCACCGCTTCGGGCGATCACGGGTTCGTGATCGACGAGGCGGAGGTCGTCTACTGGGGCCTGTGCCCCGGCTGCGCGGCCGAACCTGTCCAGCGATGAATTCGCCTGCCCGGAAGGAAAGAAATGAGTGACAACCCGGAGAAGGGCTGCCCGGTGGCCCACGACTCCGTGACCGCGCACGGAAGTGAGAGCGAGAACCCGGCGATCGACTCGCCGACGCCGAAGTCGGGCGGCCGCCCGCGCACCAACAAGGACTGGTGGCCCAACCAGCTCGACCTTTCGGTGCTGCACGTCCACTCGTCGAAGGCCAATCCTCTCGGCCCGGACTTCAGCTACGCCAAGGAGTTCGCGAAGCTCGACGTCGAGGCCCTCAAACGCGACATCGTGGAGGTGCTCACCACCTCGCAGGACTGGTGGCCCGCCGACTTCGGCCACTACGGCGGCCTGATGATCCGGATGAGCTGGCACGCCGCGGGCACCTACCGCATCCACGACGGCCGCGGCGGGGCCGGTGACGGCGGGCAGCGGTTCGCCCCGCTCAACAGCTGGCCCGACAACGCCAACCTCGACAAGGCGCGGCGGCTTCTGTGGCCGGTCAAGGAGAAGTACGGCCAGCGGATCTCGTGGGCCGACCTGCTCGTGCTCGCCGGGAACGTCGCGCTGGAGTCGATGGGGTTCAAGACGTTCGGCTTCGGTTTCGGCCGCGTGGACACCTGGGAGCCCGAGGAGATCTTCTGGGGTCCGGAAGACACCTGGCTGGGTGACGAGCGCTACGCGAGCGACACCGAGATGGTCCCCGACGTCGGCGCGACCGAGATGGGCCTCATCTACGTCAATCCCGAGGGACCCCGCGGCAACGCGGACCCGGCCGCGGCGGCGCATTTCATCCGGGAGACCTTCGCCCGGATGGCGATGAACGACGAGGAGACCGTCGCGCTCATCGCCGGCGGCCACACCTTCGGCAAGACCCACGGCGCGGGCATCGCCGACGACCATGTCGGCCCGGAGCCCGAAGCCGCCCCGCTCGAAACGCAGGGCCTCGGCTGGCTGAGCACCCACGGCAGCGGCAAGGGCGCCGACGCGATCACCAGCGGCCTGGAGGTGACGTGGACCGACAAGCCGACGCAGTGGAGCAACCGGTTCTTCGAGATCCTCTTCGGCTACGAATGGGAGCTCACCACGAGCCCCGGCGGCGCCAAGCAGTACGTCGCCAAGGACGCCGAGGCGATCATCCCGGACGCCCACGACCCGGCCAAGAAGCACAAGCCGACCATGCTCACCACGGATCTGGCGCTGCGCGTCGACCCGGCCTACGAGAAGATCTCGCGCCGCTTCCTGGAGAACCCGGACGACTTCGCGCTCGCGTTCGCCAAGGCCTGGTACAAGCTGCTGCACCGCGACATGGGCCCGGTCAGCCGCTTCCTCGGGCCGTGGGTGCCCGAACCGCAGCTGTGGCAGGACCCGGTGCCGGACGTCGATCACGAGCTCGTGGGGGACGCCGACATCGCCGCCCTCAAGTCGAAGGTGCTCGAGTCCGGGCTCACGGTCGCGCAGCTGGCCGGCACCGCGTGGGCGTCCGCGGCGAGCTTCCGGTCCACCGACAAGCGCGGTGGCGCCAACGGTGCCCGGATCCGTCTGGCGCCCCAGCGTGACTGGGAGGTCAACCAGCCGGAGCGGCTCGCGAGTGTGCTGGAGACCCTGGAAGGCATCCGGCGCGAGTTCAACGACGCCGGTGGCGCCAAGATCTCGCTGGCCGACCTGATCGTGCTGGCGGGCACGGCCGCCGTCGAGAAGGCCGCGCGCGACGCCGGCACCGAGGTGACCGTGGCGTTCCACCCCGGCCGCACCGACGCCACCCAGGAGGACACCGACGTCGAGTCGTTCGCGCTGCTCGAACCGCGTGCCGACGGATTCCGCAACCACCTGCGTCCCGAAGAGAAACTGCAGCCGGAGGTCCTGCTCGTCGAGCGCGCCTACATGCTCGACCTGACCGCGCCCGAGATGACCGTCCTCGTCGGCGGCCTGCGGTCGCTCGGGATCACCGCCCCCGACACCCGGCACGGCGTCCTCACCGACCGGCCCGGCGTGCTCACCAACGACTTCTTCACCAACCTCCTCTCACCGGGCACCCGGTGGAAGGTGTCGGAGTCGGAGGAGAACGTCTACGAGATCCGCGACGCCGCCACGGACGCGGTGAAGTGGACGGCCACCGCGGTCGACCTCGTCTTCGGCTCCAACTCCCAGCTGAGGGCACTCTCCGAGGTCTACGCGGGGCAGGCCGCGCGGGAGCGGTTCGCCGCGGACTTCGCCAAGGCGTGGACCAAGGTCATGGAACTGGACCGGTTCGACCTCGACTGACGCGGTTCGCCCCCGGACGCGACCCGGCACTTCGGCAGGGACTCGGCGAAGTTCGCCGCGTGGAGCCGCGCCGGAGTGCCGACGATGGAGGATTTGGGACGTTGAGTGTCCCGAATCCTCCATCGTCGAGGGGACCGCTCGGGCGACCTTTCACTTGCCTCAAGGGGTGTCGTCGAGCTCCGAATGCCGGGTGGCCAATGTCCGGGCGACTTCGGCGAGTTTGACGTTGAGATCCTGAGATGTCCGGCGCAGCAGGTCGAACGCCTCGTCGGCGGTCAGGCCGCGGCGTTGCATGAGGATCCCTTTCGCCTGCCCGATGACGTCGCGCGATTCGACGGCCCGCCGGAGATGGCTCGACTCCAGTTCCGCCCGGCTCACGGCGGTGGTGCTCGCCAGCGCGAGTGAGCCGTGGGTGGCCAGCAGGAGCGCGGTGTCCTGGGCCTGCGAGTCGAGGGCGCCGGGGCGGTGGCTGTAGATGTTCAGCGCACCGGGCACCCTCGGCGGGCTCGCGTAGGGCAGCAGCACGGTGGACAGGATCGCGGTGTACCCGTGCCGCACGGCCGCCGCGGAGAAATCCGGCCACCTCTTCTCCGCGGCGAGATCCTCACTGCGGATGTAGCCGGGGCTTCCGCTGTCGGCCGCATCGACGCAGGGCCCCGTTCCGGCGCGATACTGCACCTTGTCGAGTTCCAGCGCCACCTCGCCGGTCGAAACCGGGGTGTGGAAGGTCCCGTCCGGGGCACGGAGGGTGACCGAGACCAGATCCGCGCCCGGGACCACCCGGTACGCGGCCGCGACGACCTGTTCGAGGACCTGAGCCGGCGTCGAGGCGGCCAGCAGCAGGCGCGTGAGTTCGACGAACTGACCTGCCAGCGGGCCGGCCGAGGTGTACTCGCCGGTGCCGAACTCGTCCTTGTCGCGTTGCCACAGTCCTTCGTCCGCCATCGGCTGACCACCCCCGTCGAGTTCGGTGTCCTTCGCCGGATACCCGGTGGCGCGGTCGGCCAACCGGCGGCCGGAACGTCCTATGTGGACGGTCCTACGGGTCGACCCGCTTGCGGAGAAGGCAGAACACGTTGCCTTCGGGGTCGGCGAGCACGTGCCACGACTCTTCCCCCGTCTGGCCGACGTCGGCGGGCCGTGCCCCGGCGGCGAGCAAGCGCTCCAGTTCCGCGTCCTGGTCGCGGTCGGTGGGGTTCACGTCGATGTGCAGCGGGAGTTTGCCCGGTTTCGGATCGTCGCTGCGGCTCAGGATCAACGTGGGCTGCGGGCCGCCGAAGCCCACGCCGGGCGGGCCGATCTCGATGTCTTCGCCGTCTTTGCCGATCTCGACGTACCCGAGCACTTCGCACCAGAAAGCCGCCATCCGGACCGGATCGGCGCAGTCGAGGATGAGTTCGGTGATACGGCAGGCCATGCGGCGAGGATAACCCGATCCGGGGGCATGGATCCGCGCGGATCGGGTACCCGGGGGCGTCGAGTTGATCCCGAACCGAGGAGGCGGCCGTGGCCGGTGACGTCGTGGACTTGATCATGCAGGACCATCGCGAGGTGGAGCGGCTGTTCCGCGAACTCGAACGGCATCCGGAGAAACGGCCGCTGCTCGTCCCGGTGCTCTCGTCGCTGCTCACCGCGCACAGCCGCGCCGAGGAGGCCGAGGTGTACCCGGCGGCCAAGGGCGAGGCCGACGAGGCCGAAGACGTCGCGCATGGCCAGAAGGAACACGCCGAAGCCGAGCAGCTGCTCGCGAAGCTGAACGAGACCGAGCCCGAATCGAAGCAGTTCGAGAAGGTGCTCTCCGACCTCGTCGAGGCCGTCACGCATCACGTGAAGGAAGAGGAATCCACCGTCCTGCCGAAGATGCGGCGCGAGCTGAACGAAGCGCGGCGGCGCGAGCTGGGGGAGGCCTTCGTGAGCAGCCGGACTTCGCATCTCGGCGACCGCCCCGGTGAGGCCACCAAACGGGAGTTGCTGACCCAGGCGCGCAACGCGGGCGTGACGGGTGCGTCGAAGATGGGCAAGGACGAGATCGCGCGTGAGGTGGCCAAGTCGTCCTGACCGTCCGGGTGCGACGGTTGCGGACCGGACCGCACCCTTCTACCGTCGATGGATGGCGATCGACTCCGAAGCAGGGCAGGCCGCTCCCCTCGTCGTGGCCGAGGCGGCTCGCTCCGAAGAAGCGATCACCGTCGAGGTGGCGGGTGACATCGACGTTTCGACCAGCCCCCGGCTCCGGGCCGAGCTGTTCGAGTTGCTGGCGCACGGCCCCGGCACCGCGGTGATCGACATGACCGGTGTCGGCTTCTGCGATTCGTCGGGGCTTTCCGTGCTGGTGCAGCTGAACCGGCACTGCCAGGAGTACGGGATCGACCTGAGTTTCGCGCCCTCCAAGGTCTTGCGCCGGGCCATCGAGCTCACCGGGCTTTCGCCGACGCTGAAGTTGGCGGGCCGCTAAGCGACCACGCGGACGGTGCCCAGCTCGGGATCCGCGGCGTCGTAGATGAACATGCCCGCCCGGACGCCGGTGCGGAGATAATCGATGATCGCGTCGGTGAACACCTCACCCGGGGCGATCGCCGGAACCCCAGGCGGATAAGGGCTGACCATCTCCGCGCTGACCCGTCCCTCGGCCTTGTCCAGCGGCACATGCTCGGCCTCGGCGAAGAACGCGTCGCGGGGCAGCATCCGCATTTCCAGTTCCAGATCCGCGCCGGAGGGCAGGTCGACCGGCGGCCGCCGCTCGAAGTCGTGGTCCGTCAGCCCTCGCAAACCGTGCAGCAGGGCGGAAAGGGTGTGTTCGTCATCGGCGTGGGTGATCTGCACCGCGATCCGCCGGTGATCGGACAAGCCCGTGTGCAGATGACGTTCGGCGAGCTGGTCGGCCGCCTGGTACCCGGTGATGCCCTTCCCGGCGACGTCGATCACGATCTTGAGGGGGTCGTGTTCGAACGCGAGCGGATGGAACTCCTCCGCCATCGCGTGCAGACCGGAGATGCCCTCGATCTCCTCGCGTGCCCGGGCGGCCAGCGTCAGCGCCTTGCCCAACAGTTCTCCGCCGTGCTCGACCATCTGCCTGCGCCAGCCGTCGAGGGAGGCATACAGCAGCGCGGAAGTGCTCGTCGTGCCAAGCAGATCCTCCCTCGCCTTCAGCAGATCCGGGGAAACACGGTCACCCCGCAGGTGGAACACCGAGGCCTGCTCCAGCCCGCCGCCCATCTTGTGCGTGCTCGTGACACACAGATCGGCTTCCCCGTCCATCGCCCAGGTCGGCAGGTCGTCGTGGAACGGGTAGTGCGCGCCCCACGCCTCGTCGACGATCAGCGGCTTGTCCGCGGCGTGCAAGGCACGGGCGACGCCCCTGATGTCGGCGCAGGTGCCGTAGTCGGTCGGAGTGATCAGCAACATGCCTTTGACGTCGGGGGCTTCCGCCAGTGCCGCCTCGGTCTCTTCCGGGCCGGGAGGATGCGCGAGATGGTGCTCCTCGTCGTACCGGGGGCGCACCCAGACCGGATGCACGCCGCTGATCACCAGACCGGCGACGACGGATTTGTGGGCGTTGCGGGACACCAGAAGCCGTTCGCCGGGGCCGGCGACGGCGAGCATGGCGCTCTTGACCGAAAGCGAACTCCCGCAGGTGGAGAAGAAAGTGTGCTCCGCGTCCACCGCGTCGGCCATCAGCTCCTGCGCCCGGCCGAGCACGCCACGCGACATCCGGCGGTCGTCCAAACCGTTGAGGGTCAGCAGATCCGACGCGAACGCGTCGTGACCCAGCAGGTCCAGCACCCGTGGATCCGCGCCGCGGCCCTGTTTGTGGCCTGGCGGGGTGAAGGCCAGCCCGCCCGCTCGGCGGTAGGCCTCGATGGCTTCCAGCACCGGTGCGCGCGAGTGGTCCATCCTGCCTCCGATCAGCGGCCGAGGGCGTTCTGCAGTTCCTTCTTGGTCATGCTGGAACGGCCTTTGATGTTGCGTTTCTTGGCCTCGTTGTAAAGCTGGTCCTTGGTCGGCCCGCCGGGACCCTTCCGGTTGCCGGACCGCTGCCCGCCGCGTTTCTGCGGGGAGGTGTCCTTGGTCGAACTCTTGCTCGCCGTCTTCGATTCACCCGACTGCGCGCGGTTCTTGTTGACCGTGCGTGCCGCGATCTCCTCGGCGCGGCCGGTGCTCGCGCCGCGTTTCTTCTGCGACGACTTGATGTGCTCGTACTGACGTTCGCGTTTGCCGCTCCAGCTCTGTTCAGGCACGGGTCCTCCTTCGTCGTGACCTGCGGATACCCGTTCGGGCCGCCGGTGAATCCAAAGATCACCCGTCCAGGTCGGCGCGGCCGCCTGGCCGATGTTTGCGCCGGCCGGCCGCCGGGTACCAGCCGGATGACGAACGGACCCATTCAGTCCACAAGGGACGGAGGTTGCTTCGATGAGCGCGCCGCTCCTCATGGAGGACGTCGACCGGCACGTCTCAGGGGAGCCGAGGATGCCCGCCCCTCGGGACCGCCGAACACGGCGGAAGGACGACTACGCGCATTGCCGCCCCTTGTTCGACGAGCTGGCCGCGTTGCCCGGCGGCCACCCGGACCGGCGGCGCCTGCGGGAACGCCTGATCCTCGAACTGCTGCCGATCGCCGAGCACATCGCCGTCCGGTTCAGCGGACGCGGCCAGCCGAGGGAAGACCTGATCCAGGTGGCGCGGATCGGCCTGATGAAGGCCGTCGACCGGTTCGATCCCGCGCAGGGCGGGGATTTCCTTGCCTACGCGGTGCCGACGGTCATGGGGGAGGTGCGGCGGTTCTTCCGCGACACCGGCTGGGCGGTGCACGTCCCGCGCGGGATGCAGGAACTGCGCACCCGGCTTTCGCGGGCGACCACGGAACTGACCCAGACCCTCGGCCGCGCGCCGACCCCCTCCGAACTCGCCGCGCGTCTCGACGTGGACGCCGACACCGTCCGCGAGGGCCTGCTCGCCGCGAACAGCTACCAGACCTCGTCTCTCGACCGGCCGGTCAACGACGGCGAGGGCTCGCTTCCCCTGTCCGATGTGATGGGGGAACTGGATTCCCGGTTCGAGCACATCGAGGACCGGCACACCGTGGTCCCGCTGCTGCGGCGGCTGCCGGAACGGGAACGGGCCATCGTCACGATGCGGTTCTTCGGCGGGATGACCCAATCCCAGATCGCCGAACGCGTCGGTATCTCCCAGATGCACGTTTCCCGTCTGCTCACGAAGATCCTGCAGGATCTGCGCGGCAGGCTCAGCGACTGAACAGCCTGCCGAGCCCCTGCCGTACCGGCGGGGTGCCCAGCGCGTGCAGCGCGTCCCAAAGGGTGACCGCGGTGGCCGTCAGCACGGGTTTGCCGAGGCCGGTTTCGAGGTCTTCGAGCAGTGGTGTCGTGTGCAGCGCGGTTTCGGGGATCAGGACGGCCTCGGCGTCGTCGTGGTCGGCCGCGGTCGCCAGTTCGGTGATCCGGTGGCCGTCCCAGGCGGCGAGCGCCCGATCCGAAGGCGCGTCGGCGGAAACCGAATGAACGGTGTCGATTCCGGCCTCGGCGAGGAAATCGGCGAAACTCGCGGTCGTGTCGCGGTGATAGACCGACGCGAGCGCCACTCGCCCGGCCCCTAGGTGGGCCAGCGCGGTGAGATACGCCAAGGAAGTACTTCGCGCGGGAACGCCGAGCCGTTCGCTGAGCACGCTCGCCTGTTCGCGCGCGCCGGAGAGGCCGCGCGTGAAACTGCAGCTGGAGCAGGCCCAGCTCGCGACGTCCGGCGCCGTGGCGAACCGCGCGGCGGCCGCGAGCCTCTCCGGCGCCCCGAGTTCGCGGACGGCTTCGTGCTTCTCGGCAGGATCGAGGTCGTCGACCCGGCCGATGTGCTCGCCCCACGGGACGTAGGCGAAGTCCACGGTGAGATCCGGATCCAGTTTTCGCGCGCACGCGAGGAAATCGTCCTCGCCGCAGTCTCGCGTCGGGTACAGCAGGCCGATCACGGTTCACTCCTCCGGGTTCGTCGCCCTTGGGAGGTACCCGACGCGAGCCGCGATCACCCGGCGGGCGGGACGCGGAAATCCGGCGGGGTGAGCTGCCCGACGCGATGGTCGTCCTCGCGGACGGCCTCGACGAAACGCACGACCTCGGCGGGCCGTGGCGTGGCGGACTTCCCGCCCAGGTAGCGGAGGACGATGAGGTCCTCGCCGGAATGGGTCTCGATCGCCACGGCCCAGCCGTGGACTTCGTCCCACAGCAGGGCGACGTCGCGTTCTGGATGGGTGGCGAGCCGCTCGTCGAGCGCGACATACGCCGAGACCGGGTTGTCGAGGTCGACGGTGCAGGACTCGAGGCCGACGCCGAGTGCCTCGGTGATCTCGCCGAGATAGCCCCACACGGCGTCGCGGGTGTGCGGGTGGCTGACAGGCATGGTGAGCAACGAGGATTTCCCCTTCCTTCCCCGGTCGTGTCCGGTGCGGGACCCGGGCGGCCCCGCACCGGACACGACACTCAGGCCTGGATCTCCTTGCGGTCGGACGAGGTGGCGCCGGAGATTTCGATACGCCGCGGCTTGGCCTTCTCGGCGATGGGGATGCGCAGGGTCAGCACGCCGGCTTCGTATCCGGCCGCGATGCGGTCGGTGTCGAGGGCGTCGCCGAGGAACAGCTGCCGGGAGAAGACGCCGAGCGGGCGTTCGGAGACTTGCATCTGGACGTCCTTGCCGGGCGCGGGCCGCCGCTCCGCCTTGACCGTCAGGACGTTGCGTTCGACGTCCAGCTCGATGGCGTCCGCGGCCACGCCGGGAAGGTCGAAGCAGACGACGAACTCGTCGCCGTCGCGGTAGGCGTCCATCGGCATGGTGGCCGGTTTGGACCAGGTCCCCGGGCTAGCGGTGCCGAACATCTGCTGGGTCAGCCGGTCGAACTCGCGGAACGGGTCGGTGCGCATCAACATCGGATTCCACCTCCTGGAGTCGTCTTCTCTGGTGTCAACACGCACTACTGTTCTAACATGTCATCGAAACGATGACAACCACCGAGTCGTCGATGGGATGACAGATGATGGACGAAGACCCCTCCCGGACCGTGCGCGCGGTGCGCGACGTGGTGGCAGAGGCACGCTCCGGCGTCACGGAACCGGAGCGGCTGCTGGCGGCCTTGGCGGCACTGAGGGAGGTCCGTGAACAACTGGCCGCCTGGGAGCCGGAGCTGATCGCGGCGGCTCGCGCGGGCGGGACCAGCTGGACCGCGCTCGCCCCGGCGCTGGGGGTCGCGAGCCGTCAGGCGGCGGAGCGGCGGTTCCTGCGGTTGCGGCCGTCCGTCACCGGTGAGCGCACGGGCGAGGCCAGGGTCGACGCGGAACGTGACCGGCGGGCGGGTGATCGCGCGGTCGCCGAGTGGGCCCGGCGCAATTCGGCGATCCTGCGGCAACTCGCCGGACAGGCCGGCGCGCTGCCCGGGCTGGACGCGGAGGCGAGGGAAAGCGCGGACCGGCTGAGCGCCGTGCTCGGCGAGGACGACGTCACCGGTCTCCTCGCCCCGCTGGCCGACCTGCGCGCCCGCCTGCCCCGCGAGCACACCGGCTTCGCCGAACGGCTCGGGGAGATCGGCATGCACACCGAGCAGGTCCGACGGGACGCCGTCGACGACCGGCGGGATCGCCAATCCTCACGGTGACGCGGCGGCGACAGTGTCGCGAAAGCCACTTTCGGGACATCAGACGTCGCGAAAGTGGCTTTTCGCGACGCGTCCGACCGGGGAGAAGCATCGGCGAGGTGGTGAGGGCCTCCTTCGCTACCTTCAGGGTAGGGAAGGAGGCCCTCACGACCGGTGCGCTACTGGCAGGCTTCGCAGTCCGGGTCGTCGATGCGGCAAGCGGCGCCGTCGGTGAGCGGGAAGTCGAAATCGTCGAGCGCGGGGACGGCCAGGGCGGTCTCTTCCGGCGTGGCGGTGGCGGACATGTCTCTCCCTCGGTACGGAACTGGTCTCATCTCTCTGTAGCGCTGAAGATCGCCGGTCATTCCGTGACCCGCGCCACACGGATCAGACCGTCCGGAACAGCGTCTCCGCGTCGTCCACCGCCTTCGCGAGGACACCGGGATCCGCGCGCAAACCGGTGAGGATCGTGTCCATCTCGCGCAAGCCCGCGCGCCGCAGCAGCCGTTTCTCGTTGGTGACCCACTCGCCTCGGGCCGCGAGGACCGCGTGCGCCGTCTCCATGGCGGCGGTGGCCAGCGCGCCCGCGACCTCCGTGGCCTGCCCGCGCGGGACGAAGGCGCCGCGGGTGTACCGCAGCGTCAGCTCGGCGCGGCCCCGCCACATCCCCGGAGCCGTCTCCCGCAACGCTTCCGGGTAGTCCGGTCGTGGCAGGTCGCCGCGCAGCACGCGGTTGACCGCGAGTTCCGCGACGGGCAGGTAGCTCGGGACGCCCGCGAGATGGAACATCAGCGGCTCCCAATGGAACCGGCCTTGCCGTGCTTCGGCGAGATGGTGTTCGACGGCGTCGAGGTCGCGGTAGTGGACGTCGACCTGTCTGCCGTCGATCGTGAGCCAGGCGCCGCCGTTGAACACGCCGCCGCCCCAGGCGCCGATCTCGGAGACTTCGCCGTCCCAGCCTGCGGCGCGAAGGTCGGCCGGGTCGAAGCCGCCGCGGTAGTAGACGGCGAAATCCCAGTCGCTGCCGGGACCGTGGGTGTCCTGGGCGCGGGATCCGCCGAGGGTGACGGCGTGCACGGCGGGCAGGGCGGCGAGGCCGTCGGCCACGTGGGCAAGGAAAGTGTCATCGTTCATCGCGCGAAGATCGTAAAGCCTTGCCCCGCGTGGAAGCGACGGGTTTTGCGCGTCGGTGAATCAGAGCGAGATGTTCCCGTGCACGTCGCGGGTCTGGACGACCTTCCCCGACACCGTGCCGGAAATCGTGTTCACCACGCCGCCGGACCGGTCCCATTCACGGCGAAGCCGCTCGGCGAATCCAGGGTCTTCGTCCTCGGCCGCGGACAGGCGAGTCGCCAGCTCCTGGACCTCGGGGGAATCCTCCGCGGCACCTTCCGCGGCTTCGAGTACCGCCGCGGCTTCCGGGTCTCCGGCGAACTTTTCCTTCACCAGCTTGTACAAACCGGTCACGGAGCGAGCGGCGAGGGCGGCGGCGAGAGAGATGAGGACCGGTTCTGGCATCGGATGGCTCCCCGTTGGATCCGGTCGGACACGGCCGTCCTCACGATACCGGTACCCCCGCGGGGTTGACGGTGCCCGGACCGAAGTCCGGGCGACCCGGGATGCGTCAGCAGTTCCACCAGCTCGCGATGACCGCGAAAAGCGTGGGGACATCGGGAAGTGCATCAAGAATCGTGAGGATGGGCAACGTTCTCCTAGGTAATGCGAAGATATCGGGGCGGTTCGGTCGACCCCGTCGATTTCGAGACGGATCGTAGAGATGATCTTGCCCGTTCGCAATACCCAGCTTCTACTCAGAGTTGTTCGGCCATTCGGGTTACGCCCGTTCGACATGCGGATCTGGTTAATGATCAGTAGTCGGACACGTGCTGCGACGCAAATTATCACTCTTCAGTGAAGACGCCTACCGATCGGGCGAGGAGGAGCAGGGCACGCGACGGTGTCCTCGTGGCCTGACCTCGCGAGCGGCACGATCGGATCCGGCCCGGCTATCTCGGCTAGCAAGCCTTCGAGTTTCGCGGCTTTTCGATCCCGCCCCTTGACCCGGTACAGCTCCGCGGCCTGGCGCCAGGCGTTTCGTGCGGCCGCGCGGTTCCCGCGGTCGGCCAGGACCTGACCGAGCGCCGCCAACGCCCGCGCGCGACCATTGACGTGTTTCGCACGTTCGGCCAGTTCGACGGCGTGCTGTGCGTGGCGCAGGGCGTTCCGGTCTTCACCTCGGGCATGCTCGAGTTCGCTTGTCACGGTGTAAAGCCGCATCGCGGCGGTCAAGCCCCGGACCTCGTCGAGGAGGTCGTAGGCGGGGCGCCGATGTGATTCCGCGGCATCCAGTTCCCCGAGCGTCGTGAACAGGTCGACAAGCGCGGTATGGCTGGCCACGGTGCCTGCCGCGTCGTTCGCCTGCCGGCGCAGTTCGAGCGCGAGCCGGTAGTGCGGCAGCGCCTCGTGGTGAAGATCGAGATCTGTCAGGGCGTCGCCGAGCCGGTGAGCGGCCACGGCGCGACGCTCCTGATCTCCGATGGACTCCGCGAGCCGCAAGCACTCTCGATACATGGCGACCGCTTCGGGAAGCCGTCCGCCGTACTGGTGGCGGCGGGCCATGTTCAACATCACGGTCACCTCGCCCACGGGGATATCGTGCCGTCGGACGAGGTCGAGAGCCCGGTTCAGGTAGCGGTTCGCGAGATCGTCGGCCCCTGTGATCAGGTGGATCTCGCCAAGGTCGTTGAGGGAGGACGCCTCCGCATGGACGTTCCCGTCCGCCGCCGCGGACGAAATGGCCACGGACATCGCACTGATGCAATCTTCGTACAGTCCGTAACGCTTCAGAGCGTCGATCAGGCAATGCGGCAGTTGCCAGGCGTAACCGTGGAGATTCTCCCGTGCCGCGCAGAAGATCGCGGACAGCAGATTGGATCTTTCGAGCAGACTCCAGCCGAATGCCTCGGTCGCGTCGTCGAAACGGTGGGGTACGCAACCCGGTTCGACGGGGGGCAATGGCGGGCCTTGCCGGTGGGGGAAAGCGGCTCGCCGCGCCGCATCCGCGCTGTGGAGGTAATAGGAGAACATGCGCCGCTGCGCCGCCGCGAATTCGCGGTCGCCCCGGACGAGGACGGCAGCGTACCGGTGAAGGAGATCGTGGACCCGATAGCGATCGCTGTCGCCGGGCTGCACGGCGAGATGTGCCGAAACCAGGGCGTCCAAGGCGCGCTGGGTGTCCAGGCGGGTGGTGGCGGCCATCGCGCTCAAGGCTTCGACGCTGATCTCGGTTTCGGGGTGGATTCCCAGGATGCGGAACACTCGGGCGTTGGCCGGAGTGAGCGCCTGGTACGCCAAGGAAAAAGCTGAGCTGAGGCTCGCGTCCGTACTGTCGCCGTCATCGCCGATGTGGAGGAGGATGTCGGGGTCACGTAACTGGCTGACGAGGGTCGTCAAGGTGGTCCCAGTCCGGTTGGCGGCGCGTTCGGCGATGAGGGTGAGCGCGAGCGGGAGACCGTCTCCGAGTCGCGCGAGTTGCGCTACGGCCTCAGGTTCCCGCGATGTCCGCGCACCGATCCGCCGTATCAGGAATTCAGTGGAGTCAGGCAACGGCAAGTTGTTGAGGGTGATGTTACGGACGTCATGCCGCACTGACAGCGTGGTGAGACGGCGGCGGGACGTGATGAGGACGACGGATTCGGCCAGCGCGGTGAGCAGAAGGCGAATATGCGCGCTGTCCGCCGCGTTGTCCAGGATGATCAGCATTGGGCGCTCCGCGAGAAGCGATCGCAACTTGGCCTCCCGGCCCGCCGGCCCGGTGATGAAGTTGACTGGGTAACCCAAGGCGTCAAGGAGGGTGTCGATCACCTCCGGCACCTCGACGCGCGGAGCGGTGCCATCGCCGTGGAGGTCGATGAAGAAGGTGCCCAAGGCATGCCGGGCGCTCGTGCGATGGGTCCATCTCAGCGCGGTGGCCGTCTTGCCGACTCCGGCCGCGCCGACGAGCGCGATCACCGCGGGGTGGGGAGGCCCTTCGCGTGCTCCGGTGTGCTCGTCGAGCGACGCCAGGATCGCTTCCCGGCCGGTGAAATCGGTGATGTCGCGGGGAAGCCGGCGCAACAGCAGTGGAACGTTCGGTTCACGGCGTGGCGGGGGAAGCCAGTCCGCCGCCGACGGTGGCTCGGGTTCGGGAAAGGAATCCTGGAAACGGCGGAGTTCTTCGGCGCCCCGGTCGTCGCCGTCGGCCCGGAGTTGCCGCCGTGCCGCCAAATAGTACTCGTTGGCGTCGTTGTGCCGCCGGAGTTTGTGCAGGAGGGTCAGCCGTCGCCGGGCGAGACCGACGATGAAACCGTGCTCGCGGTGGAGATCATTGAGCCGCCGGAGCGCCGGTTCGTACTTCTCCAGTCCGATGTACGCGTCGATCAGCAGGCCGTTGGCGGGTATCCATTCATCGGAGATGACGGAATTACGCCAGTTCTCCGCCCATTCCGTGTGCACTTCGGCGAGTGGAATGTCTCGCCACAGCGGGAGCGCGGCTTCGAGAAGTGTGCGTATTCGTTCGTGATCGTGTTCGCGGGCCGCCTGATGCGCGGAAGTGATCAGATCGCTGAGCCGGAAGTAGTCGATCGTTTTACGGTCGACACTGAGCTGGTAGCCGCCGCCGATGTTGTCGAGGCTCGCGTTCGTGTCGCCGCGCCGCAAGGTCGCGCGTATCCGGTTGGCGTAGGTATGCAGTGTCGCGGCGGGGTTCCGCGGAATCCGGTTCTCCGGCCAGGCCTGCCGTACGAGCGTTTGGATGGGAACGCGCCGTCCCGCCTGTGCGAGCAGGACGGCGAGAACGGCGTGTTCTTGCGCTCTTCCCCATTGCACGGTCAAATGACCGTGCATCCGTACGATTGTCTGGCCGAGAAAACCGAGCGAAATGAGCTGCTCCACGGGGCCTCCCCTCCCAAGGTGTCACCGAGGTGACTGCGCTCCCATGGTCGAGTTTCGCAGCTGGATCCGGATCTGGCCAGGTCAACAGGGTGGCTGACAGGCATCTGTCATGTCTCTGGCATCTCGTGAAAGGGAAGTGTTATTCCCGGAACAGGGCGCTGAACGATCGGCCCGTCACGCTTTTCCGCAGTGACGATGAATCACTGAAACGAGTGGAGGCGGGAATGACGGAACGACTGCGGATTTCGTCGGTTTCGGGACGGGGGCGGCGATGACCGGTACCTCCTGGGCGCGCGTGCCGGGAAGCAGGACGGCCGAGCGATGGCTGACCAGAACGGGGTGCCGCCGGGTGCTCGCGGTGGTGCCGCATATGACGGCGGGGACCCGGCTGACGGACGTGGTGCCCCTCCTGGAGGCGGACACCCGGGTCCAGATCGCCTTCTCCACGCCGGATGGCCCCGATACGTGGCCCGGTGTCGACGAGTACCTGCGTCGTTCGGGCGGCCTTGTCCTGCCGTGGCACCAGGCCGCGCGAATGCGTTTCGATCTGGCCCTCGCGTCCAGCCACGTGGGCATCGACGAGGTGGAGGCGCCGGTGATGGTGCTGCCTCACGGCACCGGTGGGGTCCGGTCGCGCGTCAGCCCCCACGGGACGGAGGTCGCGGGGCAGCCCAGGGATCTGCTCGTCCGGGACGGCAGGGTGGTCCCGGCGGCGATGGTGTTCGCGCACGAGGACGACGCCAGGCGGATGTGCCGGGTCTTCCCCGAAGCGGCTTCACGTGTCGTCGTCGCCGGCGACGTCTGCTACGACCGGATCCGGGCGAGCATGCCACTGCGACTGCGATACCGGGACGCGGCCGGTGTCGAAGCGCACCAGAAACTGGTGATGGTCAGTTCGACCTGGTCGCCGCACTCGCTGTTCGGCGGGAATCTGGACCTGATCGCCATGCTGGCCGCGGCGCTGCCCGCTCCCGAGTACCGCGTGATGGTGGCGCTGCATCCGCTGACCTGGTCGGCGCACGGAACCCGTCAGGTTCGCGCGTGGCTCGCCGACGCGCTCGAAGCGGGGATCCGGCTCTTGCCGCCCGAGGAGGGTTGGCGCGCGGCTTTGGTCGCGTCGGACTGTGTGATCGGGGATCACGGCTCGGTGACGCAGTACGCAGCCGGCCTGGGGAAACCGGTCCTGCTCAATCCCGGCTCCGTGCTCGACGTCCGGAAGGGAAGCCTCGCGGACAGGCTCTGGAAGGTCGCCCCGGTGCTCGATCCCGCGGGATCCCTGCGGCGGCAGGTGGACGAGCTTGTCGCCGGGGGCGCTCGCGGCCGCGTTCCGGCCATCGAGAAGCGGATCACCTCGATGCCGGGGGAGGCGGCGGCGCGGCTCCGTCAGGAGATCTATCGGATACTCGGGATGCCCGAGCCGGACCGTCCGGTCCACGTCGCGCCGGTGCCGCTGCTCACCCGGGAATCGACATGAGGGCAGAGGCGTACGGCGCCCTCGTCGAGGTGCGGTGGACCGACGAGTGCGGCCTGCCGGACCACGTGCTCGTGGCCTGGACGGGCCGGACTCCCGGGATCTGGGTTCGCCGGGCCGATCTGGTCCTCTGCACCGCCACTCCGGACGTCGCGTGGCGGCACGCGGGCGAGGTTCTGGCCGCGTTGCCCGGGGCGCTGGCGGTCATCGCCGGGAGGGTGATCCGGTTCCGGGAGCATCGGACGGCCACGAACCTTCGCCTTGCCCGCGAGGCAGTGCACGAGATCGACGGTTGGTCCCGCTATTCCGGCGATGCGGCGGAGGGGTTTTCGGTGCCGTCCGCGATAGCCGCGATCCGCGCCTCCACGCGGTGCGCCTTGAGATCCCTCGACGCGCGGTAGATCTTCAACGCCTGCCGGAGATGAGTGCGGGCTGCGTGAGTCTCGCCCTCGCGCAGCCTGCTTTCCGCCAGGACTTCGAGCGCCTCGGCGTGATACGGATCGGCCCCGGCACGGTTCAACGTGGTCACCGCTTCTTCCAGCAGCCGGGAGGCTTCGCCTGGACGTCCCAGCGTGAGGTGGGCGTCGCCGAGCCGTGTCTGTGCCCGCGCGTGGAGGACGACGTCGCCGATCGTCAGCGCTTCGGCGGCCGAGCGCTCCAGATGATCGATGGCCTCCTGAGTCCGGCCCAAGGCCGCGTTGGCCTCTCCGATCCGCCTCAGCTGCAGTACCACGCCGCGTCGTTGCCCCGATTTCTCCGCGAGCCGCAGGGCGCGGGTGAAATGTTCCAGCGCGTGCCGGTGGTCACCGGTGCTTTGCGCGACGATGCCGAGGTGTTCCCACGCGGTCGCCTCGCCGGCCGGGTCCTCGATCGTGCGTGAGACCTCCAACGAGGCCGTGAACTGTCTCCGCGCTTCCTCGAATTTCTCGGTGTTGAGGTAGGCGTAACCGAGCTGGATGTGCATCCGCGCTTCCACGGCGGGATCCGCGCAGCGCCGCGCGGCGGTCACGGCCCATTTGTGCGTCTTCTCCCATTGACGGTAGTGCTTGCGGTAGAGGAAGAAACCCCACAGTCCTTCACAGAACTGCCAGACTTCCTGCCACCAGCCCTCGTCGACGGCCGCGTGCATGGCAGCGACGACGTTCGCGAGTTCCCCTTCCACCCAGTCCAAGGCGTCCCGGGTGCCGGAGAACCGTGATGCCTGCTCGCGCGGGCGGTCACGGCGCGGGCTGAGCCGATGCCGGTGCGGGATGATGACGAGGTCCGCTTCGGCGACATTGTCGAGGTACCAGTTCAGCATTCTCCGCAGCGCGCCGGCCCGGGCCGACGGTTCTTCCGTCCTGGCCGCCTGTTGCCGCGCGTGTACCCTGGCCAGATCGTGGAACTGGAACCGGTCGGGCCCGATGTCGGTCAGCAGGCTGGAAACGACAAGGGAATCCAACGCGTTCTCGGTCTCGGTCGCGGTGCGGTCGATCGCGGCCGCGGCGAGACCGGCGCCGAACTCGCGGCCGGGATGGAGACCCAGCAACCGGTAGACCCGCGCCGTTTCCGCGTCCAGTTCTTCGAAGGACAGGTCGAAACTCGCCTGAACACTGGCTTCGTCGGCGATGCTGAGCGCTTCCAGCCGCCGTCTTTCGTCGGAGAGCGCGCCGACCAGATGGGAGATCGGCCATTGGGGCCTGGTCGAGAGCCGGGCGGCCGCCACGCACAGGGCGATCGGCATGCCACCGCAGAGCGCGACGAGTTCTCTGGCGCGTTCGGGCTCGGTCGTGACGCGGTGCGTGCCGACGGTCCTTTCGAGCAGTCTCAACCCCGCGGCTTCGTCGAGCGGGTCGACGACGAGTACCCGCGCGCCGTCCATGGCCAGTGCGCCCAGCCGCCACCGGCTGGTGACGACGACCACGCTGTCCGGTGAGGCGGGCAGCAACGGTCTTACCTGCGCGGCCGAGTCCGCGTCGTCGGCGAGGACGGCGAACTTCTTCCCGGCGGTGACCGACCGGTACATGGCCGCCTGCTCGGCGATCTCGGCGGGCACCTGCCCGGCGGGCACGCCGAGCGCGCGGAGGAAACCGCCGAGGACGTCGTCGGGAGTCGTCGGCTCGTCGGCGCTGAACGCCCCTAGGTTCACGTAGAGCTGACCATCGGGAAAACGGTCGATGTGCTTCGTGATCCACCGTGACGCGAGTGCCGTCTTCCCCATTCCGCCGGACCCGGTGATCACCGCCAGCGCCGGCCCCTGCCGCTGGTCGTCGTCGAGCAACCGGGTCAGCGTGGTCAGTTCCCGTTCCCGGTCGGTGAACGACGAGGACACCGGAAGCAACTGCCGTGGGACGACGGGCTTCACCTCCTGCTGGAGGAAGACGTCGCCGTGTACGGCACCGACCTGTACCGAGGTTCCGGAGACGTCGCCGGTGATCCTGTTTTCGTGTCTGTCGCCTGATTCCATTCCGAGCAGCACCCCCTGTACCGAGTCTGGTCACCCGAGGCCCGCCGTGGTACCGCCCTCATGGCGAAGCTACGTGTGATGTCGACTACTGATCGGCGCGGATCGGGCTCGTGCCGAGCTCACGACCGGGTAGTACCACGATGGGTATTGCGCACCAGGCCCCATGCCACTCGAACGGTGTACGTAATCGCATCGGCCGCCGTGACTTGCGCGCGAGCCCATGTCCGTGCTCGGACGATGACCACGCTCCCGGGGAAGACTCGGCGTGCCACCGGCGCCCGATCTGTCTACAGTGGACTCGGAATGCCGTCGTCCGCGCCGTCCGCCAGGCTGTCGGTCCGGTGTGGACGGTCCTGTCTCTCGTGATCACGGGCTGGGCGGCGAACGCCGGACAACTGGTCCTGTGCTCGCAACGGACAGTTCGCCTCGATTGGGCGATCGGTTCATGCCATGATGTCCGGGTTCCGGTTGGGTCGTGAGTGGCAATGAGCGTTAGAACGCTCATTGCCACTCAC
>NZ_JBHXIB010000077.1:0-8089 GCF_042723975.1 Amycolatopsis sp. NPDC058340 | reverse complement strand
TCTTTGGTGTCGCGGGGGGGGTGCGTTGGTGCAGTTCTATCACCAAGACCAACACCACCAACCCCCCCCCCCCCCACCCCGGTGCGAAGCGCTCCGATCGGGCCCTGAGCGAGCCCTGGTGTCCCTTGTGGACGGATCTCGGCCTGGCAGATCGGGCTTCGGCCCGCCACACGCCACCTCTGCCTTACCCTTGACTGACCCCGATCGGCAACGTGGCGGCCACGCCCTTGGCGTGCCTGCCGTCGAGCCGGTCCAGGGTGACCCCGCCGCGGCGGGCGGCGAGTTCCAGGTCCCGCACCGCGTGATCCACCGCTTGCGTCCCCGCGGCCGCGATCCGGATCGCGGCGCTGACGCGGGGTTCGGTCTCGGCGGCGCCCCGGCGCGCGGTCACGGCCAGGGTCACCGCGGATCCGGGGGCCGCGGCGAGCAGACGGCGTGACAGTTCCGCCGCGAGCACCGGGGGAAGCGCGTCCCAGCCGTCGAGGCGGAACGTGGCCTGGCAGATCTGCCCGCTGTGCCAGAACCGCCAGTCTTCACGGATCCGCGCCCGGCCCGCCGTGACGTGCGCCAGTGACGCGAGCGTGCCGAGGACCTCGTTTTCGCTGAGCGCTCGTACCGGCAGGCCGTCGCGGCGAAGCTGCCGCCGGACGCGCCGGACCGCGTTCCCCAGTGCCTGCCGCACATCGGCGTCGCGGTGGACGTCGGCGGTGCGCAGGGCCTGCAGCGCGACCCAGCCCCGCGGCGGACGGGAGCGGTCCGCGCCGATGTGGTGGATGACCTGCGCGGCGACGTCCAGTGCCTGCTCGCGTGACGGCGGCAGCAAACTCGTCGGCGACGGCATCGGCTGCTCGCGGGCGGCGGATTTCGGTTGCAGCACAGCGGTGATCCCGTCGGCGCGGCTGACCATGAACACCGTCTCGTCGCCGATCTCGCCGGTGATCCCCGTCGCTTCCGGCGAAAGCAGGCGCAGCAGCGCCCGGCCCGCCTCGCCCGCGTGCCGGAGATCCCGGTCGCGGTCGCGGGTCAGGTAGCCCGACGCCGAACCGAGCCAGGCGTAGAGCCAGCGTCCGCGAATCCGCACGGCGGTCAGCGCGAGGACCACCACGGAGGCGGTGACCACCGCGGCCGCCAGCGGCCACGGCCGCCCCGCCACCAGGACGAGCGCGACGAGGACGAGCTGCCAGCAGACGATCTGCGCGACCCCGATCCCGCCGATCCGGCCTGCCCTTCGTCCCCGGCCGGGCGACGGTGGATTCGGCCGCGGCGGACCGGGCGCGGGGGCGGGAACCGGTGCCGCCGCGGACCAGCGCGGTCGCTGCTCAGCCTGGCGAGCCGCCGTGAGCGCGGCCAGCGCGGCCTCGCGGGCGGCGGCCCGTGCGGCGGGTGCGGCGTAGGCGAGCGGATCGGGCACGGCCTGGGCCCGCGGCACGGCCGGGGCGAAATGCGGAAGCGGTGGCGGCGGAGCGGAGTACCGCGCGTCCGTCCTCGCCGCGCCGAGATCGGTCATCGTCCTGCCTCCTCGAACCGGGTCCGCCCGAGCCTGCCCGGCGAACATGAGGTTTCGATGACACGGCGCCAGCGGGCGGCGGGACAGGGACGTTTCATCGAAATTTCATGGTCGCTCTCTAGCTTGATCACGTGAACACCGACGAGCGGGGCACGAAGCGGTTCAGCGTGGTCGCCAGGACGAGAATGGCCGTGGCGCTGGTGGTCGCGGGCTGCCTGGCGCTGATCGGCCTCGCCGTGACCGGACAGGCGGCGACCCCCGAACGGCTGGAGTTCGTCCAGGTCGGCCACTGGGTCTACAACGACGCCGCGCAGTCCGCGTTCCACGTCGACGGTTCGACGAACCGCGTCGACGCGCGCGCGGACGTGCCCGGCGCGAACGGCAGCCAGGTCGCGCAGGGGGACGGCTCCGGTTACGTGGTCGAGCGGAACCGCATCACGGAGTTCGACAAGGCGACCTTGAGCGTGGCGGAGTCCACACCGCCGCCCGCGCCGGAAACGCCGTTCGTGCTGGAGGTCGCGGGTGGCCCGTACCTGGTCTACCGCAACGCCGGGCAGATCGTGCGGCTCGGCGACCCGGCCGCGACAGTGCCCGCAGGGGGGCCGCTGTCCCGGCCGGTCGCGACCGCCGAGGGGACGGTGTGGGCGCACCGCGTCGACAACGGCGCGATCTGCGATCTGCCCAAGGGCGCCGCCGTCATGACCTGCCCCGCGCAGCTTCCGCCCGGGCACGGCGGCGGGCTCACGCTCGTCGGCGACCGGCCGGTCGTGCTCGACACCACCGGCGACAGCCTCCACCGCGTCGGACCGGACGGGCTCGGCGACGGCCTTCCGCTCGGCATCAAGCTCTCGCCGTCGGCACAGGTCGCCAACAGCGCCGTCGGCGACCGGCTGGCCATCGCCGACCCCGAGCGCAACCAGCTCCACCTCATCGACGTCAGCGGCCTCGACCAGGACCGCCCTTCCGCGAAGCCGATTTCGGTCGAGCTGACCAAGGGCAGCCGGTTCAACGGCCCGCTCTCCTCCTCGAACGTCGTCGCACTGGTCGACGAGACCCGCGGCGAGGTGCTGACCTACGACGCCGCCGGCAAGCTCAAGTCCACCGCGAAGGTGCCGGGCCAGGGCACGCCGCCGAGGCTGGCCAAGGGCGAGGACAACCGCATCTACGTCGACAGTTCCGACGGCTCGCACGTGCTGGTCGTCAACGGCGACGACGGCACGGTGGTCGACGTCGACGTCGACAAGGCGGCCAACACCCAGACCGCGGGCGCGCCTTCGGCCGATCCGGAACCGTCCGGCGACCAGCCCCCGCCCCAGCAACAGCAGGCGCCGCCGAACACCCAGCAGGCACCCCCGCCCCCTCCGGTGGCGAAGGCGACTCCGCCCGGCGCGCCGAGGAAGGTGACCGCGAGCTCGGGGGACGGCTCGATCAAGGTCTCGTGGAGCCCGGCTGCGGACAACGGCGCGCGGATCACGGCCTACCGGGTGACCTGGACCGGCGGTTCCACCCGGGTGAGCGGATCGTCACGGGGCACCACGATTTCCGGGCTGACCAACGGAACCCCGTACGTGGTCACCGTGGTCGCGGAGAACTCGGCAGGCCTCGGGGTCGGCGCCAGCGCCAAAGCGGTCATCCCGGGACCCGCGAACCGGCCTGCCGGGGCGCCGGTCGTCACCGCGAACGCCCGTGCGGATGGGAAGGTTTCGGTGAGCTGGACCCAGCCCGACCTCCGCGGCGGCACGCTGGTGCACTACCTGGTGAGCGTGACGGGCAAGGGCCAGCGCACGGTTTCGGCCACGTCCGCGGAGTTCACCGGGGTCACCGGCACCGCGACCGTCACGGTCCGCGCGGTCACGAAATTCGGCTCGGGAGCGGCGATCAACGGCGCCGCCGGTAGCCGGAAGGTCACCGTACCGGTGCCGTCGGATCCGCCGTCGATCACCATCTCCGGTGTCCGCGTCGGCACCACGGGACTGATCGTTTCGGTCAACGCCAACGGAAAGGGTGCGGCCGCGACCTGCCAGGCGGAGTTCAACGGCGCCCGCTCGGCCTCGAAGGCCTGCTCCGGCGCCACCAGCTTGAACATCAACAACGTGGTCTATTTCGGTGCCATCACGGTGACGGCCACCATCAAGACGTCCGGGGGGACCGGCACGGACAGCTGGACCGGTTCGCCCGGCGCGGGCGGCGGCGCCCCCGGTGGCTCGCTGATCTGGCTCGGGCCGATCGCGATGGTCGGCCTGCGCCGACGAAAGGAAAAGGAACTTCTGTGACGCTCACACCCAGGGTCGCCTTCGAGCAGATCGCCGAGAACGTGCAATCGGTGGTGCGCGGGAAACCGGAGGTCGTCCGGCTCACCGTGGCGGCGTTGTTCGCCGAAGGGCATCTGCTGATGGAGGACTTGCCCGGCGTCGGCAAGACGACGATCGCGCGCTGCGTCGCCGCCAGCATCGGCGGCCGGTGGAGCCGGATCCAGTTCACCCCCGACCTGCTGCCCGGCGACATCACCGGCGTGATGGTCTACCACCAGAACAACGAACGCTTCCAGTTCCACCCCGGTGGCATCTTCGCCAACGTGGTGCTGGCGGACGAGATCAACCGGGGTACGCCCAAGACACAGGCCGCGCTGCTGGAGGTGATGGCCGAACGCCGGGTCACCGTCGATTCGGTCGGGCAGGCGGTGCCGAGGCCGTTCCTCGTGGTGGCCACGCAGAACCCGATCGAACTGGAGGGCACCTACCGGCTGCCCGAAGCGCAGCTCGACCGGTTCCTCATGCGTATTTCGGTCGGCTACCCGGATCTGGAATCCGAGATGCGGGTGGTGATGGGGGACTGCGCCGGGGTGACCCCGGACGAACTGAAGCCGGTGCTGAGCATCGCCGACGTCCAGTCCGTGATCGACGAGGTGCGGAAATCCCATCTGGCGCCGGAGATCGTCAACTACGCGGTCCGGCTGGCCGCGGCGAGCCGCTCGCATCCCGACGTCCGCTACGGCGCGAGCCCGCGCGGCAGCATCGCGCTGATCCGGGCGGCACAGGGACTCGCCGCCACCTTCGGCCGCGACTTCGTCACCCCGGACGACGTCAAGGACGTCGCGCATCCGGTGCTCGACCACCGGCTCGTGCTGACCCCCGACGCCGAACTCAACCAGCGGCGGACCGCCGACATCGTCGACGAACTCCTGGGCGCCACGGCCGCGCCCATGGCCGCGATGGGGAGGTAGGCGTGCGGCTCACCCGCCGCGGCGTCATCGTGCTGGCCTTCGCCGCCGGGTTCTACGCCCTCGGCGAGCTGGCCGGGTACACGTTTTTCCGTGCCTTCGCCGGGATCGCGGCCGGCGCGGTGCTGATCGCGCTGGCCACCACCAGGTTCCGGCCGAAGGTGGAGATCGGCCGGACCGTGCGGCCGGACCGGGTCGAGCGCGGGAAACCCGCGCTGGCCTCGCTCGTCGTGCGCAACACCGATTCGCGGCGGCACGGCGGTTTCGCCGCGGCGGACGGCATCGGCGGCGAAACGCACAGCCTGCGGGTCCGCCCGCTCGCGCCCGGCGCGGAAGCGACGTACCACTACGAGCTGCCGACGACGAGACGCGGGAAACTCCGGGTCGGCCCGCTCGTCGTGCACCGGCCCGACCTGTTCGATCTCGCACGCGGCGACCAGACCGTCGGGAGTTCCGCGTGGTTGTGGGTGCACCCGCGACGGCACGCGGTGCGCGCGGCGCAGGCCGGTCATCCACGCCACCACCACGAAGGCCCGATCACCGATCCGCCGCTGCGTGGTTCGGCGGATCTGCGCGCGGTGCGCGAATACGTGGTCGGCGACGAGGTCCGGCATCTGCACTGGAAGGCGACCGCCAGGACCGGGCGGCTCATGGTGCGCGAGTACGCCGACCCGGCCCAGCCCCGGTTCACCGCCGTGCTCGACACCCGGCCCGCGTCGATGAACCCGGCCGTTTTCGAGGAGGCCGTCGAGGTGGCGGCCTCCCTGTTCTACGCGTCGGCGTCGGCCGGGCAGCACTGCCGTTTCATCACCTCCGCCGGCGCGGACACGCCGACCGACAGCGGGGTGCGCGCGGCGAGGACGCTGCTGGACGAACTCGCGCTCGTCACGCAGGACGCGGCGGACGACGCGCCGCTGCTGCCCTCGGCACTGGCCGCCGCCGAACGCCCCGGCGGGGTGCTCGTGCTGATCACCGGTCCCGACGCCGATCTCGGTCACGCCGCCCGCTGGCGGCCCGACACCGTGGTCCGGCTCGGTGACCTCAGGCCGTCGGCCGGCTCGCGCGGCCTGATCGTCGCGGTCGACGCCGCCGGTGCCGCGGCTCAGTGGAATACCTTGGTGGGGAAGGCATGAGCGACCGATTCGACCGGATCGCGGCCGCCGCGCTGCTCGCCGCGACCGGGATCACCGGGCTGCTGTTCGCGCCCGTGTTCGGCTGGGCGGCGCTGCTCGTCCCGGTGCTCGTGGTCGTCCTCGTCGCGTACGGCTGCGCCGAACTGACCGCGAAGTTCCCCAAGCTGACCCCCTACCGGCCGCTGCTCGTCGCGCTGCTCGGCCTGCTCGGGCTGATCGAGACGGTGCTGACCTCGACCACGCTCGCCTTCCTGCCGACCGGCGCATCGGTGCAGGGGTTGGCGCGCGGCCTCACCGAAGGCTGGCGGCTCACGCTGCAGTCCACCTGGCCCGCGCGGCCGATCCCCGAACAGCTGTTGTTCGTGCCGCTTTCGGTGCTGCTGGCCGTCGTGCTCGGGCTGGAACTGTTGCTGCGTCTCAAGAAGCCGCTCGTGGCGCTCGTGCCCAGCCTGGCCGTCGCCGGTCTCGCCCAGGCGTATCAGGCGTTGACGGGGGTTTTCGCGGTGGTGGCGGCGCTGGCCTACGCGCTGCCCGCCGGGCTCCTGCTGTGGTCGGGCCGCCGCGTCCGGTCGGTGAGCCGGGCACCCGGTGGCCCTCGGTTCTCCTGGCGGGTGACCGGCTCGGCGATCTGGCCCGCACTGTCCACTGTGGTCGCCCTCGTCGCCGGTGCGGTCGCGCTCGCCGGGCTCGACCCGGCAGGTCGCGATCCGTTGACACTCAAGGACACCCAGGCCGCCCCACCACCGAGAAGCCGGGTCGGCAACCCGCTGGACGAGATCGCCCAGCGGCTCATCCGGCCGGGCGAGGAGGTGTTCCGCTACCGCGGTGACACCCCGGTCGATCAGTGGCGCTTGATCGTGCTGAACGGTTTCGACGGGGCGAACTGGCTGTCCGACTCCCGGCTCCGGCGGCTCGGCGCGGGCCTCGACGCCGTGCCCGGCGTGCGTGGCAGCGCGGAACTGAAGGTGCGCGGGCTCTCGGGACCCTGGTTGCCGAGCCATCAGGATCTGACCGGTGTGGACGGTCTGACCCCGTTGGTGGACGAGTCGGCGGGCACCCTGATGATGGAATCGCCGTCGGACGCCCAGGAACGGAACTACCGGCTCAGCTGGTCTTCACCCGAGGTCGATCTCGGCTCCGGGGAGATCGACCCGCGGGCGCCGGGCGGCCTCGACGGACTCGGCACGGTGCCGCCCGACGTGGAGAACGTGGCCAAGGACGCCGTGCGCGGCCTGCGCCCGACGTTCCAGTCCGCGTTGCAGCTGGAACGCTTCCTCAGCACCAATTATCAGGTCGCGACGGGTACGGAGGAGCTGCCGACTGGGCACGGCTGGCCGCAGCTGAGGCATTTCCTGCTGGAGAGCAAACGGGGGACGAGCGAGCAGTTCGCCGCCGCGTACGTCGTCTTGGCGCGGATGAGCGGTATCCCGGCCCGGCTGGTCGTCGGGTTCCGGGGCTCGGCCGAGACCGACGGCGGGATGCACGTCGTCCGCAACCGCGATGTCCTGGCGTGGCCCGAAGTCGCGGTCGCCGGTGCGGGCTGGGTGGCACTCGATCCGACCGCCGCCGCGGGCAAGGCGGAGCGGAACCAGGCGGGGCCCGGCAAGGCGGTCGCCCGCGCGAGGGCCCAGCTTCCCGCCGAACAGCAACTGCGGCCTCCCCAGCTCCCACCGGGCATGCCGTCGGAATCCGGCGAGGATCAGAGCGCCGAAGCGGGGATGAACTGGTGGTGGCCGTCGCTCGCCGCCGCGATCGTCCTTTTCGGACTCCTTTGGCTCGTCGGGGTCCCGGTGGCCAAGGTCGTCCGCGCCCGGCGGCGGCGTCGCCGGTCCGGTGCCGAAGGAGTGCTGGGCGCGTGGGACGAGATCCGCGACCGGTTGCGCGCGCACGGCGTGCCGTTCCGGATCGGGATGACCCCGCGCGATCTCGCCGAATCGGCCGGATCGCTTGCCGGGGAAGGGATCCGCGAGCCGGTCGCCCGGCTGGCCAAGGTGCTGGACGTGACGCTGTGGTCCGGTGTCCCGGTGGGGGACGGTTCGGTCCGGCGGGCGTGGCAGGAGGTCGGCGAGGTGCGCCGGGGGCTGGCCACCAGACCGTTCGCGGCTCGGGTGCTGGCGGCACTCGAGCCGCGGACCCTGGTGCCGGTCAGGACTCGCGAACGGGGCTGAGCGTTCGGACTTCCTGGCCCCAGGGAGGTGTCGCGAAAGCCACTTTCGCAACGTTGAAGGT
>NZ_JBHXIB010000076.1:562-30604 GCF_042723975.1 Amycolatopsis sp. NPDC058340 | reverse complement strand
TCCCTCGGCTCAGTCGAGGGAAGGGGGCCTTCACGCGCAAAGTGGTAGCAAAGTTCCCTTGCTCGCTTTGGTCTTGGCGGCGCCGTGAGGGCCTCCTTGCCTACCCTGAAGGTAGTGAAGGAGGCCCTCACGGAATGCCGAATCGCCCCAGCAGCCCCGCAGCCCGCAAGCTCAAGCCCAAGTACACGAAGGCCCCCTTCCTTGCGCCTAGGTACAGGAAGGGGGCCTTCATGTACCTAGGCAGCGGGTTGGTAGCAAAGGTCCCTTGCTCCCCGGGCGTCAGTAGCCGACGGAACGGCCCACGAAGATCGCCCGCACGAAGGTCGTGAACCCAGCCAAGACATCGGTCCGGTTCCCGCCGCGCGACTTCGGCACGGCGGCGATGATCTCGGCGTCGGTCAGCGGATGAGTCTTCCCGGCCAGTTCCCGCAGTTCCTCGGGTTTCCAGTTGTGGTTGCCCGCGACGTGCACCGACAGCGCGCCGCGTCGCTGGACGAACTCGATCCGCTCGGCGTCGCGTCGCACGAACTCGCCTTCGCCGACCTGGGTGCACGTCGCGTTTTCGAGGCGCCAGGCGGTCTTCACCGCTGTATCGCAGCTCTCGACGACGTCGGTCGCGAAGGTCCAGACGGGTGAGATCCACAGCTGAGGCGCGTACTCGACGATCAGCGAACCGGAGTCTTCGGTCGTCTTGGTCGGGAGCCGATGCGCGCCGAGGTCCGCGGCGAGGGTGCGCTCGTGCGGGACGCCGGTCGCGGCGAGGCGCCGTGCGGGGGTGTCCGGAGGCAGCGACGAGGGGACGGCGATCCCGCCCGCGATCAGTGCGACCAGGAGGAAACCCGCGCCCGCCCGGACACCGGGTCCCCGCGCGAACAGACCCGCGACGAGCACCACCGGCGCCCCGAGGAACGGCACCGCGAACCAGGGATCGAACGCCTCCGCCACCTCCAGCACGAAGATCGCGCCGAAAACGCCGGAAATCCCGGCCGCGAAAGCCCAAGCCAGCCGGGGCCAAGGCTTCGCGACGGCCGGAAAGGCGTCTGGCGCCGCGAAACCGACGAGGTAGACCACGCCGATCGACACGAGCGGGACCGGCAACGCGATCCAGGGGACGTGCAGGAACGCGGCGAGCGGGAGCAACAGGCCCACGGTGACCGCGCCCAGCGTTCCGAGCAGCCACAGTGAACCGAGTGCGAGGGCGGTGAGTTGCCCGTCGGTGAGGCGGCGCTGCGCCGTTCGGGGGATCACGGTCGAAGAATGGCAGGTCAGAAGCGATCGTGTCTTGAGTATCGCTACTCAAGACCAGCGCGTCTTCTCGTTCGTGGCGCGGAAGACGGGGTAACGTGCCGAGCCGTGCGTGCCACCCTTGAAAGCCCTCCGGAACACGTCTGTTCGGCGTTCGGCGGACGTACCGGTGACGCGGAACCGATGCCCGGCACCGATTCCTGGCGCTACAACGATCTCGTGCTCAAGCCGGTCGTCGACAAGTCGCGGACCCTGTGGACGGCCAGGGCCCTGGAAGCCGTCGACGAGCCGGGGCTGCGGGTCGCGAAGCCGGTCCGGTCCAGTGACGGCCGCTGGGTGGTCGGCGGCTGGTCGGCGAACCGGTTCGTGTCCGGTACGGCCGAGCACCGCTACGACGAGGTCGTGCACGCGGCGGTCAAACTGCATCGCGCGACGGCGGGCCTGCCCCGGCCGGATTTCCTGGGACGGCGCACCGATATCGAGGCGCTGGCCGACAAACTCGCCTGGGGCGAGGCGGACATGTCCCTCGACGAGAACAAGGGCGGCCGCTGGTTCGAGGTACTGGCGGGATCCCGAAGACCGGTCAACCTGCCGGACCAGGTCGTCCACGGGGAGCTTCTCGCCGGCGTGCTGTTCGACGGCGACGCGGCTCCCGGCATCGTCGATTTCGTGCCGTACTACCGGCCCGGTGAATGGGGCGCCGCGATCGTCGCGGTCGACGCGCTGGCCTGGGGCGGCGCCACCATCGATCTTCTCGAACGCTGGGCGCATCTGCCCGAATGGCCTCAGCTTCTGCTGCGCGCCGTGCTCTTCCGCTTGGCGGCCAACGCTCTCGACCCGCGGTCGACCCGGGCGGCGCACGACGGACTCCGTGCCGCCGCCCGGGACGTGAGCGCCGTGCTGTAGGTCATTCGGTGCGCAGGTTCTCCGTCCTCGCCGCCGAGCGAACGGACGGCACCGTCGACGCCGTCACCAGCAGCACCATCACGACGGCCGCCGCGGCGAGCAGCGCGACCGCGGACCAGTCGACATACAGCCCGTCCCGGAACAGCCGCTTGCCCAGCGCGGCGACGGCGATCCCGGTCCCTGTCGCGATCACGATGCCCAGCAGCAGCGGAATCCCGTTCTGCCACAGCAGGGACCGGACGATCACGCGCACCGGGACGCCGGTGGCGGACAGCGCGCCGAGCGCCCGCCGCCGTTCCCGGACCTGTTCCTGGGCGAGCACCAGCAGGCTCACCCCGGCCAGCAGCAGGACGAACAGCGCGCCACCGAGCAGGATGGTCCGCGCGTCGTCGAACATCCGGGCCTCGTCGGCGGCCCGGTTCCCGTTGAAGGACGCCACGGTGACCTGCCCGCTGTAGGGCGCCACCGAGTTCCGCACCAGTTCGGCGAAATCCGGATTCCCGGTCGTCCCGCGCAGGCTCACCGTGACCGACGCGGCGGCCAGGTCGACGCCCGTCATGGCGGCGGGCGTCGCGAGCACGTGCAGTCCCAGTAGCTCGGCCATCCCCGACGGTTTCGCTTCGAGCGCTCGCGGCGTGGCCGGAACGGTCCATGGCTGCTCTCGTTTGCCGTCGTCGGTGATCTTCACCGACTGTCCTTTATGGACGAAAGACGGGGTGGCGAACACGTCGCCGTCGCGGCAACCGGTCGCGGTGGTGGCCGCCTCGATCGTGGCGCAGTCGGCGACGGCGAACAGGACGAGCGCGCCGTCCCCGCGAATCGAGTCGACGAACATCGAGCGCATGGCCTGGAAGTCGGCCGCGCCGGGTACCGCGCGGACCGCGGCGATCGCCCGGTCGGCCGCGGCGCCGTCCGCGTAAACGGTGATCCGGCCCGCCGTCTCGTCCTGGCGACCGGCCTCCATCGCGGCCTGTCCCGCCAGGAGACTCTGCAGCGCGATCGCCCCGGCGAGGACCACGCAGAGCCCCGCGACCACCCGTGACGGGGTCCCGCTGTCGCTCTGCAGACGGCGGATCGCGAGCTGGAACGACGGCGGCCCGCCCTTGATCCGCGAAACGACGCGTTCCAGCAGCCACGGCAGCAGCGCGGGAATCCCGAGCAACAGCAGGACCGCGCCGCCGATCAGCGCCCAGCGGCCGAGCTCGCTCGCGACGCCGAGATCCGGGGCGATCAAGAGGATCCCGAGGACGACCGGCAGCAGCCGCCACCACAACCGGCGCTTCGGCGGCGCGGTCTCGCGGACGACTCCGAGCGGTTCGACGACCGTGTGCCGCTGGGCCGCCCAAGCCGTCGCCACGGTCAGGGCCGGGACCGCGAGCACGATCAGCACCACCAACGGCCACGACGGCGTCAGATCCTTCGGGTACACCCCGAACCGGAACACCTGGAAGCCCGCCACCGCGCCGCGGAAGAGCAGGAACAGCGCGGTACCGGCGACCAGCCCGGCCGCGGCGCCCACGAGGGACTCCGCCGCGGTGATCCGGCGCAGCTGGCCGAGGGACGAACCCGCCAGCCGCAATGCCGCGAGCCGCCGGTCCCGGGCGGCGCCGCCGAGCCGCGAGACCGCCCCGACGAAGATGAACACCGGCGTGAGCAGGACGAAGAGACCGAGCAGCAGGAGGATCAGGATCCCGTTCTCGATCACGGTGTGGTAGCCGGGTTCGGCGCCGAAGCCGTAGATCGTGCGCCCGTCCCGCAGCGCGTCCGTGCCGACGTAGGCGATCAGGTCGTCGGGATTGAGCGTGGTCTCCGCGGCGATGAGCCCGACCGGCTTACCGGGCAGACGAGGCCGCAGCAGGCCGCTGGTGTCGGACGCGACGAGCTCGCCCAGCTTCGGCGAAAGGAAGACCTCGCCCGGTGCGGGCAGCCGGTCCACCCCCGGCGGGATCGGCGATCCCGGCCCGGTGGCCCGCAGATGGACGAGCGAGATCACCTGTCCGCGGAAGTCGGTCGTCGTCGCGCGGTAGTCCAGCGGCGCGACGCCCGGGATCGGTTCGCTCCGCACGGAAGCGGCGAACGTCCGCTGGTCGCGGTTCTCCTTGATGGTGCCCGCGGAGGCGCCGAGCAGCAGGATCGCCACCGCGAGCCCGATGCCGACGGTGCTCAGGACGAGCCTGACGATCGAGCCCCGGCCGCCCCCGACGGCCAGCCGGAACCCGAGCATGAGGTCTTCGCGCCCGGTCATCGGGTCACCGCCGGTTCCCGTGTCCGGCCGTCGCGCACGATGACCTCCCGGCCGGAGTAGGCGGCCACCCGCGGTTCGTGGGTGACCAGGACGACGGCGGCGTCGGTCTGGTTCGCCGCCTCGGACAGCAGGCGCATGACCAACTCCCCGCTGAGCGTGTCCAGCGCGCCGGTCGGTTCGTCGGCGAAGATCACCGACGGTTCGGTGACCAGCGCCCTGGCCATCGCGACCCGCTGGCTCTGCCCGCCCGAAACCTGGCCGGGTGTGCTGTCGTCGGTGTCGCCGACCGCAAGCCGGTCGAGCCAGCCGCGCGCGATCCGCTCGGCGGGGCGGCGCCGCATCCCGCTCAGCCGCAGCGGCAGCGCGACGTTCTCCAGACACGTCAGCTCCGGCACGAGCTGCCCGAACTGGAAGACGAAACCGAATTCGGTGCGCCGCAGGGCACTGCGTTCGGCGTCGGACATGCTCGCGAGGTCACGCCCGCGGAAGAGGACCTGCCCCTCGTCGGGCCGGACGATCCCGGACAGGCAGTGCAGCAGGGTCGATTTCCCGGACCCGGATGGCCCCATGACCGCGACGATCTCGCCGGGTTCGAGCGTCAACCCGGCCCCGGCCAGCGCCCGATTCGGGCCGAAGGCCTTGTGCAGGCCGAGCCCGTGTAACAACGGTGTTTCCACTGTGTGGTCCCCAGATCAGCGCGCCAGCTGGCGCGCGAGGTCGTCGAGGCGGGCGGCGGTGAGCTCCAGCCACCGCAGATCCGCTTCCAGGTGGAACAGCGCGTGATCGCAGATCAGCTGGTCGGCGAGGTCGCCGTCGGTTTTGCGGGCGGTGAGCTCGCGCATGGCGCGCAGGTGGGAGCTCCGCTGCGCGTCGAGCAGATCCTGGGCGCCGCGGCCGGACAGGAGCGCGAGCACGACCTTGGTGTAGAGCGTGTTCTGCAGGTAGACCGAGGGGTTTTCCGGGCTTTTCAGCCATTCCTCGACGTTGGTGACGCCGGCGTCGGTGATCGCGTACCGCTTCCGGTCGGGACCGCCGCCGGCTTCGACGCCGTTCTCCTCGACGAGGCCGTTCTTCAGGAGCCGGTTCAACGTCGAGTAGACCTGCCCGTAGTGCAGTGGGCGGTCTTGGCGGAACTGCTTGTCGTAGAGCTGTTTGAGGTCGTAACCGTGCTTCGGGCCGGCTTCGAGCAGGCCGAGCAGCGTGTTCCCGATGGACATGCGAGCGACTATACACACGTTCTATACATCGAGTGTATAGCTGCTGAAGGGGACTTTCCCCGCAATTCATGCTCACGCGGTGAAGGGCCCCTTCGTCGCGTGGCATGCGGTGAAGGGCCCCTTCGGCCCCCCCGATGGACCTGTGCCGCATCGCGACGCGGCCTGGGGCTTGCGCAGGTCCGTGAAGGCCTCCTTGAGGGACCCAGAGTCCCTCAAGGAGGCCTTCACGGACAGCACGGACCTCACGGTGTGACGTCCATCGTCGGCGGGCAATGTCAAACGCCTGAAACATTCAGGAGTTTTCAGGTAACACGGCCTACCTACCTTCAAGCGCTATCGACGCCTGGAGGAGGTGCCCGTGCCGCTCGCCGCCCCCACCGTGACCGCGGTGGACACGCACTGCCCGTACTGCGCCCTGCAGTGCGGGATGAGCCTCGACGGCGCCCGGGTCGCCCCGCGCGACTTCCCGGTGAACGCCGGCGGCCTCTGCCAGAAGGGCTGGACGTCGGGGGAGCTGCTCACCTCGCCGTCCCGCCTGACGACACCGCTGATCAGGGTCGACGGCGAACTCCGGCCCGCGAGCTGGCTGCAGGCGCTCGACCTCGTCGCCCGGCGGCTCACCGAGATCCGCGCGGCCAAGGGAGCCGACTCGGTCGCCGTCTTCGGCGGCGGTGGGCTGACCAACGAGAAGGCGTATCTGCTGGGCAAGTTCGCGCGGATCGCGCTGGGTACCTCGCAGATCGACTACAACGGCCGATTCTGCATGTCGTCGGCGGCCGCCGCCGGGATCAAGGCGTTCGGCGCCGACCGCGGCATGCCGTTCCCGGTCACGGATCTCGCCGACGCCGACGCGGTCCTGCTGATCGGCGCGAACCCGGCCGAGACGATGCCGCCGTTCACCCAGCACCTGCGAGGCGCGGACCTGATCGTCGTCGACCCGCGCCGCACGCCGACCGCCGAACTGGCCGGACTGCACCTGCAGCCCGCGCCGGGCACCGACCTCGCGCTCGCGCAGGGCATCCTGCACGCCGTCGTCGCCGACGGTCTGCTCGATCAGTCCTATGTGGACAAGCGCACCAGCGGTTTCGAAGAGCTGTGGCGTTCGGTCGCGGCCTGGTGGCCGGAGCGCGTCGAGCAGATCACCGGCGTCTCCGCCGCGGATCAGCGCCGCGTCGCCGCCAAGCTCGCCGCCGCCCGCAACGCCTACGTCCTCACCGCGCGCGGCACCGAACAGCACGCCAACGGCACCGCGATGGTCAACGCCTGGATCAACCTCTCGCTCGCCCTCGGCCTGCCCGGGCGCAAGGGATCCGGCTTCGGTTGCCTGACCGGGCAGGGCAACGGCCAAGGCGGTCGTGAACACGGGCAGAAGGCCGACCAGCTGCCCGGCTACCGCAAGATCGACGACCCCGCCGCCCGCGAGTACGTCGCCGGGGTCTGGGGTGTGCCGCCGGAGTCCCTGCCGGGGCCGGGCCGTTCGGCCGTCGAACTGCTGGAGGCGCTCGGCACCGAAGACGGGCCGAGCGCGCTCATGGTGTTCGGCAGCAACCTCGTCGTCTCCGCGCCCGGGGCCGGGAACATCCAGGACAAAGTGTCCTCTTTGGACTTCCTGGTGGTCTCGGACCTCGTCCTTTCGGAGACGGCGGCGATGGCCGACGTCGTCCTGCCGGTCACCCAGTGGGCCGAGGAGGACGGCACGATGACCAACCTCGAAGGCCGGATCCTCCTGCGCCGCAAGGCGATCGACCCGCCGTCCGGCGCGAAGACCGATCTTTACGTGCTTTCCGAACTCGCCCGCCGGTTCGGCCAGCCCGACGGCCGGTTCCCGGCGGATGCCGAGACCGTCTTCACCGAGCTGCGCCAGGCGTCCAAGGGCGGTGTCGCCGACTACTCGGGCATCACCTACGACCGGCTTCGCGACGGCGAGGCCCTCTACTGGCCGGTCCCGGCGGAATCGCATCCCGGCACGCCGCGGATGTTCCTCGACTCCTTCGCCCACCCGGACGGCCGCGCGCGGTTCGTGCCCGTGGACCACGTCGGCCCGGCCGAGGTGCCCGACGCCGAATTCCCCTTGCAGGCCACCACCGGACGGGTCCTGCAGCACTACCAGTCCGGGGCGCAGACCCGGCTGGTCAAGGAACTCAACGACGTCGTGGCGGAGGCCTTCGTGGAAGTTCATCCCGACACCGCTGCCCGTGCGGGACTGGCCGAGGGCGACCTCGCGATCGTGCGCTCCCGCCGCGGGGAGACCGTCGCACGCGTCCGCTGTGTGGCGTCACTGCGCCCCGACCTGGTGTTCCTGCCGTTCCATTTCCCCGGCGAGGGCAGGGCGAACCTGCTGACCAACCCGGCGCTCGACCCGACGAGCCGGATGCCCGAGTTCAAGGTGTGCGCGGTCGCGCTCGCCCCGGCCGAGGCCGCCGCGTGAGCCCCCGGTCGGTGGTCATCGCCGGATACGGGATGGCGGGCGCGCGGCTCGCGGACGAGATCCAGCGCCGCGACCCCGACGGCGAGCGCGTGCGGCTCACCGTCGTCGGCGCGGAGGAGCACACGGCGTACAACCGGGTGCTGCTCTCGTCGGTCGTCGCCGGCACCATGCGGCCGGAGGCCGTCCGGCTGCACGACGACGAATGGCCGTCCCGCACCCGCGCGGACCTGCGCCGGGGTGTCTCCGCGACGTCGATCGACCGGGACGCGCGCCGGATCCACCTCGACGACGGGTCCACTGTGGACTACGACGCGCTCGTGCTCGCCACCGGGGCCAACCCGTGGATGCCGCCGGTCGAAGGGCTCGAACCCGGCCCGGACGTCGTCGCGTTCCGTACCCTCGACGACTGCGCGCGTATCCTCGACGCCGCCAAACTGGGCGCGCCCGTCGCGGTGCTCGGCGGCGGGCTGCTCGGCCTGGAAGCCGCGCGGGGTCTCGCCGGACGCGGAAACCTCGTCACCGTCGTGCATCCGATGCCGCACATCATGGAACGTCAGCTGGACGCGGAATCGGCGCGGGTGCTGACCAGGAAACTCGAAGAACTCGGCGTCGCCTTCCGGCTCGGTGTCGGTGCCGCGCGTTACGTCAGCGGCGACGGGCTCAAACTCGACGACGGCACGCATGTGCCCGCCGATCTCATCGTCGTCTCCACCGGCGTCCGGCCCGAGACGAAACTGGCCGTGGACGCCGGGCTGACGGTCGAAGGCGGCATCGTCGTCGACGATCTGCTGCGTACCAGCGACGGCCGGATCCACGCGATCGGCGACTGCGCGAAGCATCCGGGCGCGTTCGGCGGTCTCGTGCAGCCCGCGTGGGAACAGGCCGCCGTCGTCGCGGATCTGGTCACCGGCACGAAATCCGCGTCGCGGTACCGCGGTACTCAAGCGGTGACGAGGCTGAAGGCGCGGGGCATCGACCTCACCGCGCTCGGCGAGACGATGACCAGCGCGGACGACCCGACCGCCGAAGTGCTCACCTTCAGCGATCCGGCGGGCTGCCGCTACGGCAAGCTCGTCATCCGCGAGAACCGCGTGGCCGGCGCGATCCTGCTCGGCCTGCCCGACGCGGCCGCGACGATCACGCAGCTCTACGACCGGGGTACCCCGGTACCCGAAGACCGGCTTGCTGTCCTTTTAGGACGCTCACTGCCGCCCGGGGCGCCATCGGCGGCGAGCCCGGCCGATCTGCCCGCGTCGGCGGTCATCTGCCGCTGCAACGCGGTGACCAAGGGACGGCTCGTCGAAGCGTGGCGCGGTGGCGCCACCGACGTCGCCGCCCTCGCCGGGGCGACCCGCGCGACGACCGGCTGCGGCGGTTGCAAGGACGCCGTCGGCGGGGTCGCGAAATGGCTGGCCGCCCAGTGAACCCGAACGCATCCACCAAGGAGGACCTCATGACAGCTCGTGGAAAGCGCTGGATCGAGCACTGGGATCCGGAGAACGAGCAGTTCTGGGAGGAGACGGGGAAGAAGGTCGCCCGGCGGAACCTCTGGTTCTCCATCCTTGCCGAGCACATCGGCTTCTCCGTCTGGACACTGTGGTCGGTCATGGTCCTGTTCATGGGCCCGCAGTACGGTTTCTCCGCCGCCGACAAATTCCTGCTGGTCTCGACCCCGACGCTGATCGGCGCGCTGATGCGGCCGCTCTACACCTTCGCGGTGGCGCGGTTCGGCGGCCGGAACTGGACGATCGTCAGCGCGATGCTGTTGCTGGCGCCCACGATCCTGGCGGCGATCGCGATGGAGCCGGGCACCTCACTCGGCACGTTCCTGCTGATCGCCGCGCTCGGCGGGGTCGGCGGCGGGAATTTCGCGTCGTCGATGACCAACATCAACGCGTTCTACCCCGAGAAGCACAAGGGCTGGGCGCTCGGGCTCAACGCGGGCGGCGGGAACCTCGGTGTGGCGGCGATCCAGCTGATCGGCCTGCTTGTCATCGGCACCGTCGGTGCGACCGCGCCGCGGGTGGTGCTCGCGATCTACATCCCGCTGATCGTGGTCGCGGCGGTCTGCGCGTACTTCTACATGGACAACCTTGCCTCGATGAAGGGTGACACCAAGGCGATGCGCGAGGTCGTCAAGGATCCGCACACCTGGGTGATGTCGTTCCTCTACGTCGGCACCTTCGGTTCGTTCATCGGCTACAGCTTCGCTTTCGGCCTGGTGCTGCAGAACCAGTTCGGCCGCACCCCGCTGCAGGCTGCGGCGGTGACGTTCCTCGGCCCGCTGCTCGGCTCGTTCTCGCGGCCGACCGGCGGCTGGCTGGCCGACCGGATCGGCGGCGGCAAGATCACCTTCGTGACGTTCGTCGGCATGGCCGCGGCGACCGTGGTGCTGATCCTGGCGTCGACGTCGAACTCGCTGGCGTTGTTCACCATCGCGTTCATCGTGCTGTTCGTGCTCACCGGGATCGGCAACGGCTCGACGTACAAGATGATCCCGGCGATCTTCCGGGCCAAGGCGAAGGTCGCGATCAGCGAGGGTGCGGACGAGACGCTGGAGATGCTCAAGGCCCGCAAGCTCTCCGGCGCGTTGATCGGGCTGGCCGGGGCGATCGGCGCGCTCGGCGGGTTGTTCATCAACCTGGCCTTCCGCCAGTCGTTCGCCGACACGAAGAGCGGGGTGCCGGCGTTCATCGCCTTCCTCGTCTTCTACGGGCTGTGCTTCGCCGTCACATGGGCGGTGTATCTGCGCAAACAGCAGTCGGAGGTGGCGAGCACCCGAGGTCTGGCGCTCGCCGGAGCGGAGGTCTGATGCGGAAACTCGTCGTCGTCGGACATGGCATGGTCGCGCACCGGCTCGTGGAGGCCGTGCGCGCGGAGGACAAGACCGGCCAATGGCAGGTCGTGGTGCTCGCCGAGGAGGCGCGTCCCGCGTACGACCGGGTCGCCTTGACGTCCTATGTGGACACTTGGGATCCGGCCTCCCTCGCCTTGGAGGGAGCGGACTACGCGGGTGACCCGCTGGTCGAGCTGCGGCTCGGGGACACGGTCGCTTCGGTGGATCGCGAGCGCAAGATCGTCGTCACCGAAGCGGGGCACGAGCAGCCGTACGACACGCTCGTCCTCGCGACCGGTTCGCGTCCGTTCGTCCCGCCGGTGCCTGGTCACGACCTCCCCGGCTGCTTCGTCTACCGGACGATCGAAGACCTCGACGCCATCCGGGAAGCCGCTCAGCGGCCCGGGCGCGGACGGCGTTCGGCGGTCGTCATCGGTGGCGGGCTCCTGGGGCTGGAAGCCGCGAAGGCGTTGCGGGACATGGGGCTTTCGCCGCACGTGGTCGAGATGGCGCCGCGCCTGATGCCGCTGCAGGTCGACGAGGGCGGGGGCGGCCTGCTCCGTCGGCTGATCACCGATCTCGACGTGACTGTCCACACGGGAACGTCGACCGACGCCATCGAGCCGGACGGCGAACGCTACATCGCGAAGCTCGGCAACGGTACGGAACTCGACGTCGATCTGGTCGTCTTCTCCGCCGGTATCCGGCCGCGCGACGATCTTGCCCGCTCGTCCGGGCTGGAAGTCGGTGCGCGGGGCGGGATCCTGGTCGACGACACCTGCCGGACGGCCGACCCCGCCGTGTACGCGATCGGCGAGTGCGCGGCCGTGGACGGCAAGGTGTACGGCATCGTGGCGCCCGGGTACGCGATGGCGGAGATCGTCGCGGCGCGGCTGACCGGCGGCGAGGGCACCTTCCCCGAGCCGGACATGTCGACGAAGCTCAAGCTCATGGGTGTCGACGTCGCCAGCTTCGGCGACGCGCACGCGGCGACCGAGGGCGCGCTGGAGGTCGCGTTCAACGACGCCGTCGCCGGGACGTACAAGAAGCTGGTCGTCTCGGATGACTCGAAGACGTTGCTCGGCGGGGTGCTGGTCGGCGACGCGAGCGAGTTCAACACCCTGCGCGCGATGGTCGGCAGGCCGCTGCCCGCCGAACCGGGCGCGATCCTCGCCCCGTCCGGCGGCGGGGCCGCGGTCGGCGTCGACGCGCTGCCGGACGCGGCGCAGATCTGTTCCTGCAACGCGGTTTCCAAGGGCGCGATCACACACGCGATCACCGAAGAAGGCTGCGATTCGGTCGCCAAGATCAAGGGCTGCACCCGGGCGGGCACGGCCTGCGGATCGTGTGTTCCGCTGCTGGGCAAGCTGCTGACGGCGTGCGGTGTCGAGCAGTCGAAGGCGTTGTGCGAGCACTTCACCCAGTCGCGCGCGGAGCTGTTCCAGATCCTGCAGGCCACGCGGATCACCACGTTCAGCGAGATGATCGACCGCTACGGCACCGGAACCGGCTGCGCGATCTGCAAACCGGCGATCGCGTCCATCCTGGCCACGCTGGGCAACGGGCATATCCTCGCCGGCGAACAGGCGACCCTGCAGGACACCAACGACAAGTTCCTCGCGAACCTCCAGCGCAACGGCACCTATTCGGTGGTGCCGCGGATCCCCGGCGGAGAGGTCACGCCGGAGAAGCTCATGGTGATCGCGCAGGTGGCGATGGATTTCGGGCTGTACACCAAGATCACCGGCGGGCAGCGGATCGACCTGTTCGGCGCCACCGTCGACCAGCTCCCGCTGATCTGGCGGCGGCTCGTCGACGCCGGGTTCGAGTCCGGGCACGCGTACGGGAAGTCGTTGCGCACGGTGAAGTCGTGCGTCGGTTCGACGTGGTGCCGCTACGGCGTGCAGGACAGCGTCGGGCTCGCCATCGAGCTGGAGCTGCGCTATCGCGGCCTGCGTTCGCCGCACAAACTGAAGTCGGCCGTTTCGGGCTGTGCGCGGGAATGCGCGGAGGCGCGGAGCAAGGACTTCGGTGTCATCGCGACCGACAAGGGCTGGAACCTTTACGTCGGTGGGAACGGCGGCGCGACCCCACGGCACGCGGATCTGCTTGTGTCCGAAGTGGACACCGAGACGCTGATCCGGACGATCGACCGGTTCCTGATGTTCTACGTCCGCACGGCCGACCGCCTGCAGCGCACCGCGCCGTGGGTCGAGGAGATGGAAGGCGGGCTCGACCACCTGCGCGCGGTGATCGTCGACGACAAGCTCGGCATCTGCGAGGACCTCGACGCGGCGATGGCCAAACACGTCGGCGACTACGCCGACGAATGGCGCGGCGTGCTGGAGGACCCGGAGAAGCTGGCGAAGTTCAGCTCGTTCGTCAACGCGCCGGGCACGCCGGACCCGACGATCTCGTTCCGCACCGAACGCGACCAGAAGGTGCCCGTGCTGCTGGGCATCCCGGAGGTGAAACAGTGACGACGTCGATCGAGCGCACCTGGACCGCCGTCTGCGCGGCGGGCGCCGTCCCCGAATGGTCCGGTGTCGCGGCCCTGCTCGACGGCGGGACGCAGGTGGCGATCTTCCGGCTCCCGGACGACCGGTGGTACGCGCTGTCCAATGTGGACCCGATCAGCGGCGCGGCGGTGCTTTCGCGAGGCATCGTCGGCGACGCGGGCGGCGTCCCGGTGGTGGCTTCGCCGGTGTACAAGGAACGCTTCGACCTGCGGACCGGTGCGTGCCTCGACGCCGAGGGAGTCTCGGTCGCGGCGTATCGGGTGCGGGTCACCGGGGGTGTGGTGGAGGTGGAATTCTCGCCGTGACAGAAGTCCTTCCCCTGGCGGGATTCGTCATCGGGATCACGGCGGCGCGACGGGCTGACGAGCTCGGCGCGCTGTTCGTGCGCAAGGGTGCGACCGTGCGCTACGGCCCGGCGATCCGGATCGTGCCGCTCGCCGACGACACGGAACTGCGGTCGGCCACCATGCGCCTGCTGGAAGACCGGGTCGACGTCGTCGTCGCGACGACCGGGATCGGCTTCCGCGGCTGGGTCGAGGCGGCCGAAGGCTGGGGGCTGGGGGAGGAGCTGCTGGGCAGGCTGGGGAAGTCGGCGCTGCTCGCGCGCGGCCCGAAGGCCAAGGGCGCGATCCGCGCGGCCGGGCTTTCGGAGGACTACTCGCCCGCCTCGGAGAGCAACGCCGAGGTGCTGAGACATCTGCTCGATTCCGGTGTGGACGGTCAGCGGATCGCGGTGCAGCTGCACGGCGAGCCGCTTCCGTACTTTGTGGACAGTCTGCGGTCCGCGGGCGCCGAGGTGATCGAGGTGCCGGTGTACCGGTGGGTCGGGCCTGCCGATCCGGGGCCGCTGGACCGGCTGCTGGACAGCGTCGTTGACGGTTCGGTGGACGCGTTGCCGTTCACCAGCGCGCCCGCGGCGGCGTCCATGCTGGCGGTGGCGAAGCGGACCGGACGGCTGCCGGGAGTGGTGCGGGCACTGGAGAAACGGGTCGTGGCGGCCTGCGTCGGGCCGATCACCGCGGCGCCGCTGGCCGCGCTCGGCATCCCGACGGTGCAGCCCGCGCGGTCGCGCATCGGCGCGCTGGCGCGGACGGTGTCCGACGCGCTCGAATCACGTTCGCCGCGGCTGACCGCGGGCGGACGGAGGATCGAACTACGCGGTCAGGCGGCGCTGGTCGACGGGCAGTGGTGCGACATCGCGCCCGCGCCGATGGCCATACTGCGGGCGCTGGCGGAGTCGCCGGGGCGGGTGTTCTCCCGGCGGGAGCTGGTTTCCGCGTTGCCCGACGGCGGCGAGGAACACGCCGTCGAAACCGCCATCGGCCGCCTGCGGAATTCCTTGGGCACGCCGAAACTCGTCCAGACGGTGGTGAAACGCGGCTACCGCCTGGCCGTCGACCCCTGACGCCCGCGTTTCGCCCTCTGAATGCGGTCCTTGCGCGTGCAACGACCGCATTCAGAGGACGAAATGCGGGACGTCGTTCACGGCCAGGTGACGCGGTGGTCGGGGAATTCCCGGGCGGCGGCGACCCGGGCCGCCTCCTCCTCGGCCGCCTTCCGGACGGCCGGGCGGAGAGTGTCGAACGCGGTGACGGTGAAGTCGAGCCGCTTCTTTCCGCTCGCCTTGGCCCGCCACACCCCGGCGATCTCGCCGTCGGCCAGCAGCGCGCCGGGGCTACCGAGGATCTTCCAGACCTCCTTCTGCCGGGCCTTGTCCGGCACCAGCACGGCACGATCGCGTGCCTGGACGAACGGATCGAGCGGCGGCAGCAGGCGCACCACGTCCGGCTCCGGCGGATTCTCCAGCAGCGCGACCCGGTCTTCCGGCAGGAAGGCCTTCTTGCCGTCGACGCGGACCTCGGCCAGGCCGTCCGGCCACATCGCGTCGACCCCGGTGCGGGTCGTCCCGACGTAGGCGGCGGCGTCACCGGGAGCGGCGGGACCGTTGATCCGCAGGTAACCCTCGACCACGCGGGTGGCCGCCTTCGCGTCCGGCGACGTCTTGAGCCTGCCCCGCTTTTCCAGCGGTGCCAACGTCGCCGGGGTCGCGCCCGCCTCCAGCCGGACCCCGGCGTGGATCGACGCGACCCGCATCAGCTGCTCGTAGATGTGCACGACACCGCAGCCGCGGCAGGCGTACGACAAGCCGCCGGGGATCAGTTTCGTGACCGCGCCGCTCACCGTGCCCTTGGTCTGGGCGCCGGTGACGACCTCACGGATCGCCTTCGCCGCGGTGAACAGCGCGTCCGTCGCGGATATGCCGGCGTCCTCGACCTGCTTGCGCTGCCAGAGGATCCGGGCCATCGCGTCCTTCTCGTCGAGCGGTACGAGAGCGGCCCGGATCGCGTCCAGCTCCGCGCGGCGGTGGAAATGCGGCGCGCCGCGATGCGTCCACGCGAGCACGAACCGGTCGTCGTCCCAGACATCGGGGGTGATGTCGCCGTCGACCCGGGCGGCGAGGCCCAGCAGCGCGGTGTCCCGCACGGAATCCTGCAGCCCGAGGTCGAAGACGGCCGCCGCGAACGGATCCGTCTCCTCACGGTGCAGGCCGTGCGCGGCGATCCGGTACGCCAGCACCTGCTTGCGATCGACGTCGAGCACCTGTCCTCCTTAGAGCGAGTAGTCCAGCGTGTACGACATCGTCGGCTCGCCGAGGGTGCCGGTCGTGGTGCCGCCGCCGGTGATCCCGGCGAGTTCACCCGTTCCGGAGCCCTTGACGATCTCGAACGCCGACGAGATGCCCTGCGCGTCGAACCCGGTGTCGTGCTTGATCACGAAGCTTCCCTTACGTCCGTCCACACTGCCTTCGATCCGTTCGAGGCCGGGAGACGTCGTGTCGCCGCCGTCGTAGCCCTCACCCGCGTAGTACAGCAGGTAGTCGAGGACCGACTCGCCTTCGATCAGCCCGCTGTAGGTGAGCGTGGCGTGCGCGTAGGCGACTCGCGGCGCGCCCTCCGTGCCGCTGACGACGGATTCTTCCCAGTTCTTCATGGCGAACGTGTTCATGGGTTCACCCTGTCAGCCATACCTGTCAGGATGTGTCAGGTTTTAGGGGATACTGGATTCATGCGCGCGAGCAGACTCCTGTCGGTCCTCCTCCTGCTGCAGAACCGCGGCCGGATGACGGCCGAGGAGCTGGCGGCCGAGCTGGAGGTGTCGGTCCGGACGGTCTACCGCGATGTCGAGGCGCTGTCCGCGGCCGGCGTTCCGGTGTACGCCGATCGCGGGCGCACGGGCGGATATCAGCTGGTCGACGGCTATCGCACGCGGCTGACCGGGCTGACCGAGGAGGAGGCGCAATCGCTTTCGCTGGCCGGCCTGCCCGGCGCGGCCACCGAACTCGGGCTCGGCGCGGTCCTCGCCGCCGCGCAGCTCAAACTGCACGCGGCCATGCCGTCGGAGCTGCGTGCCGGGGCGGGCAAGATCTCCGAACGGTTCCACCTGGACGTCCCCGGCTGGCATCGCGGGATCGAAAGCCTGCCGCGGCTGTCCGAACTGGCCGACGCGGTCTGGCACGGGCGGCGCGTCAAGGTCCGGTACGAACGCTGGGGGCAGCGGAAGGTCGACAGGGTGCTCGACCCGCTGGGCCTGATCCTCAAGGCGGGGAACTGGTATCTCGCGGCACGATGCGACGGGACCGACCGGACCTACCGGATCTCGCGGATCGAAGAGCTGGAAGATCTCGGCGAGACCTTCGAGCGGCCGTCGGACTTCGACCTCGCGCGCTACTGGCAGGAATGGTCCGAGCAGTTCGAAAAGCGGATGTACTCGCGGACGGCGGTGGTGCGGCTGAACGAGTTCGCCCGCATACTGCTGCCGTTCTACCTCGGGGCCGTCGGAGCGCGGGCGTTGCGGGAAACAGCCGCGGAGCCGGACGAAAACGGCTGGCTGACGATGGAACTACCCGTGGAACCGGGAGAATCGGCCGTCGGCGAACTACTGAGGTTCGGCGGGAACCTCGAAGTGCTCGAACCGCCGGAGCTGCGCGAGCGGCTGGCGGAGGAGATCAGGAAGATGGGCGCGGTTTATGGCTGACCTGGACGGGATCACGATCGGCATCACCGCGGAACGGCGGGCCGACGACTTCATCGGCGCGCTGACCCGGCAGGGCGCGACGGTGCTGCACGCGCCCACCATCCGGATCGTCCCGCTGCCCGACGACACCGAATTGCGCGCGGCGACGGACGCCGTGCTGGCCGAGCCGGTCGGGTTCACCGCGGTCACCACCGGTGCCGGATTCCGTGGCTGGCTTTCGGCGGCCGAAGGCTGGGGACTGCGCGAGCCGTTGTTGGAACGGCTGGCGGCGTCGCGGATCTTCGCACGCGGGCCGAAGGCGGTGGGCGCGGTGCGTGGTTTCGGTCTCCGGGAGGAGTTTTCCGCGCCCGAGGAGAGCAACGCCGAACTGTTCGAAGGCTTGCGCGACGCCGGGGTCCGCGGTGAACGGGTCGCCGTCCAGCTGCACGGCACCCTGCTGCCCGAACTCACCGGCTCACTGCGGGACGCGGGCGCGGATGTCGTCCAGGCACAGCCTTATCGCTGGCTTTCGCCCGCGGACGTCGCACCTGTGCACGAGCTCGTCGAAAGCGTGATCGCCGGACGCGTGCACGCGTTGGCCTTCACTTCCGCTCCGGCGGCGACGAACCTGCTCACGCTGGCGGGCCCGCGCCGGGAAGAACTCCTCGCCGCGCTGCGAGGTCCGGTGCTGTGCGCGTGCGTCGGGCCGGTGACCGCGGCGCCGTTGGAAGCCGCCGGGGTGCCGACCGTGCAACCCGAACGTCAGCGGCTCGGCGCGTTGGTGAAACTTCTCGTCGCGGAACTGCGCATTCGGCCGTCTTGACGCGGGAAGTCCGCTTTGCCAGGCTCGACGCATCGGACGCGGGGAGGGCGGCGGATGTCCGAGTCTCAATCGGTCACGTTCGTGCGCGCGATGTTGCGAAAGGGCTCTTCGGTACTGAGCGCGAGCCCGGCCGACGAAGCACCCGACCCGGATTCCGTGCCGGACTGGCGTTATCGCGAGGACTCCGCGGACACGCTGCTGATGCGCGCGATCCGCTACTCCGCGCTGGGCCCGATCTTCTACCGCGTGGCCGCGTTTCCGAAGGTGTACATCGGTTTCCTGGTCGCGAACGGGTCGGCGGGGATCGTGCCGGTGCTGAGCACGGCGATCCTCGGGATGCTGCTCAACGTCTTCGCGGTCTGGTGGGTGGTGCGCGGCCGCGGGATCCGGGCGAAGACGTCCGGACGGCTGATGTACGCGGATCTCGCCGTGGGCGTGGTGCTCACGACCATCGTGGCCGCCGCCGCACCCGCCGAGATCCAGCCGTTCGCCGTCGATGTCGCGTGGACGTGGATGGTCGGGACGGTGGCGTTGTGGACGCTGTCGTTCGGGCTGCCCGCCGCTTGTCTGCTGGTGATCGCGGCCGTGCCGTTCCGGGCCTTCCTGACCTGGATCGGCGGGCTGCCGCTGGACCATCCGCTCGCGATGAGCCGGTCGGTGGGGTGCATGGTCGCGCTCGTGGTGGCGATGGTGACCACAGCCGGGATCCTGATCCTGCTCGGTGTCGGGACCCGGTTCGCGCTGGGTATCGGGATGCGCCGGGGACAGCGCGCCGAACGCCTGCGGACCCAGCGCGTCATGCACGATTCCGTGCTGCAGACGTTGGAAGCGATGGGGCTCGAAGCGCCGGACGACGATTCCGCCGCCGCGGAACGGCTCGCCGAGATGCGCGCGACGGCGCGGGCGCAGGCCGCCGAACTGCGTCGCGAACTGACCGGCCCCGACGCGCCGTCGGCCCGCGGGCTCGCGGCGGACCTCGCCGAGGTCGCCACCGAAATGGCGCGCGACGGCCTCCGCACCCAGCTGGTCGCCGCCGAGACCGAAGAGGACTACCGCCTCTCGCACGCGCGCCGGACCGCCATCCGTGACGCCGTCCGCGAAGCGCTCCGAAACACCGTGAAGCACGCCGGGACGAAGCAGGTCGTGCTTCGCGTCGAGGAGTGCGAAGGCGGCGTCGCGGTCATCGCGCGGGATCAGGGGACGGGTTTCAGCATGCTGGACCGGCCGCCGGGGTTCGGGATCAGCCAGTCGATCATGGCGCGGCTGGCGGAGGTCGGCGGGCGGGGGACGATCGATTCGCATCCGGGGCGGGGGACGCGGGTGACGCTCTGGGTGCCGCACTGAGGGTGGGTTTTTGGGTGCGCCTTGAGGGAGGCCCACTTCACTACCTTGTCCCCAATGTCGCATCGGAGACGCTCAGCGTCACAGATGCGACATTGGGGACACCACATCACCGGAGGACCGACAGCACTCGGCCCGAATCGCGAACAGCGACACGGATCGGTAATCGTGCGACTTTGCCGGGATCCTGACCTTGAGGGTAGGCAAGGAGGCCTTCACGGACTTCCGGGGCGTGAGCTGGAGCAAGGGACCTTTGCTATCGCTTGGTTAGCATGGCTACGTAAGTGGTAGCAAAGGTCCCTTGCTCTCTTTTCGCAGGTCGGCGCGGTGACTGTGTGGGTTTCGGGTCATCTGACGCACCAAATCCACACGGTCGGTAGGCGCCGCTACGCGGAGTGCGGGGTGCGTGGAATTAGGGACACTCAACGTCCCTAATTCCACACACCCCCCCGGGTGGTAGCAAAGGTCCCTTGCTCTCATTCTGCAGGTCAGAGCCTTGACAGCGCGGGTGCCGATGTCTCAAAGGGGCCCTTCGGGACGTCGGACGTCCCAAAGGTGGCCTTCGGGACATGCCGTGGGTCAGCCGCAGGGCGAGGAGGCGCCCTCAGTCCTCGTCCGCCGCGGGAGCCTCCCCAGCCTCAGCCTGCCGCATCGCCTCACGCCCAGCGGCCTCTTCGCTGACCCCCTGCCGCCAGTACCCCGTGAAGCAGATCGCCCGCTTGTCGACCCCGCGTTCCCGCACGAGGTGCCGCCGCACCAGCTTCACCATGTTCGCCTCGCCGGAGATCCACGCGTAGGCCGTCCCGCCCGGCAGCTCGGCCTTTCGCACGGCCTCCAGCACCGCCTCGCCGACGGCGCCGGATCCCCGGACCACCCAGTGCAACTCCACGGTTCCCTGGGTTTCGAAGACTTGCCGGTCTTCGCGATCACTGATCTCGATGTAGACCAGCGCTCGCGTCCCGGCGGGCAGCGCCTCGACGATCGCGCCGATCGCGGGGATCGCGGTCTCGTCGCCGACCAGCAGCTGCCAGTTCGTCTCCGGGGGCACGTCGTAGAGCCCGTGCGGCCCCAGGAAAGCGACCCTGTCGCCCTCCGAAGCGCGCGAAGCCCACGCGGAGGCGGGGCCTTCGTCGCCGTGCAGCACGAAGTCGATGTCGACCTCCTGTGCTGACGGACGCAGCGCGCGCACGGTGTACGTGCGCATCGGCGGGCGGACGTCGTCGGGCATCGCGAGGTAGGTCCGGTACCAGGACAGCACTTCGTCGCCGGTCAGCGGCGCGGGCAGCACGGGTTCCGCCTGGCCGGGCTGCGGGAAGAACACCTTCAGGTACTGGTCGGGCGCGTGGTCCACCAGTGACGCCCCCGAGAAGGTCACCCTGCTCATATGCGGGGTGAGCCGCCGAACACCCGTCACCTTCGCCTCGATGTAACTCATTAGGCGAGGCTAACCTAAAAGAGACCGCCAGAACCAGCGTCGTCGGCGGGATCACGTTGCCAGCGGTATTTCCGCAGGTCGACGCGCTGACCGTCGGCCATGACGCCTTCCGCGCGCAGCCGTTGCAGCTGCTCGTCGACCAGATGCGGGGCAGGCGTCCCGTCGGCCCGCAGAATGCGGTGCCAAGGCAGATCGTGGCCGTCCTCGCCGAGGATCCGGCCGACCAGCCGCGGCGACGGCGCTCCCGAAACCGACGCTATATCCCCATAAGTCGCGACCGAGCCGGCGGGCACGCTCGCGATGACCTCGCGCACCCGCTCGTGCAGTTCGTCATCCATGGGACCACTTTGCCGTGCCGCTGCGAGGTTGTGTCGGCGGGGCGTGGTTCCATCGTGGGCGTGAACGGGCGGCGAACAGCGGCAGGAACCGACGCGCGGCTGGTCCGCACGCCGGTCACCGGCACGCCGTCCTTCCAGTGGGATTCCGGCGCCCGCCGCCTGCTGGCCGCCCCGGACGGCTTCCGCCGGGTCCTCGGCGGGCCGGGCACGGGCAAGACGGCCTTGCTGGCGTCGGCGGCGTCGCGGCGTATCGCGGAGGGCGCGAACCCGGAGAGCGTGCTCATCCTGACCACTTCCCGCAAGGCGGCCGAGGTCCTGCGCGCCGACATCACCCACCGGCTCACCACCGATCCGGAAGAGGATCCGCTGCCGCGCACGATCCGCGAGCCGCTCGTGCGCACGGTGCATTCGTACGCGTACGCGCTGTTGCGGATGGAGGCGCAGGCCGACGATCTCCCGCCGCCCCGCCTGCTGGCCGGGGCGGAACAGGACGTCGTCGTCCGCGATCTGCTCGCCGGTGACCTCGAGGAAGGCGCGCTCGACTGGCCGGAGCAGCTGCGCCCCGCGCTGGGCGTGCCCGGTTTCGCCGAGGAGCTGCGAGACCTCCTGCTCCGCGCCGCCGAACGCGGGCTCGGCCCCGAGGATCTGGTCGAACTCGGCAGGCGGCGTGGCCGCGAGGAGTGGATCGCGGCCGGGCGCTTCTGGAGCCAGTACGAAGAGGTCACCCTGCTGCAGGGCGCGGGCGGTAACGCGCTCGGCGTGGCGAGCGCGCCCGCGCTGGACGCGGCGGAGCTCGTCACCTCCGCCCTGCTCGCCCTGGAGGACGATCCCGAGCTGCGCGAACGCGAGCAGCGTCGCGTCCGGCACCTGTTCGTCGACGACGCGCAGCATCTCGACCCGCTGCAGACCCAGCTCGTCCGCCTCATCGGGCACGCGGCCGACGAGTTCGTCGTCGCGGGCGACCCCGACCAGTCCGTGTTCTCCTTCCGTGGCGCGGATCCCCGCCTGTTCGCCGACGCGGACGAGGACGGCGAGCGCACGGTACTGCTGACCACGGCGCATCGGCACGCCCCGGTGATCCGCGCGGCCGTCACAAAACTCGGTTCCGTGCTGCCCGGTTCGTCGCCCCAACGCAAACTCGTCGACGCGCCGGACGCCGAGGGCGGTGTCGTCCGTGTCCGCCTGATGCCGACCCCGGCCGCCGAGGCGAGCTGGATCGCCGACCAGCTCCGCCGCGCGCATCTCGTCGACGGTGTGCCGTGGTCGGAGATGGCGGTGCTCGTCCGCTCGCCCGCCCGTACTTTCCTTGTCCTGCAACGCGCGCTGCGGGCGGCAGGCGTGCCGATCGGTTCCGCCACCGAGGAACTGCCGCTCGCGAAACAGCCCGCAGTTCGTCCTTTGCTGGCGATGCTGCGGCTCGCCGCGGATCCCGACCTGCTCGACGTCGACCTCGCCGAAATGCTGCTGTCTTCGCCCTTGGGCGGCGCGGATCCGCTCGCCCTGCGGCGGCTGCGTCGCGGGCTGCGCAGGCTGGAGCTCGCGGGCGGCGGACAACGCTCCAGCGACGAACTGCTGGTGGAAGCCTTACGCACCAACGATGTCCTCACCGGTCTCGCCGAGGCCGAGTCGCTCCCGATGCGCCGGATCGGCGGCCTGCTGCACGCCGCGCATCAGGCCGTGGTGCGCGGAGACGGCGTCGAGCAGGTGCTGTGGGATCTGTGGCAGGCGAGCGGTCTGGAGCAGCGTCTGCTGCGCCTGGTCGATCGCGGTGGTTCCCTCGGTTCGCAGGCGGACCGGGACCTGGACGCGATCGTCGCGCTCTTCGACGCGGCCGGTCGCTATGTCGACAGATTGCCGAAGGCGAGTGTCGCCTCGTTCGCGGATTACCTGTCGTCGCAGAACATCGCGGGTGACACGCTCGCCCCCGCGGCCATGAAGAGCGAAGGTGTCTCGCTGCTCACGGCGCACGCGTCCGCCGGTCGAGAATGGACGGTCGTCTCGATCGCCGGCGTCCAGGAGGGCAGCTGGCCGGATCTGCGGTTGCGCGGGTCCGTACTCGGCGTCGAGCGGCTGGTCGACCTCATGTCCGGTGTCGACGACGAAAAGGTGTCCGCCACCGCGCCGATCCTCGCCGAAGAGCGGCGGCTGTTCTACCTCGCCGCGAGCCGGGCGCGGAAGACGTTGCTGGTCAGTGCGGTCGCGGGGGAGGACGAGCAGCCCTCGCGGTTCATCGACGACCTGGAGGAGAACGGCGCGGACGACGGCGGACTCGACTCGCGGATGAAGCCGGCGGGGCGGTCGCTGGTGCTCGCCGAACTCGTCGGCGAGCTGCGCGAGGTCGTCTGCACTGATACAAGCGGGGACGAACCGAGCGACTCGGAACGGCGGCAGCGGGCGGCGCGTCAGCTCGCGAAACTGGCCGCCGCCGGGGTGCCGGGCGCGCATCCGGGCACCTGGTACGGCCTGCTGGAACCCTCCACCGGCGAACCCGTGCACGGGCCGGGAGATCTCATCCGGATTTCACCGTCCACTGTGGAGGTTCTGGTCAAATGTCCGCTGCGGTGGCTGATCGAACGCCACGGCGGAAGTGACCCGGCGCAGCTCGCGGCCGTCACGGGCACCTTGGTGCACGGCCTCGCGCAGGCGGTCGCCGGTGGCAGCAGCGACGAGCAGATCCGCGCCGCCCTCGACGAAGCGTGGGTGCGGGTCGACGCCGGGGCGCCGTGGTTCTCGCGCCGCGAGCGGTCGCGGGTCGAGCAGATGCTGCGGAATTTCATCACCTGGCTGGAATCCAGCCGCAAGGAGCTGATCGAAGCCGGCGTCGAGCAGGACATCGAGGTCGAGCTGCCGGTCGGCGATGACGACGTCCGCGTGCTCCTGCGCGGCCGCGTCGACCGCGTGGAGATGGACAAGGACGGCCGTCCGGTCGTCATCGACATCAAGACCGGCAAGGTGCCGATCTCCGCCGCCGACGCCGAACAGCATCCGCAGCTGGCCGCGTATCAGCTCGCCGTGCTGCTCGGCGCGGTCGAGGGCGGTTCGAAACCCGGTGGCGCACGGCTGGTCTACGTCGCGAAGTCCAACAACAAGACCGGATCCACCCAGCGCGAGCAGGCGCCGCTGGACGAGGACGGCGGCAAGCAGTGGCTCGAATTGGTGCGCTCGGCGGCCGGATCCGCCGCGGGCCCCGAGTACGGCGTCACCGAGAACCCGGACTGTGATCGTTGTCCCGCAAGAGGTTGCTGTCCGCTGCGCCCCGAGGGCAGGCAGGTGACCGGCCCGTGATCTCCGAACTTCAGCGCCGCCAGGTCGAACCGGGCGAGATCGCCCGTGCGCTCGGCCTGCACAGCCCCACCGACGAGCAGGCCGAGGTGATCGCGGCGCCGATCGAGCCGTCACTGGTCGTCGCGGGCGCGGGCGCGGGCAAGACCGAGACGATGGCCGCGCGGGTCGTCTGGCTGGTGGCCAACAGTGTCGTCCCGCCGGAACGCGTGCTCGGCCTGACCTTCACCCGCAAGGCCGCGCGCCAGCTCGGCGAACGCGTCCGCACCCGGCTGCGCCGGCTGGTGGGGTCGGGGCTGCTCGACAAGATCGACCCGACCGGCGACCTGCGCACCACGGTGACCGCCGGCGAGCCGACGGTGCTCACCTATCACGCCTATGCCGGGCGGCTGCTGTCCGAACACGGCCTGCGGCTGCCCGTCCAGCCCGGCGTCCGGCTGCTTTCGGAGACGTCCTCCTGGCAGTTTTCGCATCGCGTCGTGTCCACTTGGGACAATGACCTCGACACCGACCGGGTGCCCTCCACGGTGACGGCGCAGTTGCTCGCGCTGGCCGGAGAACTCGGCGAGCATCTGGTCGAGACCGAACGGCTGGCCCAGTACACGTCCTGGCTGTGCGAGGTCATCGAGAACGCGCCGCGGGCGAAGGGGCAGCGCGCGTCGTTGCCGCAGAAACTGGCCGAAGTCATGACCGCGCAACGGTTCCGGCTCGCGCTCCTGCCGCTGGTCGAGGCGTATCACGCGCGGAAACGGGCGGAAGGCGCGCTCGACTTCGCCGATCAGATGTCGCTCGCCGCGCAGCTCGCCAGCAGCTATCCGGCGGTGGTCGCGGGGGAGCGCGAGCGCTACGGCGCCGTCCTGCTCGACGAGTACCAGGACACCGGCCACGCCCAGCGGATCCTGTTGCGTTCGCTGTTCGGCGGTGTCGAACATCCACCGATGCCGGTGACCGCGGTGGGCGACCCGGCGCAGGCCATCTACGGCTGGCGCGGCGCGAGCGCGGCCAACCTGCCACGATTCACCACGGACTTCCCGCGTGACAACGGTGAGCGGCTCGTGCCTGCCCTGGATTTCGGGCTGCTGACGAGTTTCCGCAATCCACCCGAGGTGCTCGAACTCGCGAACGCGATCTCGGAACCGTTGCGGGAACGCGGTCTCGGGGTCGCGCGGCTGCGTGCGCTGGAAGGCGCGGGCGCCGCCGACATCGCCGCCGCGCTGCTGCCGGACATCCGCGCCGAACGCGAGTGGGTGGCCGACGCGGTGGCCAAACGCTGGTTCGAAACCGTGGAGGAGACCGGAAAGCCGCCGACCGCGGCGGTGCTGGTGCGTCGTCGTGCAGATATGGCCCCGATCGCGGCGGAGCTGCGGGCACGCGGGCTTCCGGTGGAAGTCGTCGGCCTCGGCGGGTTGCTCGACGAACCCGAGGTCGCGGATCTGGTGAGCACGTTGCGGGTGCTCGCCGATCCGCTCGCGGGCAGCGCGGCCGCCCGGTTGCTGACCGGGGCGCGCTGGCGGATCGCGGCGGCCGACCTCGCGGCGTTGTGGCGCCGGGCGGGCGAACTCTCGTCACCGGTGCCGCCGTCGGGAAAGTCCGATGTGGACGAACCGGTGCTGGTGACCGAGCGGGTCGAGCAGGCGGGGCTGGCCGACGCCATCGACGATCCCGGGGCACCGGAACGCTATTCGCCCGAGGGGTACCGGCGGATCCGGAAGATCGGCGCCGAGCTCTCGGCGTTGCGACGGCGGCTCGACCAGTCGTTGCCGGAACTGGTCGCCGACGTGGAACGCACGATGCTGCTCGACGTCGAGTCGCTGGCTCGCCCCGGGCCCGCCGGCCGCGCGCACCTGGACGCTTTCGCCGATGTCGTCACGGATTTCGCCGAGACCTCGCCGACGGCGACTTTGTTGTCCTTTGTGGACTATCTGAACACGGCCGCGCACGCGGAAGACGGGCTCACCCCCGGTGAGGTGGAGGTCGTTCCGGATCGGGTCCAGGTGCTGACGGTGCACTCGGCCAAGGGGCTGGAATGGCGAATCGTCGCGATCCCGCATCTGGTCAAAGAGGTCTTCCCCGGTCGGCGGCGTTCGTCGTCGTGGCTGCGGACGTCGACCTCGCTGCCCGCCGCGCTGCGCGGTGACTCCGAGGACTTGCCGGAGTTGCGGATTCCCGAAGGCGCGGATCGCAAGGAAGTCCAGGAAGCGCTGGAACTGCACGAGGAGGGCTTCGTCGCGCGTGAAGCCGACGAAGAGCGGCGGCTCTGCTACGTCGCGCTGACCCGCTCCGAGCACACCATGCTGATCTCCGGCCATTGGTGGAACGAAAGCAGCGCGCGGCCGAAGGGGCCGTCGGAGTTCCTGCTCGAAATCGGCGAAGTGATGCGGGGGAACTCGGTCGGCCGGATCGAGCACTGGGCAGACGAGCCGGAAACCGACGGCGAGAACCCGCTGGTAGCCGACTCGCGCCGATCGCGGTGGCCGGTCGATCCGCTGTGGCCGCGGCGCGAGGGCGTCACCAACGGCGTCGACCTGGTGCTCGGGGCGATGGAAGAGGCCGAACACGCCGAGGAAGAGGAAGAGGACGATCCGGACGGCTGGATCTCCGACACCAAGGTGCTGCTGGAGGAGCGGGCACGGGCGCGGGATCGCGTGCAGCAGGTCGTCCTCCCGCCACATCTTTCGGTGAGCCAGCTGGTCGAGCTGTCGGCCGATCCCGCCGCGCTGGCCAAACGGCTGCGGCGGCCGCTTCCCGTACGCCCCAACACCTACGCGCGCCGAGGGACGGCCTTCCACGGCTGGCTGGAGCAGCGGTTCGGCGGCGAGCAGCTGCTGGAGATCCACGACCTGCCGGGGGCGGCGGACGTCGACGAGGCGCCCGATACCGAGCTGGAGGCGTTGCAGGCCGCGTTCGAGAAGAGTGAGTGGGCGCACCGGGTGCCGCACGCGGTGGAGGTGCCGTTCTCGGCGGACGTCGTGGGCGTGACGGTGCGCGGGCGCATGGACGCCGTGTTCGCCGACGCGGACGGCGGCTGGACCGTCGTCGACTGGAAAACCGGGGCCGTCCCGGAAGCCGACCGGCTCGAATCGCTGGCCGTGCAGCTGGCGGCGTACCGGCTGGCGTGGGCGGCCTTGAAGAACATCCCCGTGGAAAAGGTGCGGGCGGCGTTCCACTACGTGAAACACGACAAGACCGTGCGCCCGGCGGATCTGCTGGACGCCGAAGGACTGCGGCAGCTGCTGAGGAGCGTCCCGACGATCTAGGCGCGGTCGCGGACCTTCAGGGCCCAGGCCACCAGCGGGATCTGCAGCGGGACGCGGGCCCAGAAGGCCACTCGCCAATGCTTCGGGGCCTTCCGGCGGTCGGCGTCGACGGCCATCTTCACGTTCCCCGGCAGGACCACGACGAACAGCACCGCGGCCGCGAGCCCGCCGAGCCGCCGGGTCTTCGGATTGGCGATCGCGGCGGCGACACCCAGTTCGGCCACGCCGGAGCCGTAGGTCCAGGCCCGAGGGGAGCCGGGGAGCTGCTTCGGGATGATGGCGTCGAACGGTTTCGGCTGGACGAAGTGCAGGACACCGGCCGCGCCGAGCAGGCCGGCGAGGAAATGGGCGGGCCGCTGAGACGGTCGAGAATCCGAAGACATGCCCTGAGCTTCGCATACCGAGCTGAACGGAAGGATCTTCGGCTATCCTCCCGACCGTGAGTGACGCGGACCAGGCCGGAGCCTGTGCATGAGGGTTCTCAAGCGTTTCCCGGTCAGGCTGAGCGACCGCCCGGACCACGAGCTCGTCGGTGTGATCCGGATGCCGGAACTGACGGTCAGCCCGCTGCGGTCGATCCTCAAACGGATCATCGGCGCGGTGCTCGCCCTGCTGGCGACCGTGCTGATCGTCTACCTCGACCGGGACGGCTACCGCGACGCCAACGGCGACGGGCTCACCTTCCTCGACAGCCTCTATTACGCGACGGTGTCGCTGTCGACCACGGGTTACGGTGACATCGCGCCCGCGACGCCGTCCGCGCGGCTGGTGAACGTCCTGGTGATCACCCCGCTGCGGGTGCTCTTCCTCATCGTCCTGGTCGGCACCACACTCGAAGTGCTCACCGAGCGCTCCCGCCAGGCTTTCAAGATCCAAAAGTGGAGGACGAAGGTGCGTGACCACACGGTCGTCGTCGGATTCGGCACGAAGGGCCGGTCGGCGGTCAACGCGCTGCTCGGGGACGAGAACGTCGAACCCGACCACATCGTCGTCGTCGACACCGACCAGCAGGCCCTCGAAGCGGCCACGTCACTCGGGCTGGTGACCGTGCACGGCTCGGCCACCCGCGCCGACGTGCTGCGGGTCGCCGGCGTGCAGCGGGCCAAGGCCGTCGTCGTCGCCCCGAACCGGGACGACACCGCCGTGCTGGTCACGCTGACCGCCCGTGAGCTGGCGCCGAAGTCGCATATCGTGGCGTCGGTGCGGGAGGCGGAGAACGTCCACCTGCTCAAACAGTCGGGCGCGAACCAGGTCGTGGTGTCGAGCGAGACCGCCGGGCGCCTGCTCGGCATGGCGACGTCGACGCCGCTGGTGGTCGACATGGTCGAGGACCTGCTGACCCCCGAGTCCGGCCTCGCGATCGCCGAACGCCCGGTGGAACCGTCCGAAGAGGGCGGGTCGCCGCGGCATCTGCCGGATATCGTGCTGGGCGTCGTCCGCGACGGCGTGCTGTACCGGGTGGACGCCCCGCAGGCGGACGCGATCGAGCCGGGCGACAAGCTGCTGTACATCCGGAAGGTGACCTCCGCGGAGACCATCGAGCGGTAGCAAGGGACCTTTGCTACCACCTTGCCGGGTTCCCCGGTTCCGCCGCTGATACCACCTTCCCGGGCTCCTGTGCTTTGCCGCGAGGTTCTGGGAGCATGGCGTTCGTGCGCAAGCGATCGGACCCCGCCAGAGGGCTCACCCCGGGGTGGAACTCCCTGGCCGTGGCGGCCGGGGTCGGCCTGCTGGTGATCTTCCTGGCGTGGTTCGCCGGGCCGGGGCTGTTCGCCATCTCGAACGAGACCAAGGGGACGACCGTGCAGGCCGAGGTCGTTCAGCCGGCGCCCTGTACCGGCGGTGGCGCCACCGAGAGGGTCAAGTTCGAGTTCGGCGGCAAGCCGACGGAGGGCTCGCTCAACGGCTGCGGACACGGCAAGGGCGAGCGCCTCGAGGTCGTCGTCCCGGACGGGGCTTCGGGGGACGCCGTCTCGGTGCACGCGGCCGACACGACGGCCGGAGCGAGCGACGCGCGGCGGCCGCTCGGGCTCGCGCTGCTGGTGTTCAGCTGTTTCGCGGGCGGGATGTACGTCTTTCTGGTGTTGCGCGGGCCGCGTGTGCCGGTGACCGCCTGATCCCTGCCTCGTGAGTGGCGAGGACGGTTAGAACCGTCC
>NZ_JBHXIB010000076.1:0-552 GCF_042723975.1 Amycolatopsis sp. NPDC058340 | reverse complement strand
GTTTCCTGGGTTGTGGGGGGGTGTTGTTACGTTTTTGTGTTGTTGGGCGGCGCCGTGGGGGGGGGCCCCGCTGTACCCGGCGCTCGTGAGTGGTAAGGACGGTTAGAACCGTCCTCGCCACTCACGAGGCCTAAGACACGATGTCGTGCCTGAGCGGCTACTCGACGTGGTTAAGGGCGCGTGAGTGTCACCGTGGGTGAGGGGTGTGCGGAAATCGGGACGTTCAACGTCTCTGTTTCCACACACCCTGCCGTGAGCGGACCTGTGATGCGGGGACTGTGTGGGTTTCTGGTCATCTGACGTCCCAAGATCCACACAGTCGGCGCAGTCGCTCCGTGGGCGGGATGCACGTGTTCCTCGTGAGTGGCAAGGACGGTTCTAACCGTCCTCGCCACTCACGAGGCCGATGACCAGCCGCACCGGGCAGCCGGAATCGCCGACGGCACCGCATCCGTCGGCGAGCGGCAACCCACCGCCCGAAGCGCGTGAAGGCCCCCTTCCCTAGGGGGAGGCGGGGGGAGGGGGGCGGGACCGCGGGAACGGGACGGAAAG
>NZ_JBHXIB010000075.1:0-31227 GCF_042723975.1 Amycolatopsis sp. NPDC058340 | reverse complement strand
CGGTCGCCCGGGGGGGCTCCGGACGGGTTTGTCGTCAACGCAATTTTCGGCAAAACAGCGGTCTTTAATGTGTATTCCGCGACATGCTCGGGCACCCAAGTGGTAGCAAAGGTCCCTTGCTCCCCGTCAGGCGTCCCGCCGCCGCAGCACCGTGGAACCGGTGACAAGACCAGCCGCCGCCCAAGCCGCACAGAGCGCGACGCCGACCCAAGGCGCGTAGGGCGCGACGCCGCCGAAGATCGGGTTCGGCTGCCCAGGAGGGACCATCGCGTTGACGCCCGCGAAGCCGGGGAAGTAGTTCACGAGGTCTTCCCAGCCGAGCGAGCCGGCGAACATCGGGATCATCACCAGCAACACGAACACCGTCACGATCGTCCCCGCCGTCGAGCGCAGCGCCGTCCCCAGCCCGAGGCAGAGCAGACCAAGCAGGGCGAAGTAGGCCCCCATACCCGCCGCGGTCGCGAGGATCTCGCCCACCGAGGAGCCGGGCGCGGGGATCAGCGGCGCCGAGACCGCCACACCGGCGAGCGTGTTCAGCACGCCGAAGCCGAACAGCACCGGCAGCAGGACGGCCGACTTCGCCGCGAGGACCCGGTTCCGCACCGGGACCCACTGCAGGGTCGAGCGGATGCCGCCGCTGGCGTATTCGCTCGTGATGAACAGCGTCGCCAGCGCGACCACGGCGAACTGCGTGAGGTAGAACGCCGCCCCGGTCACCACGGCGTGCGGCGCCATCGGGCGCTCGCTGCCGTCCTGCAGCGCGAAACCGAGCGCCGCCGAGTAGGCGAGCATCAGGAAGACGCCGCCGATCAGGCACCACCAGGTCGACCGCACCGACCAGAACTTGGTCCATTCGGAAGAGATCGCGTTCATCGTGCGCTCCACTGCTCGAAGAAACCGGCCAGCTCGTCCCGGAAGAACTTCAGCGCCTTCCGCGAGTCGATCGAGCCGTACTGGTTCTCGACCTCGGCCGGCGGGAGGTGCGGCCGCAGCCCCAACTGGTCGATCAGGATCGCCGCGTCGGTCACCGACGAATGGCCGCTGTTCTCGACCAGGTCCTGTTTCTTCGGGCCGGTGAGCCGCGGCCAGGTCTCGTCCCAGGACGCCCGGTAGTACTTCTCACCGGTCGGGCTGGTCAGCAGCAGGAACGGCCGGTCGAGGGAGACGCCGCCGAAGAACGGCCCGTCGACGTTCACGCCAGCTTTGATCCGCCGGTCGGCGACCATCGCGGCGGCGGTCGCCGAACCACCGGCGGAATGCCCGGCCATCCCGATCTTCGTCGCGTCGATCGACCAGCGCCGGTCCTTCAACAGCGTGTCGATGACGAAAGTCGTGTCCACGGCCCGGTTCGCGATCGCGGCGGGCCACGGCTCACCAGGGAGTCCACAAGCGACACACTGGCGCAGCCCGTCGGGGAATTCCGTCGCCCAGGCTTCGTAGGCGTGGTCCACTCCGGCGACCACGAAGCCTTGTGCGGCAAGGTGTTCGGCCACCGAGGTCAGCGTGACGCGGTTGTTGCCCGCGCCCGGCGAAAGCACCACCAGCGGACGCCGCCCCGGCAGGGAAGGCGCGTTCTCCCGCGAGTGGACCCGCACCTTGCTCAGCGCGTCCGGCGGCAGGTCGAGCTTCCGCCCGGCGACCGCGGCCGCCGACTCGGCCTCGGTCATGTACCGCGGCGCGCGCCCGATCGGCACGGCCGGGTACCAGACGTTGACCATCAGTTCGCGGCGCTTTTCGGGCACCCAAGGATCGGCTCTCCGCTGATCGGTGAGGTGCAGCGTGCGCAGCCCGATCGGGAACGGGCCGTCCGGCGCGGGCAGCGAAAGCGCCGGTGCCGCCGACGCGGCCGCCGGCACCCCCAGCAGACCGGCGATCACCGCCACCAGGACCATCAGTGATTTCATGCCGCGACTCCCGTTCCGTATTCGACCGACGACGCGGTCAGTTCCATGTACGCCTGTTCCAGTGAGGCGGTCCGCTCGGTCAGCCCGTGCACCCGGATCCCGAGTTCGTGCACCGCGTCGCCGACGAGATGAATGGGCAGGTCGTGCACGAGCAGTTCGCCCTGATCGGCTTCCGTGGCCGCCCCGAGCGCGCGAAGACGCTGGTCGAGGACACGCAGATCGGCGGGAGCGGGCACCCGCACCACGACCGACGTCCGCGAGTTGCCCGCGATGAACTCGTCGACCGGCGCGTCGGCGAGGAGTTTTCCCTTGCCGATGACGACCAGCCGGTCCGCGGTCAGCTGCATCTCGCTCATCAGGTGGCTCGACACGAACACCGTGCGACCCTCTTCGGCGAGCGAACGCATCAGGTGCCGCACCCAGCGGACGCCGTCGGGGTCGAGGCCGTTCACCGGCTCGTCGAACATCAGCACGCCCGGGTCGCCCAGCAGGGCACCGGCGATCCCGAGCCGCTGCCCCATGCCGAGGGAGAACGTCCCGGCGCGTTTGCCCGCGACGTCGGTGAGGCCCACCGTCGCGAGCACTTCGTCCACCCGGCTCGCCGGGATCCCGTTGCTGCGCGCCATCGCCAGCAGGTGCTTGCCCGCGCTCCGGCCGGGATGCAGCGCTTTGGCCTCCAGCAGCGCGCCCACCTCGCGCAGCGGGAATCGCAGGTCCTCGTACCGCTTGCCGTCGATGCGGACCTCGCCGGCGCTCGGCGCGTCGAGGCCGAGCGTCATCCGCATGGTCGTCGACTTGCCCGCGCCGTTGGGACCGAGGAAACCGGTCACCTTGCCCGGCTCGACGGCGAAGGTCAGCCCGTCGACCACCGTCTTCTCGCCATAGCGCTTCGTGAGTCCTCGAAGCGTGATCATCCGCGTCCTCCTTCGTGTCCCTGAATCCTCCGATGCGGGGACACCCGCGGACATCGCCCCGAAGTCATCGGTCACCCCTTACTTTCGGCAGGTGCCGCTCGGCGCGAGCCGCCGCGGAAAGGCACAATCGGCGCCATGACCACCCGCGAACAACGGCGCGTGAATCCGCTCGACCTGGTGATGCTCGTCCTCGCCGTGTTCTCCGTCGGGCTGCTCGCCTACGTGACGTTCTTCCCGCATTCGGAGGAGACGGCGCACCGCGTCTTCGTCATCGACACGACGGTGTGCGGGATCTTCGCGCTGGAATTCCTCTGGCGGTGGCGGCGCAACGGCTGGGAGAAGCGATTCCCGTTGCGCAACTGGTACGAAATCCTCGGCATGATCCCCATCGCGCATCCGGCACTGCGCGGCTTCCGGCTGTTGCGGATCATCGTGGTCCTGGTCCGGCTCGCGCGCACCGCCGACCGCGCGTTCGGGGAGCGGTTCACGCAGCGGCTGGTCGAACGCCTTTCCCGGCCGATCGTGCTCGCGATCAAGAAGCCGATCACGATCGCGGTGCTCGACGAGGTCGTGAAGGTGCTGGAAACCGGGAACTATCCGCAGAACCTCGCGCGCTCACTCGGCGAGAACCAGACGCTGCTGCGGGGGATCATCGCCGAGAAACTCAAGAACGATCCGCAGGCCGGACGGCTTTCGAAGCTGCCGTTCCATGACGAAGTGGTGCGTTCGGTGATCGACACCGCGATGCGCGTGATCCTCGAAGTGCTGACCGATCCGCGGATCGACGAATTCTTCGCGCATGTGGTGCGGGAGAACCGCGAGCAGATCCGCAGCGCCGTGCAGCTGGGGCTGAACGAGCGCGAGGACGACGAGGAGCTGGCGGCACAGCTACCGACCCGGCCCCAGCATCAGCTGACGGACTGACCTCGTGAGTGGCAAGGACGGTTCTAACCGTCCTTGCCACTCACGAGGACGCGCGCCGTGAAGTGCGCCGGGTGGGCGCGGCGGTCAGCGGGTCCTCCGGCCACGGGTGCTTCGGGTAGCGTCCGCGAAGGTCGGCGCGTACGGCGGCGTAACCGTTGCGCCAGAACGAATCCAGGTCGGCGGTGACGGCGGCGGGCCGTCCGGCGGGGGAGAGCAGGTGCAGCACCACGGGGACGCCCGCCAGCTCCGGCGTCGCGAGCCAGCCGAAGGTCTCCTGCAGTTTCACGGCCAGCACCGGCTGCTCGCCCGAATAGTCGACCCGGATCCGGGAGCCCGACGGCACCTCCAGCCGATCCGGCGCCAGTTCGTCCAAACGCGACGCTTCGGGCCAGGGCAGCAATCCGCGCAGCGCGGCGCCCGCGTCCAGCGATGCCAGATCCGATCGGCGGCGGGCCGAGCCGAGATCGAGCCAGCTGTCCAAAGTGGACAAGAGTTCCGGATCGGAGACCGCGGGCCAAGGTGGGCCCAGCACCCGATGCAGGAAGGACAGTCGTTCGCGCAGTCGCTTTCCCTCCTCCGGCCAGCGCAGCAGGCCGAGCCCTTCGGAGCGCAAACCGTCCAGCAGTGCGGCGCGGATCGCGTCCGGCGCGGGCGAGCGCAACGGCTTCTCCGAAAGCACGATCGCCCCGAGCCGCCGCACCGATCGCGCGACGACGTCGCCCGAAGACCAGCGCACTTCGTCCACTGAGGACACCAGATTCGGGGCCGCGCGCACGGCGAGTTCCTCGTCGGCGGGCGCCGCCAGCCGGATGATGCCCTGTGCGCGGCCGGGATCGCGGGTGGCTTCGGCCACGGCCAGCCATTCGACGTCGGCCAGCCCGCTGCCACGCGGGAGCTCGGCCGCGGTGCCGCCGGCCATCAGATACACCGGCGTCCCCGTGGCACGCCGCCGCGCGAGCCGCTCGGGATGCGCGAGTGCCACGATCAGCGCAGGATCGGAGGCGTTGCCGCCGTCAGGCACGAGCTGGGAAAGCCGCCGCACGTCGCGCTTCCAGCGCTCGTCACCGCGTACTCGGCGCAGCTCGGCTTCGAGGTCGGTCAGCGTGCCACCGCTGTCCAGCAGCGCGACGACTTCGGCGGCCGAACGCGCGTTGGTCCGCGCCGCGCCGTCCAGCAACGCCCTCGCCAGCCGCGGATGCAGGCCCAGCGTGGCCATCTTCCGCCCGCGTTCGGTGACCGTGCCGTCCTCATCGGTCGCTCCGAGTGTGGTCAGCAACGCGCGTCCGGCGGCCAGCGCGCCTTCGCCGGGCGGGTCCCACCAGGCGAGGCCGGAACCGTCCGGAGTGGACCAGCAGGCGAGTTCGAGGGCGAACCGCGCCAGTTCCGCCGTCCGGATCTCGGGTTCGGGATAGGCGGGCAGCGACCCTTGCTCGTGCGCGGCCCAGCACCGGTACGCGCGCCCCGGCGCCTCACGTCCGGCGCGGCCGGCGCGCTGTTCGGCGACCGCGGCCGAAACCCGGACTGTCGCCAGCCCCGGAAGGCCGCGCCGGTGATCGACGCGGGGAACACGCGAAAGCCCGCAGTCCACCACCGCGCGCACGCCCGGCACGGTCAGACTGGACTCGGCCACCGAGGTCGAAAGCACCACCCTGCGACGGTCGCGCGGGCGCAGCGCGTCGTCCTGGCTCGCTGCCGAAAGCCGTCCGTGCAAGGGCAGCACGTCGGCGTCGAGGCCGTTGAGCAGCCCGCTCACCCTGGCGATCTCACCGGCGCCGGGCAGGAAGGCGAGCACATCACCGTCCCCTTCGGACAGTGCTTTGCGGATCACCCTGGCGACGGTCGCCTCTGTCCGCTCACCGCGCGCGGGCGGGGAGTACGAGACGTCGACCGGATAGGTCCTCGCGTGCGCGGTGATCACCGGCGCGTCGCCGAGCAGGGCCGCCAGCCGTCCGGAAGCCACCGTGGCGGACGTCGCGAGCAGGCGCAGGTCTTCCCTCAAGCCGCCGCGTACGTCCAGCAGGAGCGCGAGCAAGAGATCCGCGTCGAGATGGCGTTCGTGGCATTCGTCGAGCAGGACGGTGGACACCCCGGCGAGTTCGGGATCGCCCTGCACCCGCCGGACCAGCAAACCCGACGTGACCACTTCGATCCGGGTCGAAGAGGACACCTTCCGATCCCCGCGGACCGAATAGCCGACCGTCTCGCCGACCCGTTCGCCGAGCAGGGAAGCCATCCTCGCCGCCGCGGCCCGTGCGGCGAGCCGCCTCGGTTCGGCGACGATCACCCTGCCCTCGCCGTTGTCCAGCGCGAGCGGCACCAGGGTGGTCTTGCCGGTCCCCGGGGGCGCGACGAGGACCGCGGTGCCGTGGGCGTCCAGAGCGGCTTCCAGTTCGGGCAGGACGGCGCGAACCGGCAGATCGGGAAGGGTCACTTCTCGGTGACCTGAGGAGGAGGCGGGATCCGGTAGCCGGACGGGCCGATGTTGCGGTTCAACGATTCGAGCCACTCCCCGGACGAGATCATCTTCTGGATCGCCTTGGCCACCGCCGCCCGGCCCTCGGTGTCTTCCTTGCGCAGGCCGATGCCGTACTTCTCCTTCGAGAACGGTTTGCCGACGACCCTCAGCAGCTCCGGGTTCTGCGCCACGTAACCGGCGAGGATGACGTCGTCGGTGGTCACCGCGTCCACCTGCCCGGCGAGGAGGGCGGTGACGCAGTCCTGATAGCGCGGGTACTCGACGAGCTGTACCGCCTGGGCGAACTTGTCGCGCACCTGCTCGGCGGAGGTCGTGCCGCCCACGGCGCACAGCTTGCGGCCGTTGAGGTTCTCGGGACCGGTGATGTCGGTCGACCGGAGCCGGACGAGGAGATCCTGGCCGGTGTCGAAATACGGTCCGGCGAAGCCGACGACCTGTTTGCGTTTTTCGGTGATGGAGTAGCTCGCCACCATCAGATCCGTGATCCCCGAGGTGATGTCCGTCTCGCGGGACGACGGCCTGCTGTCGTGCCAGGTGATGTGATCCTCGTCGACCCCCAGTTCGCTCGCCACGTACTTCGCCACGTCGACGTCGAAGCCGACGTATCGGCCGTCCATCGTCCTCCGGGAAAGTCCCGGCTGGTCGAAGCGGATGCCGATGGTGAGCTTGTTGGACGCGACGGCGCGCGCGACGACGGAATCCGACGGACCGGCCTCTTCGCCGCAGGCCGCCGCTGTGACCAGCATCAAGCAGGCCACCAGCAGGGCACGTCCCCTCATCGGGTGCCTCCGTCCGCCGCCTCACGTTGTTCTCAGGGTCGGCGGTTAGCCTAGGCCCGTGCGTAGACCGCCCCAAGTCGTACTCGACGCCGTGGGCACACTCGCCCGGCTCGGACTGGCCGCCGTCTGGTTGATTTCCGGAGCGCTGAAGATCAGCGATCCGGGTCAGACCTACATCGCGGTACAGGCCTTCGATGTCCTGCCGGACGGGCTCGTGCGCCCGGTCGCGATCGGGATGCCGCTCGTCGAACTGGCGCTCGGCCTGTTCCTGCTCGCCGGGTTCGTCACCCGGTGGGTGTCGGTGCTGTCGGTGCTGCTGCTCGCGGTGCTCATCGCCGCCATCGCCCAATCCTGGGCGCGCGGACTGAGCATCGACTGCGGCTGCTTCGGCGGTGGCGGTCAGATCGCCGCGGATCAGACGCAGTATCCGCAGGAGATCGCCAGGGACCTCGGATTCGCGCTCTTGGGTGTGTGGCTGATCGCGCGGCCGCGGACCTGGCTGTCGGTGGACGGCTGGCTCGGGAACTCCGGGGCCCCCGCCGACGACGACTATGTGGGTATCGCTGAAGGGAACGAATAATCGTGGGTGGAGCTGAGCGCAACGCTCGGAAACGCAAGCAGCAGCAGACGGCGGCGCGCTCGGTGGCACAGGCCAGGGGCGTCGCCGGCGGCGACAAGAAGAAGGTCGTCGCGATCACCGTCGCGGTGGTCGTCCTCGCCGCGCTGGTGATCGGTGGTGTCATCTGGACGACGTCCAGCAAGGACAGCACCGAGGGCAAGGTGATCGGGGCTCAGCCGACCGCTTCGGCGCCCGGCGTCGTCGAGAAGCGTGAGGGGGCGGCCGTGGTCGTCGGCAAGCCCGAGGCGAAGAAGACCATCGACATCTACGCCGACTTCCTCTGCCCGGTCTGCAAGCAGTTCGAAGAGTCGTTCAAGGGGCAGATCGAGGAGCAGGTGAACAACGGGACCCTGCAGGTCCGGTACCACATGCTGCCGATGCTCAACCAGCGCTCCGACCCGCCGGGCTACTCGCTGGACTCCGCCAACGCCTCGCTCGCCGCGGCCGACGCCGGCAAGTTCCTCGCCTTCCACGACGCGCTGTTCAAGGACCAGCCGGAGGAAGGCGGGCGCGGGTTCGACAAGGCGCAGCTGATCAAGCTCGGCCAGGACGTCGGCATCACCGACCCGGCCTTCGCGCTCAAGGTCAACAGCGGCGCGTACGAGCAGGAGATCCAGGACGCGTACAAGAAGATCTCGACGGACCCGTCGCTGCAGCAGGACTTCGGCAACGGCCCCGGTTTCGGCACGCCGACCGTCACCTCGAACGGGCAGGTCGTGAAGCTGGAGCAGGACTGGGTGCAGAAGGTCGTCAGCTAGTTTTCCCGTGAAGGCCCCCTTCCCTCGGCTCAGTCGAGGGAAGGGGGCCTTCACGCTGTTCGGGGTCGGGCTGGGTGGTAGCAAAGGTCCCTTGCTCTCCGCGCCGTGGTGACCGGGTGGATTTCTGGTCATCCAACGCACCGAAATCCACACAGTCAGTCAGCACCACTACGCGCCGTACAGGGTGTGTGGAAATAGGGACACTCAACGTCCCTATTTCCACACACCCCTGTTCGCTGGGGACGTGATAGCAAAGGTCCCTTGCTCCCTTTCCCAGGTCAGAGGCGCGAAGCGGAGGCGACGGCGGCGAAGGCCTGTACGCGGGCTGTCTCGGCGGAGCGCGGCCAGACGAGGCCCCACTCGACGTCGGGTGAGCCGGCGAAGGGCACGAAGCGGATTCGCGGGTGGCTGAAGTACTCCCGCGCGTGCGCGGCGAGCGGGCAGATACCGGCGCCGGTGGCGATCGCGGCGAGCAGCTCCTGAAAGGTCGCGAAAGGGGTGCCCCGGCTCACGGGATGCCCGGCCGGCGTCAGCCACTGCCGCGGTTCCTCGATCCAGTACGGCTCCGGCGGATGCGCCGCGCGAAGGACGGTGTCGCGGGCGAGGTCGTCGAGGGTGACTGACTTCCTTCGCGCGAAAGGGTGTTTCGACGACACCGCGAGCAGCATCGGTTCGGTGTACACGGCCGGTCCGGCCGTGAGATCGGGTTCGTCGACCGGAAGGAGCGTCACCAGGACGTCGATCTCACCCGATCGCAGCATCGCGAACGGGTCGGCGAACTCGGCCTCGCGGATGAGCAGTTCGGTGTCCGGGTAGCGCTGCCGGAAACGGTCCAGCAGGTCTTCGGTCAGGTCGGCGACGCCAGGCGCTTCGAAGCCCAGCCGCAGCACGCCGCCGATCCCGCGGCCGGCCGCGATCGCGCGGTCGATGCCTTCGTGCAGCGCGCGGTAGGCGGGGCCGAGGTCGTCCCGCAGCCGTTCGCCGATCGGCGTGAGCCGGACCCGTCGGCTGGTGCGGGCGAACAGCGGGACGCCGATCCGGCGCTCCACCTGCTTGATCGACTGACTCACCCGCGCCTGCGAGACGTGCAGGCGCTCCGCGGTGCGACCGAAATGCAGTTCGTCGGCCAGCGCCAGGAAGATCTCGACATCCCGCAGTTCCATAATCCCCAGGTTATCGATACGACCCGGTGCCGGTCAGCGGGAACCGTCTTTTTCGCAGGTCTAGCGGTTTGTCAGATGTTAATTCAAGATATGAATTTAACAAACACCCGGCATGGATGGTGAGTATGAGGAGAATCGCGGTCCAGCTCGCTCTGCTGTTCGCTTCCTGTCTCGCGCTGGCGTTGGCGCCGGTGACGGCGCAGGCGGCCCCCGCGTTCCAGGTGCTGGCCTTCTACAACGGCACCTACGACGCGGCGCACATCAGCTTCGTCAAGGAAGCCAACCAGTGGTTCCCGAAAACCGCTTCACAGCACAACTTCGGCTACACCGCGACCAACGACTGGAACCGGCTGACCTCGCTGCGGCCTTCGCAGTACCAGGTCGTGCTGTTCCTGGACGACCTGCCGCAGACCTCGGCGCAGCGTTCGGGCTTCGAGCGCTACATGAACGCGGGCGGCGCGTTCTTCGGCTTCCACGTGGCCGCGTTCAACACCAATCCGTCCACTTGGGATTGGTATCACAACAGGTTCCTCGGCACGGGCGCGTTCAAGTCCAACACCTGGGGTCCGACGACGGCGACGCTGAAGGTGGAGAACCGGCCGCATCCCTCGACGACGCGGCTGCCCGCGACGTTCACCTCGTCGGTGAGCGAGTGGTACGCCTGGAACAGCGACCTGCGCAAGAACCCGGACATCCGGATCCTCGCGTCGGTGGATCCGGTGAGTTTCCCGCTCGGGACCGATCCGAACCAGTCCTGGTACAGCGGGTATTACCCGATCCTCTGGACCAACGCCAAGTACAAGATGCTCTACGCCAACTTCGGCCACAACAAGATGAACTACGAGACGAATCAGCCGCTTTCGTCGACCTTCGCCAGTGAGGTGCAGAACCGCTTCGTCATCGACGGTCTGCTTTGGCTCGGCGGCTCGAAGACCTCGTAGCCGGAACTTCCGGAGGCCTGGCCGGGGCGTGTTTTCCCTGGTCAGGCCCTCCGGTGGTAGCAAAGGTCCCTTGCTACTCCTCGATGGCGCCCCCGACCGCCCGCAGGTGCTGCCGAAACGTCAGCGAAGGCGACTTCGCCCGCTCCGCGAGAAAGTCGGCGAAGCGCACTTGCTCGCGAAGGGACTCTCCGGCGCGGATCCGGTCGGCTTGCCGCCGCTCGGTGTCGCGGATGCCTTCGGCGCGGTCCAGGACCTCGTCCGCCCGGTCGGCCGGGACGAACAGGACGCCGTCTTCGTCGCCGAAAACGAGGTCTTCCCGCGTCACCGTCCACTCGCCGACGGCGGCCGATTCGAGCGCGCCGTCCGGGCGGGCGGAGACCGAGAGCGGGCCGGTCGGGATCGAACCGAGGCTGAACACCGGCAGCCCGATCTTCTTGATGTCGGCTGTGTCGCGATGCAGCCCCCAGATGACCACGCCGCTCAGCCCGGCCGCCTGCGCTTCGAGGACCGCGAGGTCCCCGACGCAGCTCTCGTCGAGCCTGCCGCCGTTGTCGACGACGAGGACGTCGCCGGGGTTCGCGATTTCGTACGCCTCCAGGAAGACGTCGACACTGCCGACGTGCCGGGCGGGGGTGACCCGCCCGGCGACGCGGGCGCCGGGCACGACCGAGTGCGTGCCGGTGGGCGCGCACCGGACCTGAACGCCGGCGCGGACGCAGCCGTCGGTCAGATGTGCGGTGGTCAGCAGGGAGAACCGCTGCCGAAGCTCTTCGGGATCCATGCCCCGACTTTAGCCACGGCGCCACACCACGAGCTTGTCGAAGTAGTCGTCGTCCTGCAGGGTGCCCATGATTTCCCCGTTGTCGCTCACGATCGCGCCGCAACCGCTGGACGGCGCGGGAAGCGTCTCCACCGGACCTCCCGGCGACCACGCCGCGGGAATCGTGGCGGTTCCCGAAGTCCGCAAACAGCCGGTGAGGAGTCCTGACCCGTTGAGCGCGGTCACCGTCATGGTCTCCGGCACCGGGATGGAGGTGTCAGGGGCCGTCCAAAGCCGTTGGCCCCCTTGGAGATCGGCCAGCACCTTGCCGTCCCGGATCGCGATGGCGCGTGCTTCGCGAATGCCCTCGGGAAGGACGAGTTGCCGTCCCGCGCCGTCCTTCCAGAGCCAGACGCCACCGCCCTGCTCCTGCATCAGGATCGTGCCGTCGTGGTCGATGTCCACCGGCCTGAGCAGTGGCGGGGAGTCCAGCAACACCGGGTGCGCGCGGTCGCCGGCCGGCCAGAACGCCGCCCACGAGCCATAGCGCGGATCGTTGTACACGTCGCCGACGATGTCGCCGCGGTTGTTCATCCCGGTGACCCTTGTCTGGGAGTACCCCGGGACCTTCTCCAGGACTTGGAATCCGCCGTTCTGGAAGACGAACGAGCGTTTCGTCCGCGTCGAGATCGCGTACCCGTTCGTGAGAATCGCCTTCGAGGTGTTCTCGTCCACGGCTTCGACGGTGTCGTGGCCCGCCGGGAAGCCGTGGTTCCGCACCATCCAGCCCGACCAGGTGAGCAGCCCCCGGTCGGAGTGTCCCGCGTAGCTTCCGGCCCCGTCGGTGGCCACCACCCGGATGGCGTCTCCGCCCGGCGGCCGTAGGTAGCTCATCGTCCATCCGGTCGCCGAGGCGGTGCCCGCCGACAACAGCCCAGCGGCGACGGTGGCCGCCAGGACCGTACTTGTTCGTTTCATCGTTACCCCCTGTGTCGTGTTCTCCCTGTTTAACGGGGGTGTGGCTCGTCCGTCTGCGTCACCTGACACGCATCGTGCCGTAAGTAACATCCGTGCAGACCTGTATGTAAGGGGTTGATAAATACAAACCTGTCTGTATCTTCAGTGGCAGCAGCGACCCGGCAACGACAAGGAGCGTCGTGGTGGCCAACAAGGTGTACGTCGTCGGCGTGGGCATGACGAAGTTCGAGAAACCCGGACGCCGCGAGGGCTGGGATTACCCGCAGATGGCCAAGGAATCCGGGACCAAGGCGCTCGAAGACGCCGGGATCTCCTTCAGCGAGGTGAAGCAGGCCTACGTCGGCTACGTCTACGGCGAGTCGACCTCGGGGCAGCGCGCGGTCTACGAACTCGGCATGACCGGGATCCCGGTCGTCAACGTCAACAACAACTGTTCGACCGGGTCGACCGCGCTGTACCTGGCCGCGGAAGCGATCCGGGGCGGCCGTGCGGACTGTGCGCTCGCGCTCGGCTTCGAGAAGATGCAGCCCGGATCGCTCGGCTCGACCTACGACGACCGCGAGCAGCCGATGGGCAGGCACATCCAGGCGCTCGCGGAGATCTCCGAGGTGCTCTTCCCGCCCGCGCCGTGGATGTTCGGCGCGGCAGGCCGCGAACACATGAAGACCTACGGCACCACCGCCGAGCACTTCGCCAAGATCGGCGAGAAGAACCACCGGCACTCGGTGAACAACCCGTACGCGCAGTTCCAGGAAAGCTATTCGCTGCAGGACATCCTCGACTCGCGGATGATCTACGACCCGCTCACGAAGCTCCAGTGCTCGCCGACCTCGGACGGTTCCGGGGCCGCGATCCTCGCCAGTGAGTCCTTTGTGGACGCCCATGGGCTGGCGGGGCAGGCCGTGGAGATCGTCGGGCAGGCGATGACCACCGACTTCGCCAGCACCTTCGACGGTACCGCGAAGAACATCATCGGCTACGACATGAACGTCCAGGCCGCGCGCCAGGTGTACGACCAGGCCGGGCTCGGCGCGGAGGACTTCCAGGTCATCGAGCTGCACGATTGCTTCTCCGCCAACGAACTCCTGCTCTACGAAGCGCTCGGGCTCTGCGCCGAAGGGGAGGCCGGGAAGCTCGTCGACTCGGGCGACACCACCTATGGCGGCAAGTGGGTCGTCAACCCGTCCGGCGGGCTGATCTCCAAGGGGCACCCGCTCGGCGCCACCGGCCTCGCGCAATGCGCCGAACTCACCTGGCAGCTGCGCGGCACCGCGGACAAACGCCAGGTCGACGGCGTCCAGGCCGCGTTGCAGCACAACATCGGACTCGGCGGCGCCGCCGTCGTCACCGCCTACCAGCGCGCCGAGCGCTGATCCCGAAAGGAAGAACCATGGGCAAGATCAGTGCCTCCGTCGAACTCCCCGCCGCTCCCGCCAAGGTATGGGCGGAGTTCTCCAACCCCAACAACTTCGAGAAGTGGCTGACCATCCACACCAAGTGGAAGGGCGAGGTCCCGGCCGAGTTCTCCAAGGGAGCGCAGGCTTCCGAGGTCGTCACGATGCTCGGGATGCCGAACACGATCACCTGGACCGTCGACGAGTTCGAGGCGCCGTCGAAGCTCGCGATTTCCGGCACCGGGATGGCCGGGGTGAAGGTCAAATTCGAGCTGTCGGTGGAGGCGTCCGGCGACGGCTCGCTCGCCAGTATCGACGCGGAGTTCGCCGGCCAGATGATCGTCGGCGCGCTCGGCAAGGCCGTCGAGAAGGACGGCAAGAAGAACCTCGACGCCTCCCTCGAGAACTTCAAGGCGCTGGTCTCGTGACCGAGCGATTCGACCCCGGCGGGCTCGGCAAGTGGACCGGCGAGTCGCGGTTCGAGGTCACGCGCGAGCGGCTGATCGAGTACGCGAAGGCCACCAACGACCCGATCCCGGCGCATCTCGCCGGTGAGGTCGCGAGCCCCGTGTTCGCGATCGTGCCGGTGTTCGAGTCGCTGATGGAACCCGCGCTCGAGGTCGTCCCGGTCGGCTTGTTCGGCCGGATCGTGCACGGGGAGCAGGAATTCCGGTTCCACCGGCCGATCCGTCCCGGCGACAAACTCGTGTCACGAGCGCGGATGACCGGCTACGAGGGCTTGCCGAACGGCACCCGCGGCACCATCCACCTCGAATGCCGGACCGACGACGGCGCCCTGGTCAACGAGCAGTACGTGACGTTGTTCGTGCGCGGGTTCGACACCGGGGAGACCCGCGGCGAACTCGGACCGGAGCACAAGTTCGACGAAGACCTCCGTTCGCGGGCGCCGGTGGCGAAGGTGAACCAGCACGTCGACGACGACCAGACGTATCGGTACGCGCCCGCCGCCGGCGACCCCATGCCGATCCATCTCGACGAAGAGGTCGCGAAGGAATCGGGACTGCCGGGGATCATCGCGCACGGCCTGTGCACCATGGCGTTCACCTCGTGGGCGCTGCTGACCGAGGTCGCCGGGTCCGATGTGGACAGACTGAAGCGGTTCGCCGTGCGATTCGCCAAACCGGTGCTGCCCGGCCAGGACCTGACGACGTCCATCTGGAGCGCGGGTGCCGGGAGCTACGCGTTCGAAACCACCGTCGGCGAAACCGTCGTGATCAAAGACGGTCTCGCGGAATTCGCGGAGTAGGAGCAAAGCCATGGGAGCACTCGACGGGCGGGTCGCCGTCATCACCGGCGCCGGACGCGGGATCGGCCGCGAGCACGCGCTGCTGTTCGCGCGGGAGGGCGCGAGCGTCGTGGTCAACGACCTCGGCGGGGCGAACGACGGCAGCGGCAGCGACACCGGGCCCGCACAGGAGGTCGTCGACGAGATCCGCGCTGCGGGCGGGAAGGCCGTGGCGAATGCGGCCAACGTCGCCGACTGGGCGGGTGCGGAGGACCTGATCGCGCAGGCGGTGGGTGAATTCGGCAGGCTCGATGTCGTCGTGAACAACGCGGGCATCCTGCGCGACGCGTTCATCGCCGGAATGGAGGAGTCCCAATGGGATTCCGTGATCGCCGTGCACTTGAAGGGGCACGCGGCGGTGCTGCGGCACGCGGCCGCGTACTGGAAGAGCGCGAGCAAGGCCGGTGAGCCGGTCGCGGGTTCGGTGATCAACACCGCGTCGGCGTCCGGGACCACGTTGCCGAACGCGGGACAGGCGAACTACGGCGCGGCGAAGGCGGGGATCGCCGCGCTGACACTGGTCGCCGCCGAGGAACTGGAGCGCTACGGCGTGCGGGTCAACGCGATCGCGCCGATCGCGCGCACGCGGCTCACGCTGGCGACGCCGGGGATGGGCGCGATCTTCGCGCAGGAGGTCGAAGAAGGGGAGTTCGACGCGTTCTCCCCGGCGAACATCTCGCCGCTGGTCGCCTACCTCGCGACCGAGAAATGCCCGCTCACCGGCAAGGTGTTCGCGGTGCAGGGCGGCGCGATCTCCGAGCTCGCGGGCTGGCACGACGTCAAGGTGATCGAAACCGAGGCCGCCTGGGAGATCGACGACATCGCCGCGAGGCTCCCGTGATCGAGTGGTCCGAGACCGATCTGCTGATCAGGGACGCCATCCGGGAATTCATCGACAAGGAGATCCGGCCGCATCTCGACGCGCTGGAAAGCGGGACGCTGCCGCCGTACGACATCATCCGGAAGATGTTCGCGTCCTTCGGCATCGACGCGCTCGCGCGGGATTCGGTGTCGAAACTGCTGTCCGAGGAGCGCGGGTCCGGCGGCGGTGGTCTGGCGTTCGGCGGGCAGGAGGCGATGGCGCTCATCGCGGTGAGCGAGCTGGCCGGGGTCAGCCTCGGCATCGTCGCGTCACTCGGCGTGAGCATCGGGCTGACCGCGCAGACGATCCTGACCAAGGGCACGCAAGCGCAGAAGGAACGCTGGCTGCCAGGGCTGGCGACGTTCGAGAAGGTCGGGGCGTGGGCGATCACCGAACCCGGCTCCGGCTCGGACGCTTTCGGCGGGATGAAGACGTCGGTGCGGCGCGACGGTGACGAGTATGTCCTCAATGGGCAGAAGACGTTCATCACCAACGGGCCGTACGCCGACACGATCATCGTGTACGCGAAGCTGGACGATGGCTCGGACGTCCGTGACCGCAAGGTGCTGACGTTCGTGCTGGACAAGGGCATGCCCGGGCTCACGCAGGGCAAGCCGTTCAAGAAGATGGGGATGATGTCCTCGCCGACCGGCGAGCTGTTCTTCAGCGACGTCCGGCTCGGGCGCGACCGGCTGCTCGGCGAATCCGAGACCGGCCGCGACGGCGACAGCAAGGCCGAGGTGAAGTCCGGGTTCGCCGTCGAGCGGATCGGGGTCGCGGCGCTGGCGCTCGGGATCATCAACGAATGCCATCGGCTTTGCGTGGACTACGCGAAGAACCGGAAGCTGTGGGGGCAGGGGATCGGGCGGTTCCAGCTGATCCAGCTCAAGCTGGCGAAGATGGAGATCGCGCGGATCAACGTGCGGAACATGGTCTTCCAGCTGATCGAGACCCTGCGCGCGGGCAAGATGCCGACGCTGGCCGAGGCTTCGGCGATGAAGCTGTACTCGTCGGAGGCGGCCACCGAGGTCGCGATGGAGGCCGTGCAACTGTTCGGCGGCAACGGGTACATGGCGGAGTACCGGGTGGAGCAGCTGGCGCGCGATGCGAAGTCGCTGATGATCTACGCGGGAAGCAACGAGATCCAGGTGACGCACATCGCGAAGGGCCTCCTCGGCCGCTGACGGGGAGCAAGGGACCTTTGCTACCACGCGGGGAGCGGCAGGCCGACGGACGACTCGCGTGATTGGGCGGACGACACGCGTGACCAGACGGACGACACGCGTGACCAGGGGCGTAACTCGCGTGATTGGGGCCGGATCTCGCGTGATTGGAGGCGGAACTCGTGTGGTGGGTGAGTTCCGGCTCCAATCACGCGTGGGCGGGGATCAGTCCCGTTCGATGAGGTGACCGACGACCTCCGGGCCGGGGTGGGCGTGGCCGGAGCCGTCGCGGCGGACGTCGACTTCGGGGAGTTCCACCGGGTCACCCGTGCGCGAGGCCCCGGCGGGGCGAGGGCCGATCCAGCCGACGATCAGGCGTGTCTCGCCCTTGAGGAAACGCTGCGCCCGGACACCGCCGGTCGCGCGGCCCTTGGCCGGGTACTCGCTGAACGGGGTCACCTTCACGCTCGCGCCGGTCGCGGTGACGACCATCGGCTCGCCGTGTTCGGCGTCGTCGGTGCGGATCGCGCCGAAGAAGACCACTTCCGCTTCACCGCGCACGGTGATGCCGGCCATGCCGCCGCCCTTGAGGCCCTGCGGCCGTACGAGCGAAGCCGGGTAGCGCAGCAGTGACGCTTCGGACGACAGGAACGCCAGCGTCTCTTCGCCGTCGGTGAGCCAGGTGGCGCCGACGACCTCGTCGCCGTCCTTCAGGCTGATCACGTCGAACTCGTCCGAGCGGACCGGCCACTCCGGCGCGCACACCTTCACGACGCCGAGTTTCGTGCCGAGCGCGAGACCCGGGGAGCCGGCCGCCTGCTCGCCGAGCGGGGCCAGGCCGATGACGCGCTCGCCCTTCTCCAGCGGCACCAGTTCCTTCGCGGCCATTCCGCCGCGAAGCGACACAGTGCCCGCTTGCTCGGGCAGCACCGGCAGCGGCAGCACATCGGTTTTGAACGCGCGGCCGCGGTTGGTCACCAGCAGTACCTGCCCGCGGGCGGTCGAATGGACCACCGCGGCCACCGAGTCGTGTTTGACGCGGCCGTTGCGGCGCCGCACTTCCGACGCCTCCTCCGATTCCGCCGCCGTCCGCGCGACCAGCCCGGTGGCCGACAGGATCACCTGGCACGGATCGTCCGCGACCTCCAGCGGCCCCGACGGCTTCGACGCGGCGAGGACCTCCTTGAGGTCGCCGTCGATCAGCGCGGTACGGCGTTCGGTCGGGTGGTCCTTGGCGATCTTGGCCAGCTCGGCCGAGACGACCTTCTTCAGCACCGACTCGTCGTCGAGGATCTTCGACAGCTCGGCGATCTCCTCACGCAGCTTGTCCTGCTCGGCTTCGAGTTCGATCCGGTCGTACTTCGTGAGCCGACGCAGCGGGGTGTCCAGGATGTACGTCGCCTGGATCTCCGAGAGCTTGAAACGCTTCATCAGGCCGTCCTTCGCGGCCGCGGCGTTGTCGCTCTCGCGGATCACCTTGATCACCTTGTCGATGTTGAGCAGGGCGATCAGCAGGCCGTCGACCAGGTGCAGACGCTCTTCGCGCTTACGGCGCCGGTACCGCGTGCGGCGGGTGACGACCTCGTACCGGTGGCTGAGGAAGACCTCCAGCAGCGCCTTGAGTCCCAGCGTCTGCGGCTGCCCGTCCACCAGCACCAGGTTGTTGATGCCGAAGGACTGCTCCAGCGGCGTGAGCCGGTACAGATCCGCCAGCAGCGCCTGCGGGTTCACGCCGACCTTGCATTCGATGACCAGCCGCGTGCCGTTCTCGCGGTCGGTGAGGTCCTTGACGTCGGCGATACCGGTGAGCCGCTTGGACTTGTTGACCTCGTCGGTGATCTTCTCGATCACCTTCTCCGGGCCGACGCCGTACGGCAGCTCGGTGATGGTGATGGCCTGACGGCCGCGGCTGCCCTCCAGCGGCCCGGTCTCGGCGCTGGCGCGCATCCGCACCACACCGCGGCCGGTCTCGTACGCGCGGCGGACCTCGTCCAGCCCCAGCAGCGAACCACCGGTCGGCAGGTCGGGACCCGGGACGTACTCCATCAGCTTGTCGAGGGTGGCGTTCGGGTGGTTGATCAGCCACCGCGCCGCGCCGATGATCTCGGACAGGTTGTGCGGGATCATGTTGGTCGCCATCCCGACCGCGATCCCGGAGGTGCCGTTGACCAGCAGGTTCGGGAACGCCGCGGGAAGCACGGACGGCTCTTCGAGCGAACCGTCGTAGTTCGGCCGGAAGTCGACGGTGTCCTCGCCGAGCTCCCCGACCAGCAGCATCGCTTCGGGGGACAGCCGTGCCTCGGTGTACCGCGAGGCGGCGGGGCCGTCGTCGGGGGAACCGAAGTTGCCGTGCCCGTCGACCAACGGGACGTTGAGCGAGAAGTCCTGCGCGAGCCGGACCATGGCGTCGTAGATCGCGGTGTCGCCGTGCGGGTGGTACCGGCCCATCACGTCACCGATCACGCGGGCCGACTTCACGTACGCGTGTGTCGGCCGGTACCCGTTCTCGTTCATCGAGTACATGATCCGGCGGTGCACCGGCTTCAGCCCGTCCCGCGCGTCCGGGAGCGCCCGCGAGTGGATGACCGAGTACGCGTACTCCAGGTACGAATCCTCGATCTCCGTCTTCAGCGAGTTGTCGAAGACGTTCGCGCCGGGGCGGTCGAACGCGCTCGGGTCGACCTTGGTGGTGGGGCCCTTACGGCGTGCCATTGCTCAAAGCTCCTTGAATAGCAACGAAATCAGGCGTCGATGGCTTCGCGGTCGACCCGGTCGGAGGAGGCGACGAGCCAGTTGCGGCGCGGTTCGACCTTCTCGCCCATCAACAGTTCGAGCGCGTTCTCCGCGGCTTCGGCGTCGTCGATGGTGATACGGCGGACCGCGCGGGTGGCCGGGTTCATCGTGGTGTCCCACAGTTCCTCGGCGTCCATCTCGCCGAGACCCTTGAACCGCTGGACCGGAGTGACGATCTGCTTGCCCGCCCGCTCCAGCTCCGCGTACTTGGTCTCCATCTCCTTCTGGGTGAAGGTGAAATGGGTTTCCGGGTTGCGGCCCTTGGTGACCAGTTTGTGCAGCGGCGGCATCGCGGCGTAGAGCCTGCCGTCCTCGATGACCGGCCGCATGTACTTGGCGAACAGGGTGATCAGCAGCGTGCGGATATGCGAACCGTCGACGTCCGCGTCGGCCATCAGGATCACCCGGCCGTAGCGCATGGTCGACAGGTCGAACGTGCGCCCGCTGCCCGCGCCGAGCACCTGCACGATCGAGGCGATCTCCGCGTTCTTCAGTGTGTCGCCCAGCGACGCCTTCTGGACGTTGAGGATCTTGCCGCGCAAGGGAAGCAGCGCCTGGTACTCCGACACGCGCGCCATCCGTGCCGAACCGAGCGCGCTGTCACCCTCGACGAGGAACAGCTCACTGCGCGAAACGCCGGTGGTGCGGCAGTCGACGAGCTTCGGCGGCATGGCCGCGCCTTCGAGCGCGGTCTTGCGCCGGGCGGCGTCCTTCTGCTGCTTCTGGGTGAGCCGGACGCGTGCCGCGTCGACCACCTTCTGCAGCACGATCTTCGCCTCGGACTTGGTTTTGCGCTCTTCGGTCCAGGCGCGGATGTGCTTGTCGACGACGCCCTGGATGACGCGGGTGATACCGGCGGTGGACAGCTCGTCCTTGGTCTGCGAGGTGAACTGCGGCTCGGGCAGCCGGACGTGGACGACCGCCGTCATCCCTTCGAGCACGTCCTCGACGGTCGGCATGTCCTCCTTGGGCTTGAGCAGCCCGCGGGTTTTGGAAATGGCGTCCTGCAAGGCTTTCAGCACGGCGCGGTCGAAACCGCGGCGATGCGTGCCGCCGTGCACGTTGCGGATGGTGTTGGTGAAACACTCCACCGTGCGCTCGTAGCCGGTGCCCCAGCGCAGCGCGACCTCGACCTCCGCGTGACGCACCACATTGGACTGCATGACACCGCTGGCGTCGGCCGCGTTCTCCTTGTACGTGCCCTCGCCGTTGATGATCAGCGTGCCGCAGACGGGTTTTTCGCTGTCCGGGGCGAGGAAATCGACCATGTCGGCCAGGCCGTTGGGGAAATGGAAGGTCTCTTCGCTGATCGAGTCGTCGACCGCGGTGCGCAGTACATAGGTGACGCCAGGGACCAGGAACGCGGTGTTGCGCATCTTCGCGCGGACGCCCTCGACGTCGAGCGCGGCGCCGCTTTCGAAGTAACGCGAGTCGTACCAGTACCGGATCGACGTGCCGGAACGCTCGCCGCGCTTCATCTTGCCGGTGATGTTCAGCCCGGATTTGCGGGTGAACTTGGCCTTCGGGCCGGGGCCGTCGAACACACCGGGGACGCCGTGCGCGAACGACATCTGGTGGACCTTGCCGCTCTGCTTCACCGTGACGTCGAAGCGGTGCGACAGCGCGTTCACCGCCGAGGCGCCCACACCGTGCAGGCCACCGGAGGTCTTGTAGCCCGAGCCGCCGAACTTGCCGCCCGCGTGCAGCCTGGTCAGCACCAGCTCGACACCGGACAAACCGGATTTGGCGTGCGTTCCGGTGGGGATGCCGCGGCCGTCGTCGTCGACCTGGACGCTGCCGTCGGCGTGCAGGGTGACCACGATCTTCGTGGCGTGACCCGCCACACCCTCGTCGGTCGAGTTGTCCACGACCTCGGAGAACAGGTGGTTGATACCGCGGCTGTCGGTGGAGCCGATGTACATCCCGGGGCGCTTGCGGACCGCTTCCAGACCCTCGAGATGCGTCAGGTCGTCGGCCCCGTACAGGGTCTCAGCAGTCACTGGGTACTTCTCCTGGAGTCGTGGCTCGCGAACTAGCTCGTGGAGGTGGTGTTCAACGCGACACCGTACTGGAGGATATCCGCCCCCTCCGACAGCTTCGGTGTCCCGAGCCCCCGGTGTGGCGCATCACCCTGTCCCGATGGGCGGGTCACGGCTGGGGAAAGCGGCTTCCTCAGTGCTCGGATGAGGCGTTATCGTTTCCGGTGTCACAGGGTGACGGGGGGAACAAGGTGGCCGTCGGAACCGGTCCCGCACGCGTCTCGACCGCACAACGCGTCGTGAGTCTCTGGTATTTCGTGGTGGTCGTCGGGTCGTTCGGCATGCTCGCGCTGCTACCGGTCGCGCACGCCGCGATCCGGCTGCGGCGAGGCATCCTCTGGCTGTTCGTGCTGGGCTACGGGGGTGTCGCCGTCGCGATGACGTTCCTGCTGGAGCGCGCGGCGGCGGAGGGCGAGTCGGAGGCGATGCTCTCGTTCGCCTGGCTCTTCGGCACGATCCTGTTCGTCACCGCGACCTGCGTCCACCTCGCCCGGCTGCGGGCGAAGATCCTCTATCCGCCGCCGGCGGCATGGGTCGAATCCGGTATGCACTGCGGGCTGTTCTCGATCGACATCGCCGGTTTCGGCCAGGTCGGGCGCAGCAGCGAGATCTTCGTCCAGGTCCGGCGGATGCTCTTCGGCCTGCTCGCCGAAGCCTTCGAGGCCAGCGGGATCGCCTGGGAGGCCTGCCTGAAGCGGGACACCGGCGACGGCATGATCGTCGTGGTCCCGCCGCATTTCCCGAAGTTCCGCCTGGTGTACCCGCTGCTCTCCCGGCTGACCGCGGAACTGGCCCGGTACAACGTCGTCACCGAGCCCGGCCTGCGGATCCGGGTGCGGGTGGCGATCCACGCCGGCGAGATCGCGCTCGACGAGTACGGCGTGACGGGGCGGCCGAAGGTGCTGCTCGCCCGGCTGCTGGACTCGCGCGTGCTGCGGGACGCGCTCGCCGAAGCGCCGGACGAGTCGCCCGTGGTGGTGCTCGTGTCGGACCGGTTCCACGAGGACGTCCAGGACCAGGGCGGCCCCGGTCTCGACACGATGAGCTACCGGCAGGTGCTCGTGCACGAGAAGGAGACCGAGGTCCGCGCCTGGCTGCACGTCCCGGATCCGGTGGACGGGGCCGGTTGGCGGAGCTGAAGACGGATCTCGGAAATCGACCGAACGCGAACCCGCCTTGCCGACGTCGATCGCGGCCGCGGGTTCGCCGACAGGCAAATCAGAGGGCTGCCGTGAGGACCTCCAGCGCGCTGTGCTGACGGGCGGCGTCGATCTTGTCGACCGGTCCCGCCCAGCGCAGGCCGTGCTGATCGAGCGACGTGCGGTTGTTCGCGATCGTCGAGTTCGCTTGGCGCGTCAGGTAAGCGCGGTACGGCCTGCCCGCCAAGGCCCGGTCCAGCTCCCCGAGTCCCCTGGCGTACGCGCCCTTGAACGACGGTCCGTCGGCGCCGCAGTCGCCGGACTCGCACGGGTCGCGCAGGATGCCGTTCGAGTGCAGGAGCGGCGTGGTGGTGGAGGCGTCCGCGAGCCGCCTGGCCGTGGTGAGCAGGGCGGCGTCACCGGTCGCGCGATGCAGTTCGACCAGCGCGCCGAGGACGATCCCCTGGTTGTAACTCCAGACGGCCTGCCCGTTGTTGGCGCAGGAGGAGTTCAGGCCGTCGTTGACCAGTGCGCCGCCGTTGATCATGCCGCTCGCGCGGAACCAGTCCCAGACCTCGCGTGCCCGCGCGAGCTGGCGCGTGTCGCCGGGGAGGCGGTTGTGCAGTGAAGCGGCCACCTTGACGTACAGCTCGTTGGTGACGGCGTTCTTGTATGTCTTCGCCGTCGACCACCAGAGCCCGCCGCCGCAGGTCCCGTCGCGGTAGGAGTACATGTAGTCCGCCGCGATGACGGCGGTGTCGAGGTAGCGGCGGTCCTTGGTCAGGTCGTAGGCGCGGATCCAGGCGAGCGCCCACCAGCCGGTGTCGTCGATGTATTCGTTCGTGAAGTTGTTCCCGCGGTTGCGGTCGAAGGTGTTGCCGATGGCGTAGCGGTAATTCCGCGAACCGGTTCGCGTGCTGTAGTCGAGGATCGCGGTGAGCGCGTTCGCCGAGTTCCACCAGCCCGTGGTCTGCCAGAGCCCGGTGCCGTTGTCGTAGAACTGCATGAGCGCGGTGGCGGCGGCCTCGGCCCGGGAGTTCGCGGCGACCGTGGTGCGGAACCACGGCGTGCACGCGATTTCCGGCCGGTTGCCCGCCTTACCGCAGGCGCGCAGGGCGCCGAAGCGGTGGGTGGCGGGGTCGTCGACGTTGAACATCAGGGTGCGCCAGCCGCGTTGGCCGTCCGGGATCTTCGTGTCGCCGATCCGGCTGTCGCCTGCCCAGGTGCGGCCGCCGTCGAAGGAGCGGTCGAGCCAGACTTCGTCGCCGGGGTCGCCGTCGCCGATGCTCCCCCAGCCCATGTTGTCGCCATCGGAGAGATGAAGGGTGATGCCACGGCCCCAGACGGCCGCGGTGCCGGGTCTTCTTTCGCCGACGGCCAAGGCGGGGTCGCGGCTGTCGCAGTACTTGGCGCAGATCGTCGCCGCGACAGTGGGTTCGGGAGTGGTGGTGGCCGGCGTGAAGGCGAATGTCAACGTTGTCACAAGCAGGGAGGTGAGCCACATGGATTCGAGTGTGGGGGCGGTCACTTTCCCGGCCGATCAAGTCACCCTTTCAGCTCGCGCCGATGGTCTGGAATACTTCTTGCGCGCGTGAGGTTGAACGCTCAAGCAATGTAACCCCGGCCCAGGGAGCAGGTCATGCAGTTCGGAATCTTCACGGTGGGCGATGTGACGACCGACCCGACCACCGGGGAGGCGCCCAGCGAATACGAGCGGATCAAGGCGATGGTGCGCATCGCGCTCAAGGCCGAAGAAGTCGGCCTCGACGTCTTCGCGACCGGCGAGCACCACAACCCGCCCTTCGTGCCTTCGTCGCCGACGACGATGCTCGGCTACATCGCCGCGCAGACGTCGAAGATCATCCTTTCCACCTCGACCACGCTGATCACCACGAACGACCCGGTGAAGATCGCCGAAGACTTCGCGATGCTGCAGCATCTCGCCGACGGGCGCGTCGACCTGATGATGGGACGCGGCAACACCGGCCCGGTGTACCCGTGGTTCGGGCAGGACATCCGCCAGGGGATTCCGCTGGCCATCGAGAACTACCACCTGCTGCACCGGTTGTGGCGCGAGGACGTGGTCAGCTGGTCCGGCAAGTTCCGGACGCCGCTGCAGGAGTTCACTTCGACGCCGCGTCCGCTCGACGGTGTCCCGCCATTCGTCTGGCACGGCTCGATCCGCAGCCCGGAGATCGCGGAACAGGCCGCCTACTACGGCGACGGGTTCTTCGCGAACCACATCTTCTGGCCGAAGGAGCACTTCCAGGCGCTGATCAACCTCTACCGCGAGCGGTACGAGCACTACGGGCACGGCAAGGCGGACCAGGCCATCGTCGGCCTTGGCGGCCAGGTGTTCCTGCGGCCGAAGTCGCAGGACGCCGTGAGGGAGTTCCGGCCGTACTTCGACAACGCGCCGGTGTACGGGCACGGGCCGTCGCTGGAGGAGTTCACCGAGCAGACGCCGCTGACCGTCGGCAGCCCGCAAGAGGTGATCGACAAGACGCTGACCTTCCGTGAGCACTTCGGCGACTACCAGCGCCAGCTGTTCCTGATGGACCACGCGGGACTGCCGCTGAAGACCGTGCTGGAACAGCTCGACCTGCTGGGCGAGCACGTGATCCCGGTGCTGCGCAAGGAACTCGACTCGCTTCGGCCGGCGCACGTGCCCGAGGCTCCCACGCACGCTTCCCGGTTGGAGGTTGCGGCATGACGACGATCGCAGTGGTGACCGCAGGGCTGAGCCAGCCGTCCTCGACGCGGCTTCTCGCCGACAAACTCGCCGCGGCGGTATCCGTCGCGCTGCCGGACGTGAAGATCGAAGTGATCGAACTCCGCGATCTGGCCGTCGACGTCACGAAGAACATGCTGACCGGGTTTCCGTCCCCGGCCCTGCGGGCGGCCATCGACACGGTGACCACCGCGGACGGCCTGATCGCCGTGACGCCGGTGTTCACCGCGTCGTACAGCGGGCTGTTCAAGTCGTTCTTCGACGTGCTGGACCAGAAGGCGCTCGACGGGAAGCCGGTGCTGATCGGCGCCACCGGCGGGACCGAACGGCACTCGCTGGTGCTCGACTTCGCGCTGCGTCCGCTCTTCGCCTACCTTCGCGCCGAGCCTGTCTCGACGGCGGTGTACGCGGCTTCGTCGGACTGGGCGTCTCCGGGCGATCTCGACAAGCGGGCGTCGCGGGCCGGCCGGGAGCTCGCCTCCCGGCTTTCGGCGGACGGGGCCGCCTCGGCTCCGGGGAGCGGGTTCGTACCGTTCGAGCAGCTGCTGGCCGGTGGGTGAGCAAGGGACCTTTGCTCTCGTTTGCCCTCGTGAGTGGCGAGGACGGTTAGAACCGTCCTCGCCACTCACGAGGCGCGTTCAGGGGGTCGGCCAGATCGGCCGGATCTCGATGGTCGCGAACTTCGCGACCGGGTGCTTCGACACGATCTCGATCGCTTCGTCGAGATCGGCGCACTCGATCAGGTCGTAGCCGAGGATCTGTTCCTTCGTCTCCGCGAACGGCCCGTCCGAGACGAGCAGTTCGCCGTCGCGGTGGCGCACGGTGGTCGCGGTGGCCGCCGACCGGAGCCTGCTGCCGGACAACCTCACCCCGCGAGCGGTCATCTTGTCGACCCATGCCTGGGTCTTTTCGTCGAGTGGGTCTTCGCAATCGTCCGCGCCGGGGAACGGCGTCCCGCAGATCAGCAACATGTAGCGCATCGGTCCTCCTTAGGTCGAACAGTTCATCACCCCGACGAACGGTCTCCTCCGAAACAGACCGTCAGGACCAGCGCTTTTCCGTCCCGACCGGCACAATCGACGGAAAGGGACGACGGCGAGGAGACGACGGTGGGCATCGGAAAACCCGTGAAACAGGCCCTGATCCTGATCGCGGGCATCATCCTGCTGGCGGTCGGTATCGCGCTGCTCGTGCTGCCGGGGCCCGGGTTGCTGCTGGTGCTCGCGGGTCTGCTCGTGCTGGCCTCGGAGTTCCCCGCCGTGGAGAAGTACGTCGATCCGATCCGTGACCGGGCGATGAAGGCGGCCGAGGACAGTGTTTCGTCCCCGCTGCGCATCGCGGGTTCGGTGCTGGCCGGGCTCGGCCTGCTGGCCGCGGGGGTCGTCTGGGGAGTCGTGCCCGGCCTGCCGCTCGGCGGCTGGAGCACCGGGTCGAGCCTGATCCTTTCCGGGCTCATCCTGTTCGCGTTGCTGATCTGGAGCTACAAGCGGGTGCAGGCGCGGAGGGCCGCGAACGCCGAATAACAGCCGGGTGGTCTGGTACCGTGCGCCGCGTGGCACCCGACTTCCAGCGCGCACGGCGGCCGGAACAGGTCGAGGCCCGGCGCGCGGCGATCCTCGGCGTGGCGCGCGAACTCCTGGCCGAGCGGCCCGTCTCCCGGATCAGCCTGCGTGAACTGAGCGACCGGGTGGGCCTGGCGAAGTCGAACGTGTTGCGGTACTTCGACAGCCGGGAGGCGATCTTCCTGGAGGTCCTGGACTCGGTCTGGGTCTCGTGGCTCGACGAACTCGAAGGCGAGCTGAGCGCCCTCGACGGCCCCGGCGACGAGCGGGTCGCGACCGTCATCGCGACGTCGATCTCGCGGCAGCGCCTGCTGTGCGAGCTGATCAGCGCGATGGCCGCGGTACTGGAACGCAACATCTCCGTGGAGACCGCGCGGACGTTCAAGACGCGGGCAGGCGAACGGACCGAACGGCTCGCCGACGTCGTCCGGGCCCAGGTCCCGCTGGGCGCCGAAGCGGCCGGACATTTCGCGAAGGCCGTCTTCATCCTCGTCGCGGGACTGTGGCCCTACGCGAACCCAGGCGAGGCCGTGGCGACGGTCCTGGCCGAACGCGGAGCGCCCTCCGGCCACGCGATGTTCGTCGACGGGCTGGCCGAGGGGCTGGCGAACCAGCTGGTCGGCCTGGCTGTTCGTGCAGGTCAGCGCCCCGAGTGGTAGCAAAGGTCCCTTGCTCCCTTCCCGCACGCGCCGGGCCGGGGAGCACCTGCATAAGGTGAGCGGAACACACTTGTACAAGGAGCGACCATGAGCCCAGGCGGCACCCTCACCCTCGGCGATCTCACCGTGAGCCGGATGGGCTACGGCGCCATGCGGCTGTCCGGCCCCGGCATCTGGGGACCGCCGAGCGACCGCGACGCCGCGATCGCCGTCCTCCGCGAGGCGGTCGAGCTCGGCGTCACCCATATCGACACGAGCGACTTCTACGGTCCGCACACGACCAACGAGCTGATCCGCGAGGCGCTGCATCCGTACCCGGACGAGCTGCACATCGTCACGAAGGTCGGCGCGAAGCGGTCTCCGGACAAGGGCTGGCCGTCCGCGCTCTCACGCGACGAGCTGATCTCCGCGGTCCACGACAACCTGCGCAACCTCGGCCTCGACGTCCTCGACGTGGTCAACCTGCGGCTCGCGGGGGAGCACGGCGTCTTCCCGATCCCGGTCTCGATCACGGAGCCGTTCGAGGTGCTCGCCGAGCTTCAGCAGCAGGGCCTGATCCGGCACCTCGGCCTGAGCCACGTGTCCGCGGAGCAGGTCAAGGAAGCGCGCGCCATCGCGCCGGTCGTCTGCGTGCAGAACGAGTACAACGTCGCGAACCGCGCCAACGATGGGCTTCTCGACGCCCTCGCGGCCATCAACATCCCGTTCGTGCCGTACTTCCCGCTCGGCGGGTTCACGCCACTGCAATCCGGCGTGCTCGACGACTGCGCCCGCCGGGTCGGCGCGACGCCGATGCAGGTCGCGCTCGCGTGGCTGCTCCAGCGGTCGCCGAACATCCTGCTGATCCCGGGCACGTCCTCGACGGCGCACCTGCGGGAGAACGTCGCCGCCGCGGATCTCGAGCTGCCCGCGGACGTCCTGGCGGACCTCGACGCCCTCGCCTAGCGGTCCGTGAGGGCCTCCTTCACTACCTTGAGGGTAGGGAAGGAGGCCCTCACGGACTTTCAGAGGACATCCCGGCGCCGCAGCAGCCAGCCGCCGAGACCGGCGAAGACCACCAGGTAGCCCGCCACCACCAGCGTCGCTTGCGAGGCACTCACGAGTTCTCCGACGCCCGGCGTCGCGCCCGAAGCACCGAGCGACGCCGCCAGCGAACCGGCGTTGGCTCCCGGAAGCGCCAGCTGGAGCGTGCCGACCCAGTCCACCAGCGGGGCCGCGACCCCGAACAGCAGGTTCTGCACCACCAGCAGCCACACCAGGCCGAGCCCGATCGGCAGCGCCACCCCGCGCATCGCGATGGCGAGCGCCGCGCCGAGTGCCGCCCACGTCATCGCGATGAGCCAGCCCGCGCCGATCCCCGTCAGCAGCGAGCCGAACGACGGCCAGTTCATCGGCTCGCCTTCCGAAGAGGCGATGAGCGCGCTCGTGACCGCGCCGGTCGCGAAGCTCGCCAGCACGACGGTCAGCGACGCGACGGCCAGTGCGAACAACTTTCCACTGTAGACGGTCAGTCGCGAAGGTCCTTGCGTCAGCACGGTCTTCCACGTGCTCCAGCCGTATTCGGTGCCGACGGCCAGCACGCCGAGCACGAGCAGGATCGCCCCGAGGAACACCGGCAACCCGCCGATCGCGTTGCCGACCAGATTCGACGGCAGGGTCGCGGCCAGCCCGCGATCCGTACCGGGAGCCCCGCTCGACGAACCCGCCGCGCCCGCGAGCGGCAGCAGATAGGTGAAGGTCAGGCCGAGCGCGACGGCGATCCCCAGCATGAACCAGTTCGCCGGACGCCGGACGAGTTTCGCCAGCTCGGCGGTGCAACTACCCCACATGACCTGCCACCTCTCCGGTGAGCTCGAAGAAGACCTGTTCCAGATCCCGTTCGCGGACGTGCAGTTCACGTACCGCGATCCCTTCCGTGACGAGTTCGCGGTTCAGCCACGACGCGCGTTCCGGGTCGACGGTCAGATCGAGACCGGTCCCGCTCTCGCGCACGTTCTCCGCGCCGATCCAGCGCCGCACCAGGCCGGCCGCGCGCACGATCTCGTCGGCCTCGATGTGCAGCACCGTGCCGCCGCGGAGTTCGGCCACCGTGTTCTCCGCGACCAGCCGCCCGTGCGAAACGACGCCTACGCGGTCGCAGATCTGCTGGACCTCGCCGAGCAGATGGCTCGACAACAGCACGGTGCAGCCCTCCGCGCCGAGCCTCCGGATCAGCACCCGCATGTCGGCCATCCCGGCCGGGTCGAGCCCGTTCGTCGGCTCGTCGAGGATCAGCAGCCGCGGGTCCTTCAGCAAGGCCGCCGCGACACCGAGCCGTTGCTTCATCCCGAGCGAATAGGTGGAGTAGCGGTCCTTGCCGCGATCGGCGAGGTCGACCATCGCGAGCACCTCGCCGACGCGGAGCGGATCCGTGCCGCTGTACCTGGCGAGCACCGTGAGGTTGTCCGCACCGGACAGGTACGGGTAGAACCCCGGTGATTCGATCAGCGCGCCGACCCCGTCGAGGTCACCGGGCGGCCTGCCGAACAGCCGGACGCTGCCGGAAGTCGGCCGGACGAGGCCGAGCAGCATCCGCAACGTCGTCGTCTTGCCCGCCCCGTTCGGGCCGAGGAATCCGTAGATCTCGCCGGGCAGCACGGTCAGTTTCATCCGGTCGACGGCGAGTTGCTCGCCGTACCGTTTCGTGAGTTCGTCTGTGTCCACGGGAAGGTTCATGGTGACGAATGGTGTCGCGGGGGAGGCCTTCACCACATCCGTTCACGAGCGGCACTCCGCGTACGTCGCCGGACGTAGCCGGATGGCCGGAATCCTGCGACATCTGTCGAAAACACCGGTACCGGACCCCGCGGTGACGATCATAGGCTCGGTGGCGTGTCGAAAATCCTCTTGATCCTCCACGTGCTCGCCGCCGTCATCGCGGTCGGCCCGGTCACCGTCGCGGCGAGCATGTTCCCCGCGGCGGCGCGAAAAGCCTTCGCGGAGCCGGGTTCCGGCCTGTCCGTCCTGCGAGCGCTCAACCGGATCTGCCGTGTCTACGCGATCTTCGGTATCGCGGTGCCGTTCTTCGGGCTGGCGACGGCGGGCAGCATGCGGGTCTTCGGCGACGCGTGGGTGATCGTGTCGATCGTGCTCACCGCGGCCGCCGCCGGTGTGCTGGCGTTGCTGGTGCTGCCAGGGCAGAACGCGATCCTCGCCGCGCTGGACGCGGAGCCGCCGTCCGCGCCGGTCACGGCCGGCCGGGTGGCGATGTACACCGGGATGTTCAATCTGCTGTGGGCCGTGGTGACGGTGCTGATGATCGTGCGGCCCGGATCGACCACCGGTGCCTGAAAGCCTCGTGAGTGGCGAGGACGGTTCTAACCG
>NZ_JBHXIB010000074.1:0-32402 GCF_042723975.1 Amycolatopsis sp. NPDC058340 | reverse complement strand
CGGTTAGAACCGTCCTTACCACTCACGAGGACCGAGGGCTCAGCGGTGCGGAACGGCCGCGGGAGTCCAGCCGCGGTAGTTGTTGAAGTAGTGCACGCTCGACGCGTGGCCGATCTTGCCGCCGATGCTGGAGGCGTAGATCCCGCCGGAGCCGTCCGCGATGCCGACGTGGCCCCACTGGCTGATGTTCCAGTAGACGAAGGAGCCCTTCGGCGGCGTCCCGGTCGTGTGCTTCGGGCTCGCGCCGTTCCAGTGCGCGTTGGCCGACGCCCAGACGCCGGTCGTCCCGTACGCGTTCTCGACGGCCTTCTCGCAGAGGCCCTGGTACGCGGTCGAGCCCATGTGGTTCTTGAACCACTGGACGGCGCCGGCGGGCGTGCCGTCGCCGGCGCCCTGGATGGCCAGGTCGCCGTCGGACAGGGTGGTGAACGTCCCCGCTGCCGGGTTGATGTCGGCGGCGGTGATGGTGGCACCCGGTTCAGGGGCCGCCCCGGCGGCCGGGGCCACGGCGAGGGCCGCGATGGCCAGCGCGGCGACGGACGCCGGCTTCGCCACCTTGGCGAGGATGCTGCGCATGATCAGTACCTCCTGTTGAGGAATCACCAACAGAAGGACGGTCCCGTGATCAAGTACAAATTTCGTACAACTCAACGTCGATAGTTGATAACTCAACGTGCTGGAATATGCCGGGGCAGGGGTGCGTTGACGCCACTGCCAGCACATCTGGCAAAATCATCCGCTGAAGTCCGGCACCGGTTCACCCCGCTCGGGGACCCGGGGCCAACGAGAGAGGACACCATGAAAAGCGGTATTCACCCCGAGTACGTCGTCACGCACGTGAACTGTGACTGTGGCAACGAATTCACCACGCGCAGCACCAAGACCTCCGGCAACCTCCACGTCGAGATCTGCTCGAACTGCCACCCGTTCTACACCGGCAAGCAGAAGCTCATGGACACCGGCGGCCGCGTCGCGCGCTTCGAGGCTCGCTACGGCAAGCGCAAGAAGGCCGAAGACGCCAAGTAGCTTGAACGACGGCGCCTACCCGCATGTCCGGGTGGGCGCCGTTTTTCATGGTTCTTTTTGCCCGGGTCGTTGAGAGGTGGAGTGGTGGATTCGAGTTCGCTGAAGGGTCTGCTCGAAGAGCACGCCCAGCTGGAAGAGCAGCTGGCCGACCCGTCCGTGCACGCCGACCAGGCGCGCGCCCGCAAGCTCGGTCGCCGGTACGCGGAGCTGAGCCCCGTCGTCAAGACGGTCCGTGAGCTCGACACCGCCCGCGACGACCTGGAGACGGCGAAGGAACTGGCATCGGAAGACGCCGCCTTCGCGGCCGAGGCCGAGGAGATCTCCGCCAAGATCCCCGTGCTCGAAGCCAAGCTCACCGAACTCCTCCTGCCGCGCGACCCGTACGACGGCTCCGACGTGGTCATGGAGATCAAATCGGGTGAAGGCGGCGAGGAGTCGGCGCTGTTCGCCGGCGACCTGCTGCGTATGTACCTGCGCTACGCCGAGCGTCACGGCTGGAAGGCCGAGGTGCTCGACTCGGTCGACTCGGACCTCGGCGGCTTCAAGGACGTCACCGTGTCCATCAAGAGCCGTTCGGCCGAGGCCGACGGCGTCTGGGCGCGGCTGAAGTTCGAGGGCGGGGTGCACCGCGTGCAGCGCGTGCCCGCCACCGAATCGCAGGGCCGCATCCACACCTCCGCCTCGGGCGTGCTGATCTACCCCGAACCCGAGGACGTCGAGGTCGAGATCGACCCGAACGACCTGCGGATCGACGTCTACCGTTCGTCCGGCCCCGGCGGCCAGAGCGTGAACACGACCGACTCGGCCGTGCGGATCACGCATCTCCCCACCGGCGTGGTCGTCTCGTGCCAGAACGAGAAGTCGCAGATCCAGAACCGCGCCCGTGCCCTGCAGGTGCTGCAGGCCCGCCTCCAGGCGATCGCCGAGGAGGAGGCAGCCGCGAAGGCGTCGGACGCCCGCCGTTCCCAGGTCCGCACCGTCGACCGTTCCGAGCGGGTCCGCACGTACAACTTCGCCGAGAACCGCATCGCCGACCACCGGGTGAACTACAAGGCGTACAACCTGGACCAGGTCCTCGACGGCGACCTCGACGGCGTGCTGGACGCGCTCATCACCGCGGACCGCGAGGAACGGCTCGCCGCCCACGCGGGCTGACGCGGCGCCTGGCCGCTAGCCCGGCTCGGTGTAGAACGGGTCGTCCTCCAGCGCGGTGTGGATCGCCCGGACGGACATGCTCACGTGCGAAAGCCTGTCGGTCACCTCGTTCGTGACCCGGCTGAGCGCCTCTTCGCCGCTTTCCCCGGCGAGAGCGGGAAAAGCCGAAAGCAGCACCGCTTCGCAAGGCCCCGCGTCCGTGCTGATCCGGACCAGCGACGCCGAAAGGTCGGTCGCGGGGCGGCCGCACAGGCCCACGGCCAGCCGCAGGTCGCCGGTGGGGACGTAGAGATGCACCCGTGAAATGACATCTGTTTCCACGCGCTGGGTGAAATCGTGCCTCGTGACGTACGCGGGCTCGCGGGGATCGGTTCCGCCGACGGACGCCATCAACGAATAAAGCGTGAATCCGTCCGCCGGGATGTCGTAGGCGTCGTAGCTTCCGTATTGGCCGGTCTCCGGCGTTCCGTGGATTTCGAAGAATTCCGCGTTCAGGCCGAAGTGGAAAAGCGCGGGCACCACGGCTCGATGCAGTGTTTCGGCGGGATCTTCGCCGTCGGCCGGAGGCGTGCGATAGCCGACGGAGACCAGGTATCCCGTCCAGCCGCCTTCCGGGTCCGCCCGGCAGATCTCCAGCTCGGTGGCCTCGAATTCGCCGATGAGACGTTCGCCCAGTGCGGCGGCCGTGGCGAAATCCTCGGTTTCGATATTCGCCGATATCCGCGTGACGACCGTCGTTTCCCGGAGATCCATGACTATTACTCGAGCCCTTCGGCGCGCTGAACCTTAAGCGGAGAGGGACGCGGTCTCCGGCTCGCGTTCCTCCGCCGCCGGCGGTTCTTCCTTGCGCCGCGGCAGGAAAGAGAGCGCGGCGAAGGCGGCGGCGAGCAGGGTCGGGTAGATCGTCAGCTGCTGGTGCTTGACGTTCTCGATGCCTTCCGCGAGGCCGGACACCAGGATCTGGCCCATCGCGAAGAGCAGGAACATGAGCACCACGATGCCGACGTCGCGGCGTCCGGTGCGGTTCCGGAAGGCGCGGAGCCCAGCCCACCCGATGAGCAGCCAGATCGGCAACAGGGCGAACAGCCCCAGCGGCGCGAGCCAGCCGGTGATGCCGGACAGCACCGGGATCCGGTACTCCTTGGCGAGCGGCGGCTGCCCGGCGTGCTCGCCGAAGCTACCGAGGTTCGGCACGCGCGCGGTCAACGTCTCCTGAGCGGACCGGTGCAGCATCTCGACCACGCGCACCGGGTGGTCCAGGTAGTACTGGGCGACGTTGCGGCGGCTGATCTTGTCGCGGTACTTGGCGTACTCGGGGTCGCGCCAGGCCGCGTTCGCGCTCCACCAGCCCGTTCCGACGTACTTCGCGAACTCGGGCGGGAGGCCCAGCGCGGCGAGGTCGGCGGTGGTGTCGTGTTTCCCGTCCACGATCCCGTTGAACACGACGTGGTACATGTTGGCTTCGCGGTACTCCGCGTTGGCCGAGTCACCCGCGCCCTGCACCAGCGCGGTACCGGTGCCGACGACGGCGAGCACGGCCAGCGGCAGCGCCCACCGGGCCAGACCGCGGCTGCCCGACGGCCGGACGAACAGCAGCGCGAGCGCGAACAGCGGGATCAGCAGCAGCGTCTGCGACTTCGCGTTGATCCCGATCATCGCGCCGAGCACGGTGACCGCGGCCCCGGTGTAGCGCCACGGCCCGGTGCGGTGCATGAGGAGGAGCCCGCCGGCGAGCAGGAGCATCCCGAGGAAGGCGGCGCCCTCGCTCAGCACGGAGGCGAAGTACCCGAAGAAGGCGGAGTCCGCCGCGACCAGCAGCAGCGCGGCCGTGGCGATGACGCTGTTCCGGACCGAAAGGCGCAGGCCCACGACGATCGAGGCGATCCCGCCCGCGACCAGCAGACAGCCCAGCACCCCCAGGACCAGCAGGTTCAGGATGGCGGACGAGCCGAGCAGCTGCCCGATCTCGCTGGCGATCTTGTCGATCCAGCTCTGGCTGGAGATGTACTCGCTGTTGCAGGCCGGGGCGGGGCCGTAGGAGAAACGGACGAAGTATTCCGAAGGCCGGTCGAGCTCGCGGGCGCCGAGCTGGCACAGGATGCGCCAGCCGTCGCCGTTGTCGGCCATGCCGATCGGCCGCGGCACCAGGAAACGGACGAGGAGCACCCCGAGCGCGGCGAAGAACACGCCCAAGGTCAGTCTGATTTCCCGGATCTTCACCCGCGTCACCTTAGAAGATTCCGCAGGGTGATCAGCTCGTACCCTCTCCAATACGCGCGGAGAGGAATTTCTGGATCACGCCGAGCCATTCGTCGCGGGCCTCGACGCCGATACCGTGCCCGGACTCGATCTCGACCAGTTCGGCGCCGGGGATCCCGGCCGCCAGTTCGCGGGAATGGGCGGGCGGGACGAGCCCGTCGAGCGTCGTGGCGACGACCAGCGTGGGGACCGAGATCCCGGCCAGTTCGGCCCTGGTGTCGACGCTCGCGACCAGATCCACCTGTTCGGGGCTGCCGTCCGGGATGAACCCGGTGAGTCCGTCGATGGCGGCTTCGAGCTCCTCGGGCGACAACGCGTTCAGGTGCTTTACGCCGGTGGCCGCGAAGGTGGCGAACTTGGCCACCAGCCTCCGGTCGCCGTCCAGCAGCTCGCGCCAGATGTCGAGGGCCAGCATGAGCCGGTTGTCCGGTTTCGTGAGCCCGGCGGTCAGGATGAGCCCGGTGACCCGATCGGGGTGCCGCGTCGCCGCGCGGACCGCGACACCGGTGCCGAGCGAATAGCCGAGGATCGTGAAGCGTTCGAGACCGGCGTCGACGGCGATGGAGACCAGTTCGTCCGCGACGGTGTCGAGGTCCAACGGCTCGCTGCTGCGCGGTGTGGCCCCGGAACCGGGGTAGTCGGGGCCGACGACGGTGTGGGTGCGGGCGAGGTCGTCGAGGATGTTCCCGAAGTTGCCCTCGACGCTGCCGCCGGCGCCGTGGGCGAGCAGCAGGCCGGGACCGGAACCGCGGACGACGTGCGCGAAATGATTCGTCATGGCGGCGACGTTAGGTATTGACATCGATGTGAAGGTCAAACTCGGATGACGGGGGTCACATGCTGATCGGCGAGCTGTCCCGGCGGACCGGCGTGAGCCAGCGGCTGTTGCGCTACTACGAGGAGCAGGGGCTGCTGGTGTCGCGGCGCGATTCCAACGGCTACCGCACCTTCGACGACGACGCGGTCATCACGGTGCGGCAGATCCGCGCGCTCCTCGCGGCCGGGCTGAGCACCCAGGTCATCGCGAAAATGCTGCCGTGCGCGAGCGGTGAGCTGCCGGAACTGGACATGTGCCCCACCGTCGTGGCAGAGATCCGGCGCGAACTGGCCGAAATGGACGACCGCATCGACACGCTCCGGCAGCGGCGCGGGACACTGGCCGGATATCTCACCGTCGACGCTTAGGAGAACCGTGGAAGCCCTGGCCAGATTCGGCTTCGAACTGGGTGTGCTCAAGCGGATCCGGCGGGCAGGCTGGTGGCAGGCGGGCGTCCGCGATCCCGAATCGGTGGCCGAGCACACCACGCGGGTCGCGCAGCTGGCCGGCCTCCTCGCGGCCGAGGGCGGCGCGGACCCGGCGCGGGCGGCGTACCTCGCGCTCTGGCACGACACGCAGGAGACGCGGACCGGCGATCTCCCGCACACGATCAAGGGATTCGTCGAGAAGCCGGATCCGCGGGCGATCACCGCCGCGCAGACGTCGGCCCTCCCCGGCGCAGCGCGTGACTCGGTGCGTGACGCCGTCGACGAGTACGAGTCCGCCGAAAGCCCCGAGGCGCTCTACGCGCGCGACGCGGACAAGCTCGAAATGTTGCTTCAGGCCGTCGAGTACCGCGACATCGGTGTACGGAACGTGGACGAATGGATCGCTTCGGCGACGAGGAGCCTCCAGACCGACCTCGCGCGGCGGGTGGCCGAAGCGGCACTGACGTTGTCATCGCTCTCGTGGCGGGTGCGCTGAAAGGAATCGATACCCTGAGCCCGCGTGTATCGACCCCGGCACGCGTGCCTCGTGTGTCAGGCTTGACTCTGTGAAGGAACACCAGTGAACCGGCAGCCGTTGCGCCTCGCCATCATGGAAGCGACCCGCATCCTCACCGAGGCCGGAGTGGCGTCACCGCGTTCGGACGCGGAACTGATCGCCGCCCACGTCCTCGGTGTCGAACGCGGCCGCCTGCCGATGGTGCCGCTGGTGGACCCGCCGGTCATCGACGCGATCGGCCAGCTCGTGAACCAGCGGGCCAAACGGATCCCGCTGCAGTACCTCACCGGCTGGGCCGCGCTCGGCGACATCACGGTCAACGTCGGCGCCGGGGTGTTCGTCCCGCGCCCGGAGACCGAACTGCTCCTGGAATGGGGCCTCAAGCTCCTGCACGGCCGCGAGTACCCGGTGGTGGTCGACCTGTGCACCGGCTCCGGCGCGCTGGCGCTGGCCGTGCAGCACGCGCGGCCGGACGCCGTCGTCTACGCCGTCGACATCGACGCGCAGGCGCTCGCGTGGGCCCGGCACAACGCCGACGTCCACGCCGACGCGGGGGACACGCCCATCCGGCTGTACTCCGGCGACGTGGCGGACAGCACGATGTTCGCCGAACTCGACGGGCTCGTCGACCTGGTGCTGTGCAACCCGCCGTACGTCCCGGAAGGCACGCCGGTGCCCGCCGAGGTCGCCGAGCACGACCCGCCGCGGGCGGTGTTCGCGGAGGAGAGCGGGCTGGCGGTGATCCGGCACGCGATCGCGGCCGCCGCGCGCCTGCTGCGGCCCACCGGCGGGATGGCGATCGAACACGACGACACGCACGGCTCCGCCGTCCCGGCGCTCGTGCGGGCGCGGCGGGTGCTCACGGACGTGCAGGGGCACCTCGACCTCGCCGGACGGCCGCGTTTCGTCACCGCCTTGCGCGTCTCCTGACCCCGCGTTTCGTCCTCTGAACGCGGTAGTTCGTGGTGCGAACCACCGCATTCGGAGGACGAAACGCGGTAGGGCGTTCGGCGGATAGTTAGCGAGACTCACGACTTCCGGCGGTGCCCAGGGCAAAGCCCGCCTCCTAACGTCGATCACGGCCGCCTCATCGGCGGTCCGACTGGGAGGTGTACCCCGATGCGATCGTCTCTCCGACGAGCCCCACTCAGCACACTCGCCGTCCTCGCCACCGTCGCGCTACTGCCGGGTCTGGTCGCCCAGCCCGCGTCCGCCGCGGCGCCGGTACGAGGCTGGCCCGCCGCGATCGACGGGTCGACCTGGGAGAACCAGGACCACATGACGTGGGACGACTACCGCAAACCGCCCGGCACCAACTGGGCCGACCCGGCGCTGAAGCCGACCAAGCGGATGTTCAAGGGCGCCGTGGTGCTCGCGGACTACCCGGATCAGGAATTCGCCGTCACGCAGCCCCCGCGTTCGACGGTGTTCGGCAATCCCGGCCCCGCCGCGAGCAACATCCCTCGCGCGGAGGTCGCGAAGTTCTACCAGGACTTCCTCAACAAGCCGCAGGCGCTCAACCAGGGCCACACGATCAACGAGTACTGGATGGAGGACTCCGGCGGCAGGCTGGGCGTCGAGCTGACCGCGTTCGGCCCGTACCGCCTGCCGGGCAAGTCCTTCGAATACGGCATGGAGTTCCAGCCCGACGCGTGCCCGCCGGGCGCGAACTGCAAACGTGACCTGCGCACCGACGCGGGCGCCGCCTGGCGGGCGGACGTCGGCGACGTCTCCAAGCAGTTCGACTTCGTCTTCTATCTGTCCGCCGGTCAGGACGAGAGCTCGACCTGGCAGGAATTCGGCGTGATGAAGTTCGGCGAAAAGGAGAACGTGCCCGACGAATTCGGGCCAGGGGTCGCCGGCATGCCGAACGCCGCGTCCACCCGCTACGTCCCGTGGACGTCGTGGAAATCCGCGGCGAGTATCTGGCCGAACGCGATCACCGGCTCCTCGACCCAGGCGGAAAGCTCGGGACAGGGCGTCTACGCGCACGAATTCAGCCACATTCTCGGTATCGGCGACAACTACAACAATCCCTTCGGCAATCCGCCGTCCCGTACCTACACCGGGCCGTGGGAAATGATGTCGCGCGGCAGCTTCAACGGCCCGGGCGGACCGCACACCCGCTGGCAGATCCCGGCGACGCAGGGCGGCTCGATGGGTTCGCACCACATGCTGCGCACCAAGATGAAGCTCGACATCATCGACCCCGAAGACGTCCTGAAACTCGACCGGAACTCCCTCGCCAAGACCGGCCCGGTTTCGGCCAGGATCACCGCGCGTTCGGTCCTGCCGGGACAGGGTGCCTACAGCGGCATCAACATCGCGCTCACCGGCGGGGACCTTTCGCCGAAATGCGACCGTTCGAAGGATCCGTTCTGCGACGGCGGCGGATACCACAATTACACCGTCGAGGTCGTCGACCGGATGGGCAGCGATTCCTTCGCCCCCGATTCCGGTGTCCTCATCGCGAAGACGAAGAACCAGGACAACGCGCCGTTCGAATGGATCGTCGACGCGAACCCGGCCGACATCGGCATGACCGACTACAAGAAACCGGACGGCACCCCGGTGCCGATCCCGATCGGCGACTACCGCCAGCTCAACGACGCCGCGTTCAAGGCGGGCACCGGATCCGCGAGCAAGTACGAGTACACCGACGAGGCGAACAGGCTGAAGTTCCTCGTCTCGGACATCGAGCGCGACCGCAAGGGCGTGCTGTCCTACGTCGTCACGGTGGCTTCGCTCGACGGCGCGGGCTCGCGGGCCAGGGGTGTTTCGCTGTGGCCGTCGGCCCCGGCGTTCGCCAAGCAGGGGCTCGCGAGCTGCTCGTTCCCGGTGCTCAACACGGGCGACGCGAAGGGCGCGGTGGCGCCGTACAACACCGACACCTATCGCCTGAGCGCGTCCACCGGCGCGAAGGGCTGGGAGGTGCGGCTGCCGAACGAGCTGTCCACCGTCCCGTTCGGCGGGCGGGCTTCGGCGACCGCGCACGCCAAACGGGCCGCGGGCGGTGACCACGTCGCGCACATCAAGCTGACCGCGACGTCGATCGCGGACCCGGCGAAGACGGCGACCGCGACCTGTACCGCGTTCGCCTTCTGACGGTCGTGGGTCTCGTGAGTGGCAAGGACGGTTAGAACCGTCCTTGCCACTCACGAGAGATCGGGCAGCGCTACGCTCACTGGCCATGAGCGCGGTGTACGACTGCAGCAAGCGTGAAACGCGGGCCGACGGGCTCGCCGCGGCGGCGAGCGCGGTGCGCTCCAGCCGCCTCGTCGTCCTCCCGACCGACACGGTCTACGGCATCGGCGCGGACGCCTTCGACGGCGGCGCCGTCCAGTCCCTCCTGCGGGCCAAGCACCGCGGCCCGGACATGCCGGTCGGCGTCCTGGTCGGCTCCTGGTCCACTGTGGACGGACTCGTGCTCGGCACGCCTCCGCAGGCCCGCGCGCTCATCGAGGCCTTCTGGCCAGGCGACCTCTCGATCATCCTGCCGCACGCGCCGAGCCTGCAGTGGGATCTGGGCCAGTCACGCGGAACGGTGATGCTGCGCATGCCGCTGCACCCGGTCGCGCTGGAACTGCTGCGTGACGTCGGCCCGATGGCGGTCTCGAGCGCCAACGTCTCCGGCCGCCCGCCCGCCACCACCGCGCAGGAAGCCGTCGACCAGCTCGGTGACAGTGTCGCGGTGTACCTCGACGGCGGCTCGTCCGGCGAGCCCGTCCCGTCCACCATGGTCGATCTCACCGGAGACGACCCGGTCATCCTGCGGGAGGGCGCGGTCAGCCGGGCCGCCGTCGCGGAAGTACTGGGCGTGCCCGCGGAGTCACTCGCCTGATTCACCGGGTGTCAGTACCGTTCGCCGCCGTATCCCCCTGGCGCGGTAGCGTGTTCGAGTGACTTGGACCTCGGCGGCGTAACGCACCATGCCTCCTACGCAAGGCCTCCCGATCCGGGAGTACATCCTCGTCGCCCTCACCGCGGCGGCCGTGACCTTCCTGCTCACCGGTGTCGTGCGCCGGGTCGCCATCCGGATCGGCGCGATCGCCAACCCGCGGGCCCGCGACGTCCACGTCACCCCGATCCCGCGTATGGGCGGGATCGGCATCTTCCTCGGTGTCGCCGCCGCGATGGGGCTCGCGCACCAGTTGCCCGCGCTGAGCCGCGGCTTCGACTTCTCCTTCGACTCGCTGGGCGTCCTGCTGGCCGCGGGCGTCATCTCGCTGATCGGCGCGCTCGACGACCGGTTCGAGCTGGACGCCTGGACGAAACTGGCGGGCCAGGTCATGTGCGCCGGGATCCTGGTGATCTTCGGTGTGCAGTGGGTGTCGTTCTGGGTGCCGTGGGGCGGCGGTGGCGAGTCCTTCGGGCAGGTCCTGGTGCTGGACAAGAACCAGGGCGCGCTGCTGACCGTCGTGCTGGTGGTCGTCATGGTCAACGCGATGAACTTCGTCGACGGTCTCGACGGGCTCGCCGGCGGCCTCGGTTTCATCGCCGCCGCGGCGACTTGTTCCTTCTCTCTCGGCCTGCTCGACTCCTCGGGCGGCGACGTCGGCGCGTACCCGCCCGCTCTCATCGCCGCCACGCTCGCCGGGGCCTGTCTCGGCTTCCTGCCGTACAACTTCCAGCCCGCGAAGATCTTCATGGGCGATTCGGGCTCGATGATGATCGGGCTCATGCTGGCGGGCGCGACGACGTCCGCGTCGGGCCGCGTGCCGTACCCCCAGTTCAGCGGTAAGGACGCGCTCGCGCTGCTCTCACCGCTGGTCGTGGTCGCCGCCGTGCTGTTCGTGCCGCTGCTCGACCTGATCATGGCGGTCGTCCGCCGCACGCGCCGCGGCGAGAGCCCGTTCGCGGCGGACAAGATGCACCTGCACCACCGCCTGCTGGAGATCGGTCACTCCCAGCGCCGCGCGGTACTGCTCATCTACTTGTGGGCGGGGCTGCTCGCGTTCGGCGCCGTTTCGGTGACGCTCTTCGACAGTGTCGCGGTTTTCTGGATTGTCGGATTCGGTTTCCTGCTGGCGACCCTGGTGTCGATCGTGCCGAGACTCCGGTCGAGGAACCGGACCGCCTGAACGGCGCGCATCGGCACGGGCCTACACTGGCGGGCTGAGACGACCAGGGAGTTTTCTGTGAGCGAGACCGAGAAGACCGTCGAGGCGGAGGAGAACCCCCACGCCAAGGTGGTTCTGCAGGCGGCCAACGCGATGATGAAGGCTTCCCTGAAGCTGGTTCCGCCCGCGGTGCTGATCTGCATCGTGGTCTTCACCATCCTCAATGGACTCCCGGGCCTGCTCGGCTCGGTGATCGGCGGCGTGCTCGCCATCGTGTCCGCGCTCGCGACGCTGGGCTTGATGCGGTTCAGCGCGGGGATGGACCCGATGTTCGTGATGGTGATCGCGCTCGGTGGTTACGTGCTCAAGGTCGTCGTCCTGTTCGCGGCGCTGAGCCTGCTGCGCGGAGTGACCTCGATTCACCCGATGGCGCTGGGCGTGACCATGATCGTCGCGATCCTCGTCGCCGCCGCGGTGGAGTTCGCGGCCTTCCGCAAGACCAAGATCCCGACGATCATCCCCGCTTCCCGCTGATTCCGGGACCTAGGTCCTGACCTGGGGCGGGACCAAGGTCCTCGGCTGATCGGGGGCAATGTAGTACGCCTGTACGGCCCGTCGGTACCCCCTGATATGGTCCGCGTATGGGCGGCGGCCTCGGCTGCCGGCTCCTGATGACGAACCCCGAACAGCAGTGTGGCGGCGGCGTTGAATCGTCCCTCATTACCCGCTGGTAGGCGTCTGTCTCCCGGGAGCGCTGCATCGAGAATCCTCGTGTGCGGAACGTGAAACCGTGTTCAGCACATCGTGGGGTGGCCGCCTCCGACGGCCCGATACGTGTCGGGTACGTTAAGTCCAGATCGTGACGATTCCCCCGGCGGAGTGAACGCCGGCCGGGAGAACCGGAAGGAGCCCAGTGGGCGCGCTGGTACTAGCCGAGGGTGCGGAGTTCGCGCCGCCTGGTGTCAAAGACTTCAACCTGCCGCCGTTGTTCGGTTCCGGCTATTGGTTGAGCTTCACCAAGCCGATGCTGCTGGTGGTCATCTCCCTGATCATCATCATCACCTACTTCATGGTGACGTCGCGCCGGCTGAAGGTCGTCCCCGGCAAGGGACAGTTCATCGCCGAGTCGATTTACAACTTCGGCCGCAACAACATCGCGCGTGAGCAGATCGGTTCGGCCGACTTCAAGCCGTTCATTCCGTTGATCCTGGGGTTGTTCAGCTTCATCCTGGTCAACAACCTCTTCGGGATCATCCCGTTCTTCCAGTTCCCGACGATGGCCCGATTCGGCTTCCCCGTCGCTCTCGCGTTCCTCGTTGTTTACCCGGTGTACCACTACGTCGGCATCAAGCGCCACGGCTTCGGTCACTACATGAAGAAGGAACTGGCGCCGCCCGGCATCCCCGGATTCGTTCTGCCGCTGTACTCCACCATCGAGTTCGCGCAGAAGTTCTTCATCGCACCGGCCACCCTGGCCATCCGAGTCTTCGCGGCGATGTTCGCCGGGCACCTCATCATCATGGTCTTCACGCTCGGCGGGAGCTTCCTGCTGACCGAAGGTGAAGGCATCGTGAAGGTCGCGTCGCCGGTGGCGTTCCTCTTCGCCATCGCGATGACGTTCCTGGAGGCATTCATCCAGGTCCTGCAGGCATACATTTTCGCACTGCTGTCCGCAGGGTACATCGGCGCCGCGCTGGCGTCGGAGCACTGAGAAACACCAAAAGCCCCCGATCCGCGTGAGTCGCGCGGACCGAGTTTGAAGGGAAACGCACGTGAGCAACATCGTTCTTGCGCAGGCTGCCGAGGCCGCTTCCAACATCAACCCGGGTCTCGCCGCCATCGGCTACGGCCTCGGCGCGATCGGCCCCGGTATCGGTGTGGGTCTGATCTTCGCCGCGGTCATCAACGGCACCGCCCGTCAGCCGGAGGCGCAGGGCAAGCTGCAGAGCATCGCCTTCTCGACCTTCGTGCTGACCGAGGTGCTGGCGCTGATCGGTATCGTCATCTACTTCCTCGCCTCCGTCGGCTGAGTTTTTCCTGGCTCATCTCGCTTAAGGAGACGTTGTGCTGAAGACCGAATTGGTGTTGGCCGCCGGAGACGCGCCCAACCCGATCGTGCCGCACGTTCCCGAGCTCATCCTCGGGTTCATCGCCTTCCTTCTGCTGCTGTTCGTTCTGAAGAAGTACGTCGTTCCCCGTTTCGAGGCGACCTACGAGGAGCGGACCAAGCTGATCGAGGGTGGCATCGAGCGGGCCGAAAAGGCTCAGGCCGAAGCCGAAGAAAACCTTGCGCAGTACAAGGCGCAGCTGGCGGAAGCCCGTTCCGAGGCCGCGAAGATCCGCGACGACGCCCGGCTCGAAGCCGAGCAGATCAAGGCGGAACTGCGGGCCGAGGCCGAAGCCGAGTCCCAGCGCATCGTCGCCCAGGGCCAGGCTCAGCTGCAGGCCCAGAAGGCGCAGATCATCGCCGAGCTGCGCGCCGAACTCGGCCGTAACTCCGTCGAGCTGGCCAGCCGCATCGTCGGCGAGTCGCTCGCGGACGACGCGCGCCGCCACGGCACCGTGGACCGGTTCCTGGCCGAATTGGAGACCGCGGGCGCCAACGGTGCCGGTCTCGGAGCGGGGAAGTAGACCAGAATGACGCTGCATGCTGCGAGCCGTGAAGCGCTCGACCTCGCCGAGAAGCGTCTCGGCGAGGTTCTGGCCGCCGCGGGTACTGACCCGGCGACGGTCGGCGACGAGCTGCTTTCGGTCGTCGCCCTGCTGGACCGGGAGATCGGCCTGCGCCGGGCCGTCGCCGACGGTTCGGCCTCGTCCGAAGCCCGGATCGGCCTCGCCCGCGGGATCCTCGCGGGCAAGGTTTCCGAACCGGCCCTGCAGGTGCTCGACTCCGTGGCGGGCAGCCGCTGGTCGAGCCCGCGCGAACTGACCGACGGGCTCGAGGCCCTCGGCCGCTCGGCGCTGCTCACCAGTGCGGAGAAGTCCGGGAACATCGACGCTGTCGAGGACCAGCTGTTCCGGGTCAGCCGTATCGTCGCGGGTGAGCCGGAGCTCGAACGGGCACTGTCCGACCTGACCGCCCCCGCGGAGGCGAAGCGGACCCTGGTCCGCACCTTGTTCGCCGACAAGGTGGACGTGGTCACCAAGACCCTCGTCGAGCAGGTCGTCCTGCGCGCCAAGGGCCGCGGGGTCGGCAACGCCCTCGAAGAGCTGGTCCAGCTGGCCGCGGAACGCCGTGAGCGCTCGGTCGCCCGGGTGACCAGCGCGAGCGCGCTGTCCGACGAACAGCAGGCTCGGCTGAGCGAGAAGCTCAACGCCCTTTACGGGCGGCAGCTCGCGCTGCACGTCGAGGTCGACCCGTCACTCGGCGGCGGACTCGTGGTCCGCGTCGGCGACGAGGTCATCGACGGCAGCACCGCGGGGCGGATCGACGCCCTGCGTCGCCGGTTGGCCGGCTGACCCACAACAACGACTTTGCACACTGGCACGAACGAAGCGAGAGCGGGAACGAAATGGCGGAGCTGACGATCTCCTCGGATGAGATCCGTAGCGCGATCGAGAACTACGTCTCGAGTTACGCCCCGGACGTGAGCCGGGAAGAGGTTGGCGTCGTCGTCGACGCCGGTGACGGTATCGCCCACATCGAGGGTCTGCCCTCGGCGATGGCCAACGAGCTGCTCGAGTTCCCCGGCGGGGTCCTCGGGGTGGCGCTGAACCTGGACGCGCGCTCCATCGGTGCCGCGATCCTCGGTGACTTCGAGACCGTCGTCGAAGGTCAGGAAGTCAAGCGGACCGGTCAGGTCCTTTCGGTTCCGGTCGGCGAGGGCTACCTCGGCCGCGTCGTGAACCCGCTGGGCGCCCCGATCGACGGCCTCGGCGAGATCGAGACCACCGAGCGTCGCCCGCTGGAGGTCAAGGCCGCTTCGGTGGTCGAGCGCCAGCCGGTGTCCGAGCCGCTGCAGACCGGTATCACCGCGATCGACGCGATGACCCCGATCGGCCGTGGCCAGCGCCAGCTGATCATCGGTGACCGCAAGACCGGTAAGACGGCCGTCGCGGTGGACACGATCATCAACCAGAAGGCCAACTGGGACTCCGGCGACCCGAAGAAGCAGGTTCGCTGCATCTACGTCGCGGTCGGCCAGAAGGGCTCCACGATCGCCGCGGTCAAGAAGTCCCTCGAGGACGCCGGCGCGATGGAGTACACCACCATCGTCGCGGCCCCCGCGTCGGACTCCGCCGGCTTCAAGTGGATCGCGCCGTACACCGGCTCGGCCATCGGCCAGCACTGGATGTACGAGGGCAAGCACGTCCTCATCGTGTTCGACGACCTGACCAAGCAGGCCGACGCCTACCGCGCGATCTCGCTGCTGCTGCGTCGCCCGCCGGGCCGTGAAGCCTTCCCCGGCGACGTCTTCTACTTGCACTCCCGTCTCCTCGAGCGGTGCGCGAAGCTCTCGGACGAGCTGGGCGCGGGCTCGCTGACCGGTCTCCCGATCATCGAGACCAAGGCGAACGACGTGTCGGCCTACATCCCGACCAACGTCATCTCGATCACCGACGGTCAGTGCTTCTTCCAGTCGGACCTGTTCAACGCCGGTCAGCGCCCGGCCATCGACGTGGGTATCTCGGTTTCCCGCGTGGGTGGTGCCGCGCAGGTCAAGGCGATGAAGGATGTTTCGGGTTCGCTCCGTATCGACCTGTCGCAGTACCGCGAGCTGGAGGCCTTCGCGGCCTTCGCCTCGGACCTCGACGACGCGTCGAAGGCGCAGCTCGAGCGTGGTGCCCGGCTGTACGAGGTGCTCAAGCAGCCGCAGTACTCGCCGCTTCCGGTCGAGGAGCAGGTCGTCACCGTGTACCTCGGTACCAACGGCCACTTCGACACGGTCCCGACCGAGGACGTGCGCCGCTTCCGTGACGAGTTCGTCGACTCCGCGCGCCGCAAGAACGGCGAGCTCCTCAAGGACATCCGCGAGTCGGGCAAGTTCTCCAAGGAGACCGCCGCCGGGCTGGTCGACGCGGTGAACGAGTTCAAGAAGGAGTTCACCACCTCCGAGGGCAAGAGCCTGGTCGAGGTCTCCGACGCGATGGACGCCGAGAAGGTCGGGCAGGAGACCGTCAAGGTCAACAAGCCCGCCCCGAAGAAGTGAGCTGATAGCTCATGGCCGCACAACTCCGAGAACTCCGGTCGCGTATCAAGGCGACCAAGTCCATCGGCAAGATCACCAAGGCGATGGAGCTCATCGCCACCGCGCGCATCACCAAGGCGCGGGCGAAGGTCGCGGCTTCCCGGCCGTACTCGGACGAGATCACGAACGTGCTCTCGGCCCTGGCCGGCGCCTCGGCGAACCTCGACCACCCGCTTCTGGTCGAGCGTCCGAACCCGAAGCGCGCGGCGGTCCTCGTGATCACCAGCGACAAGGGCCAGTGCGGTGGGTACAACTCCAACGTGCTGAAGGCGACCGAGGAGCTCCTCACGCTGCTGCGTGAGCAGGGCAAGGAGCCGGTGCTGTACGTGACCGGCAACAAGGGCCTGAGCTTCTATCGCTTCCGTGGCCGCGACGTGGCCGAAAGCTGGACGGGTTTCTCCGACCAGCCCGGTTACGTCAACGCCGCGGAGGCCGGTGAGCTCATCGTCGAGTCGTTCCTGAACGGCGCCGACGACGAGTCGGGCAACGCCGACGGCATCCTGGGTGTCGACGAGATCCACGTCGTCTACACCGAGTTCGTCTCGATGCTCACCCAGCGGCCGACCGCCAAGCGCGTCGCGCCGCTCGAGGTCGAGTACGTCGAGGGCGAAGAGGAGAAGCCGGAAAGCCTGCTCCCGAGCTACGAGTTCGAGCCCAGCGCCGAGAAGCTGCTCGCCGCGTTGCTGCCGAAGTACATCAACACGCGGATCTTCGCGGCGATGCTCGAGTCGGCGGCGTCCGAACTCGCGGCCCGCCGCACCGCGATGAAGGCGGCGTCGGACAACGCGAACGAACTGGTGAACACGCTGACGCGGGAGGCGAACCAGGCCCGCCAGGCGCAGATCACCCAGGAGATCTCCGAAATCGTCGGTGGGGCGAACGCTCTCACCGCAGCAGGAAGTGATGACTGATGACCAGTACTGAAGCCCGTGCCAAGGGGCGCATCGTCTCGGTGACCGGCCCGGTCGTCGACGTCGAATTCCCGCGCGGTTCCGTTCCCGACCAGTTCAACGCGCTCAAGGTCGAAATCGAGTTCGAGCAGCTGCGCAAGACGGTGACGCTCGAGGTCGCCAGCCACCTCGGCGACAACCTCGTCCGCACCATTTCGCTCCAGCCGCAGGACGGCCTCGTCCGTGGCGCCGAGGTCACCGACACCGGCGGCCCCATCACGGTCCCGGTCGGCGACAAGGTCAAGGGCCACGTCTACAACGCGCTCGGCGAGTGCCTGGACGAGCCCGGCTACGGCGACGACCTCGAGCGCTGGGGCATCCACCGCAACCCGCCGTCCTTCGACCAGCTCGAAGGCAAGACGGAGATGCTGGAGACCGGCCTCAAGGTCGTCGACCTGCTGACCCCGTACGTGCAGGGTGGCAAGATCGGCCTGTTCGGCGGTGCCGGCGTCGGCAAGACGGTGCTCATCAAGGAGATGATCACCCGTGTCGCCCGGAACTTCGGTGGTACCTCGGTGTTCGCCGGTGTCGGCGAGCGCACCCGTGAGGGCAACGACCTCTTCCTGGAGATGTCCGAGGACGGCGTCATCAACGACACCGCCCTCGTCTTCGGTCAGATGGACGAGCCGCCGGGCACCCGTATGCGGGTCGCGCTGTCCGCGCTGACCATGGCGGAGTACTTCCGCGATGTGCAGAACCAGGACGTGCTGCTCTTCATCGACAACATCTTCCGGTTCACCCAGGCCGGTTCCGAGGTGTCGACCCTGCTGGGCCGCATGCCTTCGGCCGTGGGTTACCAGCCGACGCTGGCCGACGAGATGGGTCAGCTCCAGGAGCGGATCACCTCGACCCGTGGTCGTTCGATCACCTCGATGCAGGCGATCTACGTCCCCGCGGACGACTACACCGACCCGGCCCCGGCGACGACGTTCGCCCACCTGGACGCCACCACCGAGCTTTCGCGGTCGGTGTTCCAGAAGGGCATCTTCCCGGCGGTGGACCCGCTGGCGTCGACGTCGACCATTCTCGACCCGGCCATCGTCGGTGAGGACCACTACCGCGTGGCCTCCGAGGTCATCCGGATCCTGCAGAAGTACAAGGAGCTGCAGGACATCATCGCGATCCTCGGTATGGACGAGCTCTCGGAAGAGGACAAGCTCACCGTTCAGCGCGCGCGCCGCATCGAGCGGTTCCTGTCGCAGAACATGCTGGTCGCCGAGGCGTTCACGCAGATCCCGGGCTCGACCGTGCCGCTGTCGGAGACCATCGAGTCGTTCGACCGCATCACCAAGGGCGACTTCGACCACTACCCGGAGCAGGCGTTCCTGGGTATCGGTGGCCTCGAAGACCTCGAGAAGAAGTACAAGGAAATCACCAAGAAGTGATGTTCCGATGAGCGGCGGGATCAGTGTCTACTGTGGACGCTGGTCCCGTCGTTCGCATACAGGGAACCTGACTATTACACTCGGTGCCAGCACCTGAGGTGAAGGGAAGCTACGTGGCTGAGATTTCTGTCGAGCTGGTAGCCGTCGAGCGCCGTCTCTGGTCCGGTACCGCCACGTTCGTGGTGGCACAGACCACCGAGGGCGAGATCGGCATCATGGCCGGTCACGAGCCGGTTCTCGGCCAGCTCGTCGAGGGTGGTGTCGTGAAGGTGACGACCACGGACGGCGAGACCGTGACCGCCGCGGTGCACGGCGGTTTCCTGTCGGTCACCGCGACCGGCGTGAGCATCCTCGCCGAGAGCGCGGAGCTTTCGGACGAGATCGACGTCGACGCGGCCAAGAAGGCGCTGAGCGGCGAAGACGAGCAAGAGCGGGCTAGGGCGACCGCCCAGCTTCGCGCGGCCGGTCAGTCAGTCTGACCGGGCGAGAGGCAGGGGCCGGGCCGTGGAAATCGCCGTGGGTGTTCTCGGGGCCCTGACCGTCCTGGCCGTTCTCGCGGCCTGGTATTCGTTGCGGTGGGTCCGGATGCGCCGCGGTGGCGGCGTGAGCGTCGCACTGCGGTGGCGTCCGGACGAGGCGCGGTCCAGCTGGCATCTGGGGCTGGGCCGCTACGAGGGCGAGAAGTTCGTCTGGTTCCGGGTGTGGAGCCTGCGGACGGGCCCGGATCGCGTTTTCGAGCGCGAAAGCATGGAGATCGCGGACCGGCGGGACCCCTCCGGCACGGAGGCGTACGCCGTCCCCGAAGGTTCGATCGTCCTGCGGTGCGAGTCCGCCAAACAGGAGGCGATCGAGATCGCGATGGGTCCCGGTGCTCTCACCGGCTTCCTGTCCTGGCTGGAGTCGGCCCCGCCGGGCCGCCGCCTCCCGCGCGCTTCCTGAGTTCCGCCTCTGATCACGCGTGTCGCGCCTCCAATCACGCGTGTCGCGCCTCTGATCACGCGAGTTCGCCGTTCGGGCACGCCGTATGCTCACGCCGTGACCATCGTCGACATCCCCGGTTCGAAGTCGATCACCGCCCGAGGCCTGTTCCTCGCGGCCGCCGCCCACGGGACGACCGTGCTGAGCAGGCCGCTGCGTTCGGACGACTCCGAGGGCTTCGCCGAAGGCCTCCTCAAGCTCGGCTATCAGGTTTCCCGCTCCGAGTCGGAGTGGACGATCGAGGGCAGGCCCGAAGGCCCCGCCGTCGACAGCGCCGACGTCTTCTGCCGTGACGGCGCCACCACCGCGCGTTTCCTGCCCGCCTTGGCCGCCGCCGGGCACGGCACCTTCCGGTTCGACGCCTCCGAGCAGATGCGCGCCCGGCCGCTCGGGCCGCTCACCGACGCGTTGCGGGAGCTGGGCGTCGACCTGACCTTCGAGGGTTCGCCGGGTCACCATCCGCTGGTGGTGCGGGCCGCCGGGATCAAGGGCGGCGAACTGACCCTGGACGCGGGACTGTCCTCGCAGTTCCTGACCGCGTTGCTGCTGGTCGGGCCCCTGACCGCCGAGGGACTGCGGATCACCGTCACGGACCTCGTCTCGGTGCCCTACGTCGAGATCACCATCGCGATGATGCGGCGCTTCGGCGTCGAGGTCGTCCGTGACGGCGACACGTTCGTCGTGCCGCCCACGCCGTATCAGGCCTGCCGCTACGAGATCGAGCCCGACGCTTCGACGTCCAGCTACTTCTTCGCGGCCGCCGCGCTGACCGGCAACTCGGTGACCGTGCCGGGGCTCGGCGAGGGCGCTCTGCAAGGGGATCTGGCCTTCGTCGAGGTTCTGCGGCAGATGGGCGCGGACGTCGAGGTCGGCCCGGACGCCGTGACCGTGACCGGGACGGGCGGCCTGCGCGGTGTCACGGTGAACATGCGCGACATCTCCGACACCGTGCCGACCCTCGCGGCCATCGCGCCGTTCGCGGACGGGCCGGTGCGGATCGAGGACGTCTACAACACGCGGATCAAGGAATGCGACCGGCTGGCGGCGTGCGAGGAGAACCTGCGCGCGATGGGCGTTTCGGTCGAGACCGGTCGGGACTGGATCGAGATCCGGCCCGGGGTCCCGGCGGGCGCGCTCGTGAAGTGCCGCCGGGACCACCGGATCGCGATGGCGTTCAGTGTCACGGGGTTGCGGACGCCGGGGATCACGCTGGACGACCCGGGTTGCGTGAAGAAGACGTTCCCCGGCTTCCACGACGCTCTGGCTTCGTTGCGGGCCGCCTGGGACCTCTGAACTCATCAGAGGAAACATGGGATCATCACGAAGCGGCATTTCTACCGGCCTTCCGGCGTGATGCACGTCTATTCTCGCTCTATGACTCAGAGCGAGGACACGAACCGCTGGAGCCACCTTCCCGAGCCCGTGTCCCTGGAGGACACGATCACGATGAAGGCGATCGACCCGGGCAAGGACGGCACGCCCGACGTCGACCTCGAGCGTTATTGGGCAGCACAGGAGCAGGGCCGATTGTGAGCTGAAGGACGCTTTCCCCGCACGGATGCGGTGAAGGCGTCCTTCAGCCCGCCCCGCCGGGCTGCCACAGGATGTCGCCGTCCGGGTTCGCCAGCCGCGACAGGATGAACAGAAGATCCGAGAGCCGGTTCAGGTATTTGATGGCCAGCTGGTTCGTCGTGGCCTGCTCGGCCTCGAACAGCGCCCAGCCGGACCGCTCCGCCCGCCGCGCGACCGTGCGGGCCTGATGCAGGAACGCCGCCCCCGGGGTGCCGCCCGGCAGGATGAACGACGTCAGCTTCGGCACGCGCTCGTTGAACTCGTCGCACCAGCCTTCCAGCCGTTCGATGTACCGCTCGGTGATGCGCAGGGGCTCGTACGGCGGGTTCTCCACGATCGGCGCGCACAGATCCGCGCCGACGTCGAAGAGATCGTTCTGCACCGCGCGCAGTACCTGCGTGATCTCCTCGGGAAGACCGCCCATCGCGAGCGCGAGCCCGATGACGGAGTTGGCTTCGTCGACGTCGGCGTACGCGCCCAGCCGCGGCGAGGTCTTCGGCACGCGGGAGCCGTCGCCGAGCGCCGTGGTGCCGTTGTCGCCGACCTTCGTGTACACGCGGTTGATGCGAACGACCATGCAGCCGACTCTACCGGCCCGGCGTAAGGCAAATCCGGGCGAGAGGGCATGATTGGCGCCCATGAGCGAGCACTTCGACGTGCACGGCGGAGCACGGCTGGTCGGCGAGGTCGACGTGGTCGGGGCCAAGAACAGCGTGCTGAAACTGATGGCCGCGGCCCTGCTGGCCGAGGGTACGACGACCATCACGAACTGCCCCCAGATCCTGGACGTTCCCCTGATGGGCGACGTCCTGCGCAGTGTCGGCTGCGACGTCGTCATCGACGGCGACACCGCCAAGATCACCACCCCGGCCGAGCTGTCGCACCGGGCCGATTCGGCCGCGATGGGCAAACTGCGCGCGTCGGTGTGTGTGCTGGGTCCGCTGGTCGGACGGCTCAAGCAGGCCGTCGTGGCACTGCCGGGCGGGGACGCCATCGGTTCGCGACCGCTGGACATGCACCAGAACGGCCTGCGCAAGCTGGGTGCCACCAGCACCATCGAGCACGGCTGCGTCGTGGCGAAGGCCGACGGGCTGCGCGGCGCGCAGATCTGGCTGGACTTCCCGAGCGTCGGCGCCACCGAGAACATCCTGATGGCCGCCGTGCTCGCCGAGGGCACCACGGTCATCGACAACGCCGCGCGCGAGCCCGAGATCGTCGACATCTGCACGATGCTGACCGAGATGGGCGCGAAGGTCGAAGGCGCGGGCACCTCGACCCTGACCGTCGAGGGCGTCGAGAAGCTGTACCCGACCGAGCACCGCGTGATCGGCGACCGGATCGTCGGCGCGACCTGGGCGTTCGCCGCCGCGATGACCCGGGGTGACCTGACCGTCCGCGGCGTCAACCCGCACTACCTCGACCTGGTGCTCGACAAGCTCCGCCTGGCCGGCGCCGAGGTCGAGACGTTCGACGGCGAGGGTTTCCGCATCGTCCAGAACGAGCGCCCGAAGGCCGTCGACTGGGTGACGCTGCCGTACCCCGGTTTCGCGACCGACCTGCAGCCGTTCGCGGTGGCGTTGTCGGCGGTTTCCGAGGGCACCTCGATGATCACGGAGAACATCTACGAGGCCCGGTTCCGGTTCATCGAAGAGATGATGCGGCTTTCCGGCGACGCACGCACCGACGGGCACCACGCCGTCGTCCGCGGCGTGGAGAAGCTTTCGAGCGCTCCGGTGTGGGCCGCGGACATCCGCGCCGGCGCCGGGCTGGTGCTGGCCGGGCTGTGCGCGGACGGCGTCACCGAGGTCTGGGACGTCTTCCACATCGACCGTGGTTACCCGCATTTCGTCGAGAACCTGAACCGGCTCGGCGCCCGCATCGAACGCGTCGCGGGCGAACCCGAGCGGGCTTGACGGTTTGCGCGTGAAGGCCCCCTTCCCTCGGCTGAGCCGTGGGAAGGGGGCCTTCACGCGCGATCAGGGCAGGGCGACGAACGGCGCGAGGAAGTCACGCGACGTCGGCGAGTCCAGCCGGTAGGTGACGTTGGTGGCGTAGCACGGTCCGTCGCCGGTGATGGTCGTCGACACGAGGACGCGCTTGCCGTCGATGGTGGCGAAGTTCGGCCCTCCGGAGTCGCCGTAGCAGGCGCCGCCGTTGCCCTGGGGCGCCGTCATCGCGAGCCGCACCCAGGTCTTGTTGAGCGCGTCGAAGGTGACGGGCGCCTTCATCCGGACACCACCACCCGGATGGGTGTGCCCGCCCGGCCCGTTCACGGCTTCCTGAGTGCCGTAGCCCGCGACCACGAACGGCGTCGAGTTCAGTCCCTGCGGGCCGAGCTTGTCGAGCTGACCGGCGCTGGGCAGCTTCGCGGGGGTGAAGCTCCAGCGTGCGGCGACCTGCTTCGCGGGCAGCTGGACGACGGCGATGTCGTGCGAGTCGGCGGAGTTGCCGGGGTAACCGGGCTCGCTGTGCGCGACGCCCTCGACGGCGACGGCCTTGGCGATGGCCGCCGGGTCGCCCGGGTACTTCTTCGCGGCCGCGTCGAGACCCGCTTGCACGTCCTGGTCGAGCGAGACGAAGAACCGCACGTTGGCGGGCCAATCGGTGGTGCAGTGCGCGGCGGTGAGGAACGTGTCGGCGTCGATCATGGTGCCGGAGCACACCCAGTCGACCCGGTCCGGTGTGGCGGGGTCGCCGTCGTTGTCCCAGGTCGCGACGAGCGCGCCGACCTCGGTGCGCTCGGGAGCGGGAGTGGCGTTGTAGGAGTTGATCGCGGTTGCGGCGGTGGCGCCGCCCAGCAGCAGGGCGGCGGCCATCGCCGTGACGGTGGCGGCGGGGGTGAACCTCACGAACGGCCTCCTCGGCTAGATGCTTCTGGAGACGGGATTCAACGTGGTGGGCGCGCGAAAGTCACCCGCCGAAAGTAGTCAGGCGTCCCTGCGTCGCCGGGTTCCCGCGTAGACGGCCGCACCGCCCGCGGTCAGCGCGCCCAGCCCGGTCAGCAATACGGGTTCGAGATCGAAACCGGTCTTGGCCAGTGAGGGCGAGCTCGCGACCGCGACGCCGGCGCGGGGCGCGACGGCCGCCACCGGCACGACCGCGGGAGGGACGGCCTCGGCGCGTGGTCCCCCGGGCGGGGGAGTCTCGGCCGGTGGCTTCGTGGCGGGCGGCGTCCGGTCCGGCACGCAGGCGGTGTGCGCGGGGTTGCCGCGTCCGACGCCGTGGTTGCGGTCGCATTCGTAGCCCGCGTTCGCGTCGGAGCCTCCGGGCAGCTGCCCGGGCGGGTTCTTGTTGTCGGCCTTGCCGACGCAGCCGGCGCACGGCTTCCCGGCGGCTTCACCACCGCCGTTGCCGTTGGCCGACGGCGAACCGTCGCGTGTGGAGTCATAGGGCCCGTGCTTGTTGGCACCGTGCCCGGAGAAGTCCGCTTTGGACGGTGGCTGCGGTTTGGTGGTGTCCTTGGCGTGGCCGGGAGGAGCGCCGCCGTTGCCGCGCCCCTCGGCGTCGGCGGGGCCCGCGCCGAGGAGAAGGAGGGAGAAGGCGGCTCCGGCGATAACGCCGTAGGTCTTCTTGTTCATCGAAGCCTCCTTGAGGTCGCGCCATTGCGACATCCGGAGTATCGCGTGAACGACCGAAGGGGTTACTCCAGCACGAGCGCGGCACCGAAACCGACCAGAGCGGTGCCGGTGACGCCGTCGAGCGCGCGGCGCACCTTGCGGCGTTCCAGCCAGGTCCGCACGCGGTGCACGAAGAACAGCAGCAGTAGCTGGGCGACGGTGCCGGCCGCGGCGATCGTGTACGCCAGCAGCAGCGCGTCCCCGGTGCCGGTGACGCCCGGGGTCAGGAACTGCGGCAGCACCGACAGGTACAGCACGAGCACCTTCGGGTTGGTGACGTTGGAGAGGAAACCCTCCCGCCAGCGGCGGAATCCGCTCCGCCGGGCGGCGGCGGTGTCGGCGAGCCCGCCGTAGTCGCCGCGGAAGGCGCCGATCAAGGCCCGGACGCCGAGGTAGCAGAGGTAGGCCGCGCCCGCCCACTTCACGGCCTCGAACACCGGCCGCGAGTTCATGATGACCGCGCCGAGACCGAGCGCGGCCGCGGTCGCCTGCGCGAGATTCGCGGCGCCGACGCCGAAGCAGGCCCAACCCCCGCCGCGCACACCACCGGACAGCGCGTTCTTCAGCACCACCATGTTGTCCGGGCCCGGGACGAGCGCGAGCGCCAGCATCATCAGCGCGAAACCGCTGTACACACCCCAGGTCATGACTCGAACACCAAAGCCGCGCCGAAGCCGACGAGCGCGGTGCCGGTGACGCCGTCGAGAGCGCGGCGGACCTTGCGGCGTTCCAGCCAGGCCCGCACGCGATGCACGAAGAACAGCAGCGTCAGCAGCCAGACCGCGCCCAGCACGGCGACCGTGTAGGCGAGCAGCAGCGCGTGCCACGCCGACGTCGTCACCGGGTCGAGGAACTGCGGCAGCACCGACAGGTACAGCACGAGCACCTTCGGGTTGGTGATGTTGGACAGGAAGCCCTCGCGGAAGCGGCGGAATCCGCTCGACCGTTGCTGCTTCACCGCGGTGACACCGGAGTAGTCGCCCCGCCACGCGCCGCGCAACGCCTGGAAACCGAGGAAGACCAGATACGCGGCGCCGACCCATTTGAGCGTCACGAACACCGGCTGCGACTGCGCGATCACGACGCCGAGGCCGAGCGCGGCGGCGGTGCCCTGGACGGCGTTGGCCACGAAGATCCCGGCCGTGGCGAGGAACCCGCCGCGGGTGCCGCCGGACAGCGAGTTCTTGAGCATCACCATCGTGTCCGGCCCCGGCGCGAGGACGATCAGGACGACGATGACCAGATAGCTGCTGTACGAACTCCACGTCACGGTCACCCACGCTAGACGCCGGGCTCGGGGGAGTCTCGCGGATTTCGGTCACAGTCGCGGTGGGCAGCCCCGCCTCGTGAGTGGCAAGGACGGTTAGAACCGTCCTTGCCACTCACGAGGACCTGTACCGACGGCTCGCCAGGTCCGTTCGGCCCGATGGGCAACCGACGAACGGACACTCCTCGTGCGTCCCCCGGACGGGTAGTGTGCCGTGGCATGCATGAGGGGCAGATCGACCTCCTTCCAGGCGAACGGGTCATCTGGGCCGGGCAGCCGGTGCGCAGGCCCCTCTTCAATCCCGGCGACTACTTCAACGTCCCCGTCGGCCTGCTCTGGCTCGGCGCCGTCACGGTGTTCTTCGCGGCCAACCACGACACGGCGTTCCACACGGCCGCGTGGGTGGTGCTCACCGTCGCGGGCGTTCTGCATCTCGCCGGCAGGCCGCTGATCCGCTACCTCAGGCTCGCCTCCACCACGTACGCCGTGACGGACGGACGGGTCATCGCGACCAGTTCGCTCGTCCGCCGCAAGGAGGAGTCCGCGGCGCTGGCCGGGCTGGCGGATCCCGTCGTCACCCCCGGGCCGGGCAAGACCGGGACGATCACCTTCGGCAGGCTCGGCGTGCTGGCGTGGGCGTCGGCGAACTTCGGCGCCGGCACGGGGAAGGACCGGAAGCCGCCGGTCATCCTGGTGGGCGTCAGCGACGTGGCGAAGGTGCGGGAGAAGCTGGCGAAAGCCGTCGAAGAGGCGCGAAACCGGAACCCTTAGCGGCACGTCGCCCGGCGATGGCGGAGCCACCCGGCTTCAAGCTCCGTATCCGGTCCGAGCGCCGGAAGAATGACCCGACTGTGTCCGATTCAACTGCGCGCCTCATGTTACCGGCCGGTACACTCAGACGGTCGTCCAGCGCCGGAGGTATGCCGTGCCCTATCCCACGGACCGTGAACGGGACCGCCCCTGGGTGATGCGGACCTACGCGGGTCACTCGTCCGCGGCCGCGTCCAACGAGCTGTACCGCCGTAACCTCGCGAAGGGGCAGACGGGCCTCTCGGTCGCCTTCGATCTGCCGACGCAGACCGGGTACGACCCGGATCACCAGTTGTCCAAGGGCGAGGTCGGCAAGGTCGGCGTCCCGGTGTCGCATATCGGCGACATGCGGCGCCTCTTCGACGGGATCCCGCTCGCCGAGGCCAACACGTCGATGACGATCAACGCGCCCGCCATGTGGCTGCTGGCGCTCTACGTCTCCGTGGCGCGTGAGCAGGCCGAAGCCGAGGGCCGCGACGTGGACGAGGTGCTGGCGAAGCTCACCGGCACCACGCAGAACGACATCATCAAGGAATACCTTTCCCGCGGCACCTACATCTTCCCGCCGGGCCCGAGCCTCCGCCTGATCACCGACATGATCGCGTGGACCGTGCACCACGTGCCGAAGTGGAACCCGATCAACATCTGCAGCTACCACCTGCAGGAAGCCGGTGCGACGCCGACGCAAGAGGTCGCGTACGCGTTGTGCACCGCCATCGCCGTCCTCGACGCGGTCCGCGATTCCGGCCAGGTCGAGCAGGCCGACATGGCCAAGGTCGTCGCCCGGATCTCGTTCTTCGTCAACGCGGGCGTGCGGTTCGTCGAAGAGATGTCGAAGATGCGCGCGTTCACCGCGCTCTGGGACGAGATCACCCGGGATCGTTACGGCGTCACGGATCCGAAGGCGCGGCGGCTGCGCTACGGCGTGCAGGTCAACTCGCTGGGCCTGACCGAGGCACAGCCGGAGAACAACGTCCAGCGCATCGTGCTGGAGATGCTCGCGGTCTCCCTTTCCCGTGGTGCCAGGGCCCGCGCGATCCAGCTGCCCGCGTGGAACGAGGCGCTCGGCCTGCCCCGGCCGTGGGATCAGCAGTGGGCGCTGCGGATGCAGCAGGTGCTGGCGTTCGAGACCGATCTGCTGGAGTACGAGGACATCTTCGACGGCTCGCACGTCATCCAGGCCAAGGTCGACGAGATCATGACGGGCGCGCGCGAGGAGATCGCGCGGGTGCAGGATCTCGGCGGAGCGGTGGCGGCCGTCGAGAGTGGCTACATGAAGTCGCAGCTCGTCGCCTCGCTCGCGGAGTACCGGCGCGGCATGGAGAACGGTGAGCGGATCCTGGTCGGGGTCAACAAGTTCGAGACCACCGAGCCGTCCCCGCTGCAAGCCGAAGGCGCGAAGGCGATCGAGACGATCGACCCCGCCGTCGAGAAGCAGGCGGTCACCGCGATCGAGGAATGGCGGACGCATCGCGACAACGCGGCCGTCGAGTCGGCGCTGGAGAAGCTGAAGACCGTCGCGAAGACCTCGCGGAACCTGTTCGAAGCCACCATCGAGTGTGCCCGCGCCGGGGTCACCACCGGTGAATGGTCGGGTGCGCTGCGCGAGGTGTTCGGCGAATACCGTGCTCCCACCGGGGTTTCCGCGTCGGCGGCCGCGGGCGAGGGCAACGAGGAGATCCGCCGCGTCCGTGACCGGATCAAGGCGACGAACACCGAGATCGGCGAGCGGCTGCGGATCCTGGTCGGCAAACCCGGTCTCGACGGGCATTCCAACGGTGCCGAGCAGGTGGCCGTGCGGGCGCGTGACGTCGGCTTCGAGGTGGTGTACCAGGGCATCCGGCTCACGCCGGAACAGATCGTCGCGGCGGCCGTCCAGGAAGGCGTGCACGTGGTCGGGCTTTCGGTGCTCTCGGGTTCGCACCTCGAGGTCGTGCCGCAGGTCGTGGACGGCCTGAGGGCCGCGGGCGCGGGCGACATCCCGGTCATCGTCGGCGGCATCATCCCGCCCGACGACGAGAAGCTCCTGCTGGAGCGGGGAATCGCGCGCGTGTTCACCCCGAAGGACTACGAACTCACCGACATCATGGACGGGATTGTCGGATTGGTACGCGAGCGCCACGGTCTGAGCACATAAAGTCACCGTAAATCTCGGTCGCGTAACAGCGGGTGGTTCGCCACCCGCTCACACTGCTCACGCATGGGTACCCACCTACGTTTCGATTAAACCGATTAATCGAAAAGAGGTGCCGCGATGGTGCACGGCGAATGGTCGAGGCGGGAGTTCTTCCGGCGGTCAGCGGTTCTGGGCGCGGTGACGATCGGCGGTCCGGTGCTGTTGTCCGCGTGCACGTCGACGTCTTCCGGGGACGCGCTGCAGGCCGCCAAGGACGCGAAGAAGATCAAGATCGGGATCGCGAACGAGGCGCCGTACGGTTTCACGGACCAGAGCGGCAAGGTCACCGGCGAGGCGCCCGAGGTCGCCCGTGCCGTCTTCAAGGCCATGGGCATCGACAACGTGGAAGCCGAAGCGGTCTCCTTCGACCAGCTGATCCCCGCGCTCAACGCCAGGAAGTACGACGTCGTCGCGGCCGGGATGAACATCAAGAAGGAACGGTGCGACGCGGCGGCCTTCTCGATCCCCGACTACTCGGCGCTCACCGCTTTGCTGGTACCCAAGGGAAATCCGCAGCAGGTGCTGAAGTTCGAGGACATCGCGGCCAAGAAGGTCAAGGTCGCCGTGCTCTCCGCGGCCGTGGAGAAGGGGTACGCCACCGACTCCGGCGTCGCCGAGGACCAGATCGTCACCCTCGACTCACAGGACAACATGCTCCGCGCGGTCACCGACGGCCGTGTCTACTGCGCCGCGCTCACCGACATCTCCCTCAAGGACGTCCTGGCGAAGAGCCCGGGCGCCGCGGCGGAGGTGACGCCGGGCTTCGACCCGATCAAGGACGGCAAACCGGTCGTCTCCGCCGGCGCGTTCGTCTTCCGCAAGGACGACAACCCGTTGCGTGAGGCCTTCAACGCCGAGCTCAAGAAGCTGCACGACAGCGGCGAATGGACCAAGATCGTGACGCCGTTCGGGTTCTCGGCGGACAACCTGCCGAAGGCCGACGTCACCACCGAGAAACTCTGCGCGGTGTAGGTGGGGCTGACGTCATGTCGTCGTCGGTATCGCATATCATCACGACCGTCCTCAGTGGACTGACCGCGACCGTCACCGCCGCCGCCGGCGGGATCGCGCTCACCGTGGTGCTCTCCCTGATCGCCGGGCTCGCGCTGGGCTCGCCGTCCCGGGTGGTGCGGGGGATTTCCCGTGTCTACGTCGAGATCTTCCGCGGCACTTCGGAAGTCGTCCAGCTGTTCTGGCTGTACTTCGTGCTCCCGGTGCTGGTCGGTTTCCAGCTGGTGCCGATGTTCGCCGGAATCCTGGTGCTGGGCCTCAACCATGGGGCCTACGGCGCGGAAATCGTCCGCGGCGCGGTGAACTCGGTCCCTCGCGCGCAGTTCGAAGGCGCCGTCGCGCTCAACCTGACGCCCGCGCAGCGGATGCGGCGGGTGATCCTGCCGCAGGCGTTCGCGGAAATGCTGCCACCGTTCAACAATCTCTTCATCCAGTTGCTGAAGAGCACCGCGTTGCTGTCGTTCATCGCCGTCCCGGAGATGGCGCGTCAAGGTGAACTGCTGCGGCCGGTGTTCGGCGCCGAGCTCGGCTGGATCTACGGCACCGAACTGGTGCTCTACCTCCTGCTCGCGTTGCTGATCACCAGCGGGATGCGGCTGCTGGAACGGATCGCCGCGCGGCGGCTCGGCCGGGCCCCGGCCAAGATGACGGCGACCGCGGGAGGTGTGTGATGGACTGGAGCTGGGAATCCGCCGCGAACTCGGTTCCCCTTCTGCTGGAAGGGCTGCTCGTCACCGTCGAGATCACCTTGCTGGCCTCGGTGGTCGCGTACGCGCTCGGCCTGGTGTTCGCGCTGATCCGCCGGACGGGGATTCCCGTGCTGTCCCAAGCGGTCCTGCTGTTCATCGAGTTCGTCCGCAGCACGCCCTTGCTGATCCAGGTGTTCGTGCTCTACTACGTGATCCAGCCGGTGGGCGGGATGACGTTGTCCCCGTTCACCACCGGTGTCATCGCGCTCGGCGTGCATTACGCGACCTATGCCGCCGAGGTCTACCGTGCCGGGATCGAAGCGGTCCCGAAAGGACAGTGGGAGGCCACGACCGCGCTGAACCTGCCGAGGTCGCGGGTATGGACCGCCGTGGTCCTGCCGCAAGCGGTGCCGCGGGTGCTGCCCGCGCTCGGCAACTACACGATCTCGATGTTCAAGGAAACCCCGCTGCTGCTGGCGATCGGCGTCGTCGACGTCCTGGCGAGGGCGAAGGAGGTCGGCGCCGACACGTTCCGCGTCACCGAGCCGTACACCCTGGCCGGGGTGCTGTTCCTGCTGGTGAGCCTGCCGGCTTCGATTCTGGTGAGAAGGTTGGAGCGACGTGCCGCCCACAGTTGATTCCCCGATGATCCGGTTCTCGCAGGTGGTCAAGTCCTATGGCGACCACGTCGTGCTGCGGGACCTCGATTTCACCGTGGCGCCAGGGGAGTTCGTCTCGCTGATCGGGCCGAGCGGATCCGGGAAGACGACGATCCTGCGGCTGTTGATGACGCTGGAGAAGGTCGACGGCGGCACCATCGAGGTCTGTGGCGACTACCTGAGCCATATGAAGCGCGGCGAAAAGCTGGTGCCCGCGGACGAGAAGTACCTGCGGGAGGCGCGCAAGCGGATCGGGATGGTGTTCCAGCAGTTCAACCTGTTCCCGAACATGAACGTGTTGCGCAACATCACCGAGGCGCCGATCCATTCGCTCGGCGTCCCCAGGGACGAGGCCGAGGCGCGGGCCGTCGAACTGCTGGAGATGGTGGGGCTCACGGACAAGAAGGACGAGCACCCCACCCGGCTTTCCGGCGGCCAGCAGCAGCGCGTCGCGATCGCCCGCGCGCTCGCGATGCGGCCGGACGTGCTGCTGCTGGACGAGGTGACTTCGGCGCTCGACCCGGAACTGGTGGCCGACGTCCTGCGCGTGCTGCGCGAGATCGCGACGTCCACCGACATCACGATCCTCTGTGTCACGCACGAAATGCAGTTCGCGCGGGACGTTTCGGATCGGGTGATGATGTTCGACCAGGGGCAGGTGCTGGAGGACGCGACGCCGGACAAGCTGTTCAACGATCCGGACCACGACCGGACGCGGCGATTCCTCAAGGCGGTCATCGACCGGGCCTGAGGTGCCGGGTCTCGTGAGTGGCAAGGACGGGGGGTAAACGGCGGAGGCCAAACCAAAACCCCCCCCCACCCCCCGCCCGCGAAAAC
>NZ_JBHXIB010000073.1:1318-32424 GCF_042723975.1 Amycolatopsis sp. NPDC058340 | reverse complement strand
CCTACCACCCGGGTCGCGCGGGCCCCCCCCCCCGGGCGGGGGGGGCGGGGCGCGGCGCTTTACCCCCCAAACCCGCGATCCGGGCGGGGCCTGGCGCGTCGCGTTTAGCGGGCTAAACGCGATCCGCCGGGGTTGCCCGCGCCCGGATGGCGGAGACGTCTGCGCCGATGGCCGAGACGCCAGGTTTCGGTTGTGAGACGGAAGCGTGAGACCACTGGGAGGCATGTAACGAGGCGACCCGAGGTGCCGACGTCTGGGATACGTGACGCGAGCCAAGGAGCCTCTCGATGACCACCTGCCGACTCTGCGGCTCGGCCCATCTCGCCAGTGTCGTCGACCTCGGGGCGACGCCGCCGTGCGAACGATTCCTGACCGCGGAACAGCTGGCGGAGCCGGAGCCGACGTACCCCCTGCACCTGCGGGTCTGCACCGAATGCTGGCTCGCCCAGATCCCGCCGCTGATCACCCCGGAAGAGACTTTCACCGAATACGCGTACTTCTCGTCGTATTCCGCCTCCTGGGTCGAACACGCCAAGACGTTCGTCGACGGCGCCGTCGGGCGGCTGGGGCTCGACGAGTCCTCGTTCGTGGTCGAGGTCGCCAGCAACGACGGTTATCTCCTCAAACACGTTGTGGCACAGCAGATCCGCTGTCTCGGCGTGGAACCTTCGGTGAACGTGGGCCAAGCCGCGCGTGACGCCGGGGTGCCGACGAAGACCGCCTTCCTCAGCCCCGAGACCGGACGCGAGGTCCGCGAGGACCACGGTCCCGCCGACCTCGTCGTGGCGAACAACGTTTACGCGCACATTCCGGACATCATCGGGTTCACGCACGGGCTCCGCGCCCTGGTCGCCGATGACGGCTGGGTCAGCATCGAGGTCCAGCACCTGCTGACGCTGATCCAGGAGAACCAGTACGACACGATCTATCACGAGCACTTCCAGTACTACACGGTGGAATCCGCGCGCCTGGCCCTCGCGCGCGGCGGATTGTCCGTTGTGGACGTCGAGCTCCTGCCCACGCACGGCGGTTCGATCCGGCTGTGGGCGCGCCCGGACGCCGTCGCCGGTGAGCCGAGCGAGCGGATGACGCGGGTCCTCGACGCCGAGAAGGCGGCCGGGCTGCACGAAATGTCCGGCTACACCGAATTCTCCGAGCGGGTCACCAAGGTCCGGCTCGAGCTGAACAAGTTCCTCACCGACGCCGCGCTCGAAGGCAAGACCGTCGTCGGTTACGGCGCGCCGGGCAAGGGCAACACGCTGCTGAACCACTGCGGTATCCGCCCGGACGTGCTGCGGTACACCGTCGACCGCAACCCGTACAAGCACGGCCGGTTCACCCCCGGCACCCGGATCCCGATCCTGCCGCCGGAGCGCATCGAAGCGGACCGGCCCGATTACGTGCTCGTCCTTCCGTGGAACCTCCGGAAGGAACTGACCGCCCAATTGTCCTTTGTGGACGAATGGGGCGGGAAGCTGGTCTTCCCCATCCCGCACCTGGAAATCGTCGAGGTGAAGTCGTGAAGGTAGTCCTCTTCTGCGGCGGCTACGGCATGCGGATGCGCAACGGTGACGCGTCCGACGTGCCGAAGCCGATGGCCATGGTCGGCCCCAGACCCCTGATCTGGCACGTGATGCGGTACTACGCGCATTTCGGGCACACCGAGTTCATCCTCTGTCTCGGCTACGGCGCGCACCACATCAAGGAGTTCTTCCTCAACTACCAGGAGACCACCTCCAACGATTTCGTCCTCCGCAACGGCAAGGCCGAACTGCTGTCGACCGACATCGCGGACTGGTCGATCACCTTCGTGCAGACCGGGCTCGAATCGGCCATCGGCGAGCGGCTGCGCCGGGTGCGCCCGTACCTCGAAGGCGACGAGATGTTCCTCGCCAACTACGCCGACGTCCTCACCGACGCGCCCTTGCCGGAGATGATCGAGCGGTTCACCGAATCCGACGCCGGCGCGTCGATGATGGTCGTGCCGCCGCAGTCGTCGTTCCACTGCGTCGAAATGGGCGAGGACGGCCGGATCGGCGCGCTGACCCCGGTCAGCGAGATGCCGCTGTGGGAGAACGGCGGGTACTTCGTGCTGCGCCAGGAGATCTTCGACCACATCCCCGAGGGCGGCGATCTGGTGGCCGACGGCTGCGGCGAGCTCGCCAAACGGGGCAAGCTGCTCGCGTACCCCTACCGCGGGTTCTGGAAGCCGACCGACACGGTCAAGGAACGCGTCCAGCTGGACGACGCGTACGCGCACGGAGACCGTCCGTGGGCGCGCTGGGAACGCGAAGCGGCGAGCACGGCGTGATCGAGCTCGGCACCGGCGGCGTCCGGCGGATCGTCGCGCTCGGCGCGCACTGTGACGACATCGCCATCGGGGCGGGCGGGACGTTGCTGACGATCTGCGCCGCCAACCCGGGTGTCCGCGTGGACGCCCTCGTCCTTTCCGGCGGCGGCACCGAGCGGGAGTCCGAGGAACGCGCCGCGCTCGCGGCCTTCTGCCCGGGCGCCGACGTCGAACTCACCGTGCTCAAACTGCCCGACGGCCGGTTCCCCGCGCACTGGGAAGAGGCCAAGAACGGGCTGGAGGAGCTGCGCCGCCGTACCGACCCGGACCTCGTGCTCTCCCCGCGCACGGCCGACGCGCACCAGGACCACCGCGGCCTGGCGAAGCTGGTGCCGACGGTGTTCCGCACCCATCTCCAGCTGGAGTACGAGATCGCGAAATGGGACGGCGACCTCGGCAAACCCACCGCGTACGTGCCGCTTTCGCCCGAGCGCGCCGAGGAGAAGGTCCGCCTGCTGCAGGAGCATTACGCCTCCCAGCGGCACCGGCCCTGGTACGACCGGGAAGCCTTCCTCGGCCTCGCCCGCATTCGCGGTATCGAATGCGGGCAGCGCTATGCCGAGGCCTTCGACCTCAAGAAACTGACGCTCGACCTCACTCCGAAAGGCTGAAAGCCATGCGTGTGCTGCTGACCGGGCACAAGGGCTACCTGGGCACGGTGATGGCCCCGGTTCTGGCCGCCGAAGGCCACGAGGTGATCGGCCTCGACTCCGGTCTCTACGACACCTGCGTCCTGGGCCCGAAGCCCGAAGACCCCGAAGGCTTCGAGGTCGACCTTCGTGACGTCACGGCCGAGCACGTGGCCGGGGTGGACGCGGTGATCCACCTCGGCGCGCTGTCCAACGACCCGCTCGGCTCGCTGGCGCCGGAGCTGACCTACGACATCAACCACCACGCTTCGGTCAAGCTCGCGAAGCTGGCGAAGGACGCCGGGGTCAAGCGGTACCTCTACGCCTCGACGTGCTCGGTGTACGGCGCTTCGGGCGGCGACGGCCTCGTCGACGAGGACGCGCCGCTGCGCCCGGTGACGCCGTACGCCGAGTCGAAGGTGCGGGTGGAGGACGACGTCCAGGAACTCGCCGACGATGACTTCAGCCCGGTGTACATGCGGAACGCGACCGCGTTCGGGTTCTCGCCCCGGCTGCGCGGCGACATCGTGCTCAACAACCTGACCGCCCACGCGCACCTCTCCGGCGAGGTGCTGGTGCTCTCCGACGGCACGCCGTGGCGGCCGCTGGTGCACGCCAAGGACATCGCGCGGGCCTTCGCCGCCACGCTGGTGGCACCGAAGGAAGCCGTGCACGGCAAGGCGTTCAACATCGGCACCGAACGCAACAACGTGACCGTCGCCGAGATCGCCGAAGAGGTCGTCGAGGCCGTTCCCGGCTCGACGCTGCGGATCACCGGCGAGGCGGGCGCGGATCCGCGTTCGTACCGGGTCGACTTCTCCCGGTTCCGCGCGGCGATCCCCGGTTTCGACTGCGACTGGTCGGTCAAGGACGGCGCGCTCGAACTGATCGAGGCCTACAAGACCCACGGCCTCACCGAACACGGCTTCCAGCGCCTGTTCACCCGGCTGGCACGCCTGCAGGACCGCACCGCGGCCGGCGAACTCGACGACACCCTCCGGCGACGCTGATGTCGAACAGGGACCTGGACACGGGCGCCGACCTGCGAAGGCTGGTCGAGCGCCTGTATCCGCTGTGCCGCAGCATCACCGGCGACGGCGTCCGCCGCACGCTGGAGATCGTCGGCGAGCACGTCCCGCTGGAGATCCACGAGGTGCCCACCGGCACCCAGGTACTGGACTGGACGGTGCCGCGGGAATGGAACATCCGCGACGCGTACATCAAGGACGCCACCGGCCGCCGCGTGGTCGACTTCCAGGAGTCGAACCTGCACGTCGTCGGCTACAGCGTCCCGGTGTCGCGGAAGATGCCGCTCAGCGAGCTGCGCGAACACCTGCACACCCTGCCCGACCGGCCGTCCTGGGTGCCATATCGGACCAGCTACTACTCGCCGACCTGGGGTTTCTGCCTGGCGCAGGAAGCACTCGACGCGATGCCGGACGGCGAGTACGAGGTCCGCATCGACTCCACGCTGGCCGACGGAAGCCTCACCTACGCCGAGCACGTCGTGCCGGGCGAGGTCACCGACGAGGTGATCATCTCCTGCCACACCTGCCATCCGTCGCTGGCGAACGACAACGTCGCCGGGATCGCGATCGCCGCCGCGTTCGCACAGACACTGGAGAAGCCCCACTACACGTACCGGTTCCTGTTCATGCCCGGCACGATCGGCGCCATCACCTGGCTCGCGCGCAACAACGACCGCGTCGGCCGGATCAAGGCGGGGCTCGTGCTGGCGTGCGCCGGTGACCCGGGATCGTTGACCTACAAGCGAAGCCGCCGGGGCGACGCCGAGATCGACCGCGTGCTCGCGTACGTCCTGGCCGATCGCGCGCACAAGATCGTGGACTTCTCGCCGTACGGCTACGACGAGCGTCAGTTCTGCTCCCCCGGCTTCAACCTGGGTGTCGGCTCGCTGACCAGGACGCCGTACGCGGGCTATCCCGAGTACCACACGTCGGCCGACAACCTCGATTTCGTGTCCACGGAGGCCATGGAGGAAACCCTTCAGACCTTGAAGGACACCTTCGCCGTCCTCGACCGCAACCGCAGCTACGTCAACCTCAGCCCCTACGGCGAGCCGCAACTCGGCAAGCGCGGGCTGTACGACTCGCTCGGCGGGCGAAGCGACGCCAAACAAGCCCAGATGGCCATGCTCTGGGTGCTCAACCTCTCGGACGGCGAGCACAGCCTGCTCGACGTCGCCGAGCGGTCCGGGCTGCCGTTCGATTCCGTCGTCGCCGCCGCTCGGGCGCTGCACGACGCCGGATTGCTCAAGGATTAAGAGGCCCCATGCGATCACTTCTGCGTTCCCAAGCCGTCCGGGCCATGGCCGGACGGCTCAGCTGGGGCCTCGGCGACCAGGCCGTTTCCAGTATCACCAACTTCGTGGTCGGGCTGTTCGTGGCGCGCTCGCTCGGCACGTTCGCCTTCGGCATGTTCAGCCTCGCCTGGGTCAGCTACGGCGTGGTGCTCAACCTTTCGCGCGGGCTGACGACGGATCCGCTGATGGTGCGGTTCTCCGGGGTACCCACCGAGACCTGGCGGACGGCGACCGCGAAGGCGACCGGGACGGCGCTTTCCGCGGGTGTCGTCGCCGGTGCCATCAGTGTGGGCGCCGGTCTCGTGGTTGGTGGCCCCATCGGCGGCGCGTTCATCGCGCTCGGCGTGGTCATCCCCACGCTGCTGCTGCAGGACGCGTGGCGGTTCACCTTCTTCGCCGCGGGGCACGGGAAGAAAGCGTTCGTCAACGACGTCGTCTGGGGTGTCGCCCTGATCCCGGCGCTGTTCATCGCGCACCAGTGGTTCGACACGGTCGTCGCGTTCATCCTGGCGTGGGGCCTGTCCGGCGCGGTCGCCGCCGGCTACGGCTGCCTGCAGGCCGGGGTCCGGCCGGATCCGCGCGGCACGCTCGACTGGCTCAAACACCACCGCGACCTCGGCACCCGCTACCTGATCGAAAACGTCAGCAACAGCGGCTCGACACAGCTGCGGATGTACGGGCTCGGCGCGATCGCCGGGCTCACGAGCGTCGGCGCGGTCCGCGGCGCCGAACTGCTGCTCGGACCGTTCTTCGCGCTTCTGATGGGACTTTCCCTGGTCACGGTGGCGGAAGGCGCTCGGGTGCTCCAACGGGCCCCGCACCGCCTCCGTCACTTCTGCGCCGTGCTCGGCGCGGGCCAGGCGGCCGCGGCCCTGCTCTGGGGTCTCGCCTTGCTTCTGGTACCCCACGACGCCGGCCGGTTCGTCCTCGGCGACGTGTGGGATCCCGCCTCCGAACTGATCCTCCCGGTGACCATCGGTATCGCCGCGGCGGGATTCAACACGGGGGCGGCCGCCGGATTGCGTGCGCTCGGCGCTGCGAAAAGGAGCCTTCGCGCCCAGCTGATCAACTCGGCCGGCTACGTCGGTTTCGGGCTCATAGGCGCCTTCTTGGCCGGGGCGTCCGGATCCGCTTGGGGGGTCGCGTTGGCGATCACCAGCGGGTCGGCGGTGTGGTGGCTTCAGCTCCACTCCGCTCTCAAAGAGCATCTGACTTCGGAGAAGGAAGAAATGAGGACGTCATGAGCACCGCTCCTCGGCTGAGCATCGGGCTCCCGGTCTACAACGGCGAGGACTACCTCGCCGAATCGCTGGACGCACTCCTCGGCCAAAGCTACGAGAACTTCGAGCTGATCATTTCGGACAACGCGTCCTCGGACCGCACCGAAGAGATCGGCCGCGAGTACGCGAAGCAGGATTCGCGCGTCCGCTATGTCCGCCAGCCGGTGAACATCGGCTGCGCGCCCAACCACAACTACTGTGTCGACGTCGCCCGCGGCGAACTGTTCAAATGGGCGTCCGACGACGACCTCTACGCGCGTGACCTGCTGGAACGCTGTATCGAGGCGCTCGACGAGCATCCCGAGTTCGTCCTTTCGCATTCGTGGACGGCGATGATCGACGAGAAGGCCGTCGTCACGCAGGCACTGGAGTACCCGCTCAACACGGTCTCGCCGCACGCCGCGGAACGCTTCCGCAGCACGCTGTTCGCACCCGGCGGCGACGACGACGGCGCGGTCATCCGCACCGAGGTGCTGCGCCGGGTCGCGCCACTGGACAGCTACCACCACGCGGACCGCACGATCATCTCCGAGCTGGCCCTGCACGGCCCGTTCCACCAGGTTCCCGACTGGCTGTACTTCCGGCGCGACCACCCCGGCCGTTCCGAACACGAGCACCCGACCGTGCGCAGGCGGGCCGCCAACCTCGACCCGAAACGGGCCGACAAGCTGCGCCACCCGATGGTCCGGCTGCTCGGCGAATACGTGCTCGGCTACGTCAAGGCGATCCGCAACGCGCCGATCTCCGGCGCGGAGAAGCGCGAATGCTTCCGCTACCTGCGGCAATGGATGTTCAACCGGGCGGGGAACCCGGCGATGGGGCGGATGCCCGTCCAGGCCGAGGCCGAATTGGGCCCCCGTGAAGTGTCCGTGGCCTCGGTCGTCGCAGGCCAGGAGGGACGAGTCCCTTGACCTCGCCCGTGAGAATCGGGCTGTTCGGGCTCCTCGGATCAGGGAACCTCGGCAACGACGGTTCCTTCGAGGCGGTTCTCGGGTATTTGCGCGCGGAGCATCCGGGCGCCGCGCTCAGCGTGATGTGCGGCGGTCCGGAAATCGTCGCGTCGCGCCACGGACTCGAAACGACCGCGTTGAACTGGTACGAGGGCGAGTACCGAACGGCATCGGGACCGCTGTCCATCGCCATGAAGGGTTTCGGGAAACTCGTCGACATCTTCCGCACGGCCGCGTGGGTGCGGCGCCAAGACGTGGTGATCGTGCCGGGGATGGGGGTCCTCGAATCCACCCTTCCCTTGCGTCCCTGGGGTTTCCCGTACGCGCTGCTGCTGCTTTCGGTTTCCGGCCGCCTGGTCGGCACCAAGGTGGCGCTGGTGAGCGTCGGCGCCAGCGTGAGCACGCACCGGGTCACCAGGTCCGTGATCGGGTGGGCAGCGCGGCTCGCGACGTTCCGGTCCTATCGGGACGAGCCGTCACGCGACGCGATGCGCACGATGGGCGTCGACGTCACGAACGACCGCGTGTACCCCGACCTCGCCTTCGCCCTCAGCGCGCCTTCGGAAGCGGTGCTGCCGCGGTCCGTCGGGGTCGGGGTGATGGCGTACCACGGCGGGAACGACGACCGGCACCGGGCCGCCGAGATCTACGAGTCCTATGTGGACAAGATGACCCGGTTCGTGGCTCGGCTGGTCGCCGACGGCCGCCCGGTGCGGCTGTTCATCGGCGACCGGGCCGACGCGCGGGTCGTCGACGAGATCATGCGGGAACTGGAATCCCCGCTGATCGCCGCCGCCGACACGGCCACCTTGGACGAGGTGATGCGGGCGATGTCGGCGGTCGAGACCGTCGTCGCCACCCGGTACCACAACGTCCTGTGCGCGCTGAAGCTGGCGAAACCGACGTTGTCCATCGGGTACGCCGGCAAGAACGAAGTGCTCATGACCGCGCTGGGACTCGGCGAGTTCTGCCTGTCCGCCAAGGAGATCGACTTCGACGCACTGGTGCGCCAGTTCACCGAACTCGAATCCAGGGCGGGCGAACTGACCGGGATCGTCGCGAAACGAGGCGCGGAGCAGACGCGGCTGCTGGACGAACAGTTCGCCGCGCTGTCGGCCGCCCTCCTGCCGATGGGAGTCCGATGAAGGTGATCGAAGTGCCCGCCATCGCGGGCGCGTACCTGTTCGAGCCGACCCCGCACGCCGACGAACGCGGCTTCTTCAGCCGCACTTTCGACGCCGACGTCGTCCGCTCGGCCGGGATCGACCCGAACGGTTTCCTCCAGGACAGTGTTTCCCGCTCCCGCAAGGGGGTGCTGCGCGGGATGCACCTTCGTTCGGGGCTCGGCGAGGCGAAGCTGGTGCGGTGCTCGTGGGGCGCCGTGTTCGACGTCGTCGTCGACCTGAGGCCGGATTCGCCGACGTACCTCGGCAAGGAGACGTTCGAACTGTCCGGGGAGACGCAGGTGTCGCTGTACATCCCGGCCGGGTGCGCGCACGGATTCCAGGCGCTCACCGAGTACGCCGACGTCTCCTACCGGATCGACCGCGCGCACGATCCGGCGGAGGACGTCGCGATCGCTTACGACGACCCGGAACTGGCGATCCCGTGGCCGCTTCCGGTGGCGCTCATGTCGGAGCGGGATCGATCCGCGCTCCCGCTTTCCGCCGTATTACAGAACACGAGGTGAGAGCATGACCCGTCAGCTGCCCAAATCCATGCGGGCCAACGAGCGCCTCCACGCCATGATCCCCGGCGGGGCGCACACCTACGCCAAGGGCGACGACCAGTATCCGGAGAATCTGGCACCGGTCATCTCGCACGGGCTCGGCGCGCACGTCTGGGACGTCGACGGGAACGAATACATCGAGTACGGCTCGGGGCTGCGCGCGGTCAGCCTCGGGCACGTGCACCCGAGGGTGACCGAAGCCGCCCACCGCGAGATCGACCGGGGCGCCAACTTCGCCCGTCCGTCCATTGTGGAGGAACGGGCGGCGACGAAGTTCCTCGAAACCGTGCCGACCGCCGAGATGGTCAAGTTCGCCAAGAACGGCTCGGACGCCACCACGGCCGCGGTCAAACTCACCAGGGCGGCCACCGGCAGGCCGCTGGTGGCGATCTGCCGCGACCACGCGTTCTTCTCCATCGACGACTGGTTCATCGGCACCACCGCGATGTCTTCGGGTATCCCGGACGCGATCACCGATCTCACCGTGTCGTTCCCGTACGGCGACCTCCCGGCGGTGGAACAGCTGCTGCGGGACAACGCGGGCCAGGTCGCGTGCCTGATCCTGGAGGCGTCGACCCAGCTCGAACCGCCCGCCGGTTACCTCGTCGGCCTGCGGGAACTCGCCGACCGGTATGGCTGTGTGCTGATCTTCGACGAGATGATCACCGGTTTCCGCTGGTCGGAGGCGGGCGCGCAGGGGCTCTACGGGGTCACGCCGGATCTCTCGACGTTCGGCAAGGCGCTCGGCAACGGGTTCGCCGTCTCGGCGCTGGCCGGCAAACGCGACCTGATGGAGCTCGGCGGGCTGCGCACCGGCGAGGACCGCGTCTTCCTGCTGTCCACCACGCACGGCGCCGAGACGCATTCGCTGGCCGCCGCGATCGCGGTCATGGAGACCTACACCGAAGAAGGCATCGCCGCGCGGCTCCACGCGCTCGGCGACCGGCTCGCCGCCGGGGTCCGTGAAGTCGCGGACTCGGCCGGGGTCGGGGAACACGTCGTCGTGCGCGGCCGGGCGAGCAACCTCGTCTTCGCCACGCTCGACGCCGAAAAGAACCCGTCGCAGGACTACCGAACGTTGTTCCTGCGGCAACTGGTCACGGGCGGGGTCCTCGGGCCGTCGTTCGTGGTCAGCAGCGCGTTGTCCGAAGAAGACATCGACCGGACGGTCGAAGTGGTCTCGCAGGCCTGCCTCGTGTACCGCAAAGCGCTCGACGCGGATGATCCGGCGCCGTGGCTGGGTGGCCGTCCGGTGAAGCCGGTATTTCGGAGAAGGGTATGAGCCCAGGGATCGTATATCGCTCGACCGGCACGCGGGTGTTCTGCGCCGCAGTGTCCGTACTACTGCTCCAGGTCACCGGATCGAACACAGTGGACACAGCGGTGGCGTCCGAAGAGCCGGCTCGAGGGGTGTGCGGCACGACCGTCGGCGTCCCTTCCGCCCCGGAAGGCGCCCAGGTCGTCGATCCAGGCACCGATCTGACCGACAGGACCCGGTTCAGCCCGCCGGGGACCACGTTCTGGCTGTCACCGGGCGAGCACACGCTGAGTTCCGACCAGTTCGGCCAGGTGATGCCGAAGGACGGCAACGTCTACCTCGGCGCACCCGGCGCCGTGCTCAACGGACGCGGGATCAACCGCGCGGCCTTCACCACGCCGGCCAAGGACGTGGTGATCCGCGGGCTGACCATCCGCGGTTTCGTCGCCGAACGCGACCAGGGTGTGGTCAACCACGATTCGGGCGAACGCTGGACCATCGAAGGCAACGTCATCGAGGACAACGACGGGGCCGCGATGATGACCGGCTCCGGCCAGCGGGTGATCGGGAACTGCCTGCGGAACAACGGGCAGTACGGCATCAACGCCTATCGCTTCGGTGGCGGGCTGAGCAACCTGGTGGTCGAAGGCAACGAGATCACCGGGAACAACACCGGCGACTGGGAGACGAAGATCCCGGGCTGCGGTTGCAGCGGCGGGGCGAAGTTCTGGGCCGTGAACGGCGCCGACGTCACCGGGAACTGGGTCCACCACAACCACGGTGTCGGGCTCTGGGCCGACACGAACAACAACGATTTCCTCATCCAGGACAACCTGATCGAGGACAACGCGTCCGAGGGCCTGTTCTACGAGATCTCCTACAACCTGGAGCTGATCGGGAACACCTTCAACCGGAACGCGCTGGTGCAGGGCCGGAAACGGGCCGCCAAGGGCGACAACTTCCCGGTCGCGGCGGTGTACCTCAGCGAATCGGGCGGCGAGCCGAGGCTGCCGGCCCGGACCAGCCGGATCGACATCCGGGGCAATATGTTCTCCGACAACTGGTCGGGGATCACGTTGTGGGAGAACGCCGACCGGTTCTGCAACAGCCCGGCGAACACCTCCACGCTCTCCTGCACGGCGCTGGTCTCCCCGACTTCCGCCTGCTCCGATCCGGGTATCGCGACCGAGCCGCTGTACGGCGACTGCCGTTGGAAGACCCAGCGCGTTTCGGTGCACGAGAACACCTTCGAGTTCGACTCGGCGATGGAAGGCTGTCTCGGCCTGTGCGGGCGGATGGCGGTGCTCTCGAACTACGGGACCTTCCCGGCCTGGTCGCCGTACCGGGGTTCCGTGATCTCGGAGGCGATCACCTTCCGGCAGGACAACCGGTGGTACGACAACCAGTACTACGGGCCGTGGACGTTCGTCGCCCACGACACCTCACGGCGGCTGACCGCGGCGCAATGGCAGGCGGCGCCCTATCTGCAGGACGCGTGCAGCGGTTTCGGAGAGCCGGTGACCTGCTGAAGGTTCACCTGTAAGTGTCCATCTGGGACGGTCCATACTGGCTTACCGTTTTCAGTATGCCGACGTTCCTCGTAATGGTGCTGCTGCTCGCGACAGGAGTCGTCCCGGCCTCGGCGGCTCCTGTCGCGGCCTGCGCCGCGGGGCCGGTGAGCCCGGGGAAACCGGACGGCGCCGTGGTCGTTTCCCCGGGAAACGACCTTTCCGCGAAAACCCGCGAACTCCCCGCCGGCACGACGTTCTGGCTGACCGACGGCAAGCACACGCTGGGCCCGGACGAGTTCGGGCAGATCATCCCCAAGGATGGCAACGCCTACCTCGGCGCCCCCGGTGCCGTACTGGACGGTGGCGGCGTCAACCGCTACGCGTTCACTCAGCAGGCTCGCGACGTCGTCATCCGCGGCCTCACGATCCGCGGTTTCGCGGCGCCACGCGATCAGGGCGTCGTCAACCACGACTCTGGGGAACACTGGACCATCGAAGGCAACACGATCGAGGACAACCGCGGCGCCGCGATGATGGCGGGACCGCGTCAGCAGATCATCCGTAACTGCCTGAGGAACAACGGCCAGTACGGCATCAACGCGTACCGGGCGGGCGACGGGATCACTGGGCTGCTCGTCGAGGGCAACGAGATCACCGGCAACAACACCGACGACTGGGAAACGAAGGAACCCGGCTGCGGCTGCACCGGCGGCGCGAAATTCTGGGCCGTGAACGGCGCCGACATCCGCGGCAACTGGGTGCATCACAACCACGGCGCCGGACTGTGGGCGGACACGAACAACAACGACTTCCTCATCGAGGACAACCTGATCGAGGACAACGAGGCGGAGGCGTTGTTCTACGAGATCTCCTACAACGTCGTGGTCCGCGGGAACACCTTCCGGCGGAACACCCTCGTGCAAGGCCGGGCCTTCGCTGCTCGCGGGGACGATTTCCCGGTCGGGACGGTGTACATCTCGGAATCCGGCGGCGAGCCGAGGGTGCGGGCCCGGACTTCGCTGGTGGAGATCACCGACAACGTCTTCGAGGACAACTGGTCCGGAATCACCCTGTGGGAGAACGCGGACCGCTTCTGCAACAGCCCGGCGAACACGTCCTCCGGCTCTTGCACGCTTCTCGTCCCTTCGGTCTCTTCCTGTTCCGCGCCGGCGATTTCGTCGCGTCCGTTGTATGACGACTGCCGGTGGAAGACCCAGCGGGTTTCGATCCACGGCAACAAGTTCTCCCACGGAGCTTCCTGCTCGGGATATTGCGGGCGGATGGCGCTTTTGGCGAACTTCGGGACTTATCCGGAGTGGTCGCCTTATCGGGGTTCCTCCGTTTCGGACGCTGTCACTTTCCGGCAGGAGAACCGGTGGTATGACAACGCTTATGCGGGTGATTGGCGGTTCGTCGTTCATGACACTTCGCGGACCGTGGGGGTTTCGGGGTGGCAGGGGTCTCCTTACTTGCAGGATGCTTGTAGCTCTTTTGGGGATGGTGGGTGCTGAACTCGCGGGCGGAGTCTGCGCGACGATGTGGGAATTGGGACGTTGAGTGTCCCAATTCCCACATCGTCACCAGCTTTTTCTCATGAGAGGAACTTTCATGCACTCTGCGAGGGAGAATTGTCGGTAGGGCGTTGCACGATGTTCCGGTGCGACGAGGAAGCTGGACTACCGACCCCCTGCTCACCGCCCCGGGCCATCCCGAGGTGGTCCGCGCGTCCGAACTCGAGGAGATCGGCGTGCCACGCCGGACCATCTCCCGTCGATGCGCGGCGGGTGGCCCCTGGCGAACACTGCTGCCCGGAGTCGTCCTGCTCAGCAGTGGCACGCCGACCGATGAGCATCGCGTCCGCGCCGCGCTGCTCCATGCCCGGCGAGACGCGGTTCTCACCGGCGTATGGGCGCTTCGCCGACACGGCTTGGAAAGAGTTCCTGAGCAGGAGGAAGTCCACGTCCTCATACCGGCGAATCGCGGCGTGGCCGACGCCGGGTTCGCCCGAATAGAGCGGACTCACCGCCTGCCGCGCCCCCACTTCCGCGGCGACCTCCCCGTCGCCCCCGTCCCCCGAGCCGTCATCGACGCCGCCCGAAGACTCACCGACGAAGACGAGATCCAGGCGATGATGGCCGAGTCCGTCCAACGCCGCTTCTGCACCCCCGAAATGCTCACCCGCGAACTGGACCAGGCGGGACGAACCGGAACAGCGCTACCCAGACGAGCCCTGGCCCCGCTCCTGGCCGGAGCGAGATCGGTCGCCGAGGCCGACGCGTGGCGGCTCTGGCGAAGATCCGGCCTCCCGCCGGGCCGCTGGAACGTCCCGATCTTCGACGCGCACGGGAACTACATCGCCACCCCGGACTTCTGGTGCGACGAGTGCGCCTTCGCCTGGGAGATCGATTCCTGCCGCCACCACGCCGGCCTCGACGGTCATCGCGCCACCGTCGCGCGCAACGCCCGTTATGTCGCCGCGGGGATCGTCGTGCTCCAGACGTTGCCGTCCCGTCTGCGAACCGAGCCGGCGCAGGTCGAACGTGAACTGAAGGCCGCGTTCCGGACGGCGCAGGCGCGGCCGCGGCCGAACGTCAAACAGGCCGCGTGAGCCGATCCACCGTCCATCCCACCACCGGCACCACCGCGACAGCGACCCCGAACCCTCCGAAGGTGTCCGTCGGATAGTGCGCCCCCAGCGCCACCTCGGCCCACCCCATCGCGAGCCCCGCGAACGCGACGAGCCCCACCAGCACCAGAGCCCCGCCGACGGGCCCGAGTCCCCGCACGTCGATCACCAGCAACCCCACGACGGTCGCGACGGTCACCGCGAAGGCCGTGTGCCCGCTCGGATACGAGAGGAACTCGCCGTGGATCAGCCTGCCGACCAGGGGTTTCAGTCCGGTGGTCAGCGCCACCGTCACACCGCTCGCCGCCACCATGAGGATCGCGATCCGCTGTCGCCGGTGCCGCAGGCACAGCCAGCCGAACAGGGCGATCACCACGACCGCGCCCACCGGTTCGCCCGCGAAGTCGATGGCGGTCGCCAGGTACCAGAGCGGGCCTTCGACGCGGTCGACGACGGGGAGCACGAGGGCGTCCAGCCCGGCGGTGTGCGAGGTCCCGGCGTAGCGCAAGCCGAGCACGAGGGCGACGACGAAGCCGAAGGCGCCCAGGGTCCAGAGCGGGATTCGCGCCCGCGGCGGGATCGCGGGCGGGCCGGTGATCACGCGTCGATCGCGGCCTGGTAGCCGCCGACGAGCCGTTCGAGGCCGACCTTCGGCGTGAACTCCTGCTCGTACACCAGCCTGGCCGCCCAGCCCATCTCCTGGTTCCGTTCGGCGTCGCCGACGATCTCCCGCAAGCGAGCCGCGAGGGACTCGGCGTCGCCGGGTTCGTGCAGCAGGCCGGTGACGCCGTCCTCGACGAGCTCGCGGAAGGCGCCGTGCGCGGCGGCGACGGTGGGGACGCCGGCGGCCATCGCCTCGACCACGACCAGCCCGAACGCCTCCAGCCATTCGGACGGGGCGATGACGGCGTTGGAGCGGGCGATCAGGTCTTGACACTCCACTTTGGACTGAAGGCCGACGTAGCGGACGTCGTCGCGGCCGTGGGCCCAGCGCGCGACCTCGTCCTGCATCGGGCCGGTGCCGGCGATCACCAGCGGCGGCAGCGGACCGCCCGCCGCGACGAGCCGATCCCACGCCTTCATCAGCAGTCCGATGCCCTTTTCCTCGGTGATCCTGCCGAGGAAAAGCAGGTGCTCCCCCGCGCCCCTGCGTGTCTTGCCAGGGTCGATGACGTAGTTGTACTTCACCGCGAGCCGGTCGGCGGGCATCCCGGCGGCGATCAGGATCTCGCGTTGCGCCTTCGAGATGCAGAAGAACTTCGAGACACCGGACCACCAGCGCTTGCGGTTCAGCACCATGCTCGCCGCCATCGGCACGGTGGCGAGCCCCGAACCGCGGTAGCACCCATGCCGCACCGCCGGGATCGGCTTGCGTCCAACGCAGTCGGTGCAGATGTAGCCCTCGCGGTACAGCGTGCCGGGCGGGCAGATCTGGGTGTAGTTGTGCACGGTCGCGACCGTCGGCACCCCGGCGTCCGCGCACGCGGCCAGCACGGACGGCGAAAGCAGCGGGAACGTGTTGTGGATGTGGACGACGTCCGGCCGGTCGTCGGCGAGGCGCCGGGCCAGCTCCGCGCGCACCGCCCGGTTCCACGGCACCTGCAGCGGGACGACGGCCTTGCGCGGCAGCGACATTTCCGCGATGTCGTCGCTGCGCCGCTCGAACAGGTCCACCTCGTGCCCCGCCTCGGCCAGCAGCGCGGTCTCCTGGTCGACGACGTTGTTCTCGCCGCTCGGCTGCTCGGATCGGTACCGGTTGTGGATCACGAGGACCTTCACGCGCGCTCCTTGGAAAGCTCAGGGTCGCTTCGCACCAGCAGCGACGCGGCCAGCGCCAGGTGCAGCAGGTACGGCGACGCGTCGCCGAGGCCCGCCTCGGTGTAGGAGGCGGAAAGACAGTAGGTGATCAGGAAGATCGCGCAGGCCCTGGCAGGCGACGGCGGCCGCAGCACCGCGACCACGATCAGCACGAGCAGGAACGCGGCCACGATCGCGATCCCGACATAGCCCTGCTCGTGGTAGACGGCGAGCCAGCTGCTGTCGATCGGGAGCCCGTCGTAGGACTTGTCCGTCAGCCCGACACCGAACAGGTACTCCAGTGTCGTCCGCGGCGCGTCGAGCAGCGCGTCCCACACCTTCGCGCGGCCGGTGAGGCTGGAGAAGTTCTCCTCGGACTGCCCCCGCAGGAACCAGGTCTGCAGCAGCCCGCTCAACGCCACCGCGCAGAACACCCCGACGAGGACCAGCCCGGTGAACACCTTGCGCGCGCGGGCGCTGGACATCCACTGCGACATCAGCGCCACCACGGTCCCGGCCACCAGTCCGAGCATCGCGGTGCGGGTGTGCGTCAGCAGCAGGATCGCGAACGACGGCACGATGACCACCAGCGCGTTCCGCCGCTCCAGTTTCCCGCCGAGCCACAGCAGCACCGTGAGGCCGATGACGACGGCCGCGTACTGGCCGACCTGCGGCGGCGTCAGCGGCCACAGCGTGCCGGTGAGCCGTCCGCCGTATTCGAACGGCAGCGCGTTGCCCGGGCCCAGCGCGAGCCCGATCACCACCGTCACCAGCACCACGCCGTAAGCCCGGATATGCGTGCGGACGAGGTCGAGACCGCCGTTCCACCAGCGGGTCAGCAACCACAGCGTGCTGATGAACAGCGCGAACCGGAAGCAGCGGAACAGCGCGCCGAAGCCGCCTTCCAGGTTCAGGCTCGAAAGCACGCTCAGCACCAGCAGCACCGTGAGCAGGAAGAGATAGGCGCTCGGCCTGATCCGCAGCCTGGCGTTCAGCGCGAGCGCGATCACGAACGCCGCCCCCAGCGCGCCCATGGTGATCAGCTGGCTGACCGACCTCGGCAGCGGGATGACCGTCTTCGCCCCTGTCGAGCCCAGCGTGTTGATGATCAGCAACGTCCAGGCGATGGAGACCGCCTTGGGGGTACTGCGGATCGCCGCCGGACGGACCGCGGGTTCGAGCATGTCAGCCACCTCCCGCACGGGTCAGTTTGCTGCCCTGGTCCTGTTTGTAGGGCGCGCCCTGCCATTCGCCGAAGCCCAGCACTCGGCTCGGCTCGAAGGCGACGAAGTTCCACGGCCCCGAGTAGACGTTGTCGTAGAGCCGGTTGCCCTGGTGGAACGTGATGGCCTGCTGGACCACCTCGCCCTTGTACGGCGACCACTCCGGGTACGTGCCGAAGTTCGCGAGCATCGCCATCCGTGCGCAGCTCTCCTCGCAGCCGACGACGGCCGGGTCGAGCACGAACCGGTTGTGGTGGATCTCGACGCGCTGGGTCTTCCACCTGCAGTCGGCGTTCAAACCGCCCGCCGCGATCGCCGGCTGCGCGCAGTTCGCCTGCTCCGGCACCAGCCGCGTGCAGGAGCCGGACGACGTGTTGGCCGGGCTGTTGCAGAACCGGTCGGAGTTCTCCCACAGGGTGACGCCGTTCCAGTTGTTCTCGAACGTGTTCCCGGAGATCTCCAGTTTGTCCGTCCGCGCCTTCACCCTCGGCTCGCCGCCGGATTCGGACACGTAGATCGACGCCACCGGGAAGCTGTCGCCGCGGTCGATGTAGCGCTTGCCGTCCACCCAGTTGTTGCGGCGGATGGTGTTCCCGGCGATCACGGCGTTGTAGCTGGTCTCGTACATCAGCGCCGAGCCGTCGTTGTTCTCGATGACGTTGGCCTCGATGCGGAAATCGTTGTTGTTCGTGTCGGCCCACAGGCCGACGCCGCGGTTGTCGTGCACCCAGTTGCCGGTGACGTCGGCACCGTCGACCGACCAGAACTTGACGCCGCCCGAGCAGCCGCAGCCGTCGATCTTGGCTTCCCAGTCCCCGGTGTTGTTGCCGGTGATCTCGTTGCCCTCGACGACGAGGCCGGTGATCCTGTTGTTCTGCGCGTAGGCGTTCATCCCGTACTGCCCGTTGCGCCGCAGGCAGTTCCCGCGCACCTGCTGCCGCGCGCCCGCCATCAGCGCCGCACCGTCGTTGTCCTGGACGGTGCTGTGCTCGATGACCCAGCCGTCGGCCGAATCGTGGTTGACCACGCCTTCGTCGTGCGGCGCGGCGAAACCCTGGACGGTCAGGTTGCGGATCTTGACGTCGGTGGCGTCACCGGAGAAGGCGTACTGGTTGATCTTGCGGCCGTCGAGGATCGCCTTCGGACCACCGAGATAGACGTTGCCCGGCTTCGGGTTGACCTGGTCGTAGCGGTCGTCGCCGAGTCTGTGCGTGCCCGGTGCCAGCCAGAACGTCGTCCCGGGCGGGTTCGAGCGTGTCTTCGTGGCGAGGTCGCCCTGCACCGCCGGGTCGATCTTCACCGCCCCCGCCGGCGCTTCGGCCGGGCCCTCCGGCAGCTTGTCGCATACCTGCGCGACGGAACCGGACGGCACCTTGGCCGGATCCGGTCCCGGTTCCTCGGCCGGGGTGGTGCAGGCGGTGAGCGTCAACGAGCCGAGCAGCACCAGAAGCGCTGCCCGGCGGAGGCGGTGCGGTCGTGCGGTCACAATGGCGGATCCTCGTTACCTGAATCGAAGGTGAGCACGCTGGTGAACGTGGTGCCGGTGCCGCTGCCGAGCAGCGTCCACGCGGGCTCGCGGCGGCCGAACCCGGCCGAATACCAGCCCATCGGCGGCGAGGTTTCGCCGCGATGCGCCGACCAGGTGAGCTCCGGTGGGAGCTCGAACGAAGCCGTCCGGTCCTGGCCGTCGACCGTCCACGACAGGACGGCCTTGCTCCCGGTCAAGGCGACTTCGACAGCCGGTCCGAGATGGAACGCGAGACGGCAGTGCGGTGCCCCGCCGCCGCGGACCTCGTCGAGAATCCGCAGTTCGGCGCCGTCCAGCTCCACCGAACGCTGGTGCACGGACGGCGCGTAGCCGTCGTGTTCCGCGCTCCAGCGCGACGGCGTTCCCGCCGCGATCACGGTGGTGACCGCGTGTTTCGTCCACAGGAACGGCCCGCCGGAGACGGACTGGTCGGTTCGGGAGAGTTCGAGCGTGTTGTGCCCGGCCGTGGACCGGAAGTACGACCGCCACTTCGGTTCGCCGTGGTAGCAGTAGGTCCCCGGGTCGGCGAGGATGTCGACGCCGTCGTGCCGGACCTCCACCGAGAGCGCGTCCGCGTGCGCGTGGGCCGCGATGGACAGGAAGCCGTGCGGCCCGCCGTCGCACCGGCACCAGATCCCGCCGTCGCGCAGGATGGTCATCCCGGCGTCGGCGAAGTCGTCCCGCCGCCGCACCGGACGCCGCGCGTCGACCTGGATGTCCTTGGCCAGCGCGGAGAAGAGCTGGGTGCGGACGTCGCCACCCGACGTCTCCGGCCACCAGTCCAACCGTCCGAAAAGGACTGATCCGGTGTCGATCAGCGAAGCCCAGCGGCTGGTCTCGTCACCGTCGACGATGAGCCCGAAGCCGTCGTCGGCATCGCCCTGTCTCGGCGGCCGCAGCCGATTGTCCACAATGGACGCCAGCGCGTCGGTCATCCGGAGCAGCACGAGCCAGGTCGACTCGGGCACCGCGACCCCGGCGGCCTTCGCCTCCAGTGCCCCGGCTAGCCCGAGTTCCAGGACGAGCCCGTGGTACTCCGTCGCGAGTTCCCGGTTGAGGCCGGAGTCGAAGGTGTTGTGCCGCAACATCTTGTCCAGCGACGCGAGCGCCGAATCCCGCCACCGGCCGGACTCGGGGAACCAGGCGAACGCGCAGGCCGCGACGAGCTGCCCCGCGTCCTCGGCGATCACGTGGTTGTTCGCCGACGAGCCCCGGCTCGGGAACGCCGCCAGCCAGCGCTGGTGGTGCCAGATCTGGTTGAGCGCCACGGGATTGTCCTCGAACAGCGCTGGGGCCTGCGCCCAGCCGCCGAGCAGGCGCCGGACCCACACCCACGACAGCAGCCGGATACCGAGTTCGATCCCGCTGACCCAATGCACCCCGCGCATCGGCGGGTTGGCCGCCCACCACGACTTCAGGTGCGCGGCCACGCGTTCGGCGTACCGGTCCTCACCGGTCAGGGCGTACGCGGCGGCCAGCACGGTGAGATGCTGGTGCCGCGACGGCTCCCAGATCTGCTTGATGTCGCCGACGGTCTCCTCGCTCCGGTACGGGATGTCGAAGGAGTACACATCGGACGGTGCGCGGCGCCCGGTCTTCGGGTCGTACGACCAATCCGGATCGACGAGGTCGTCCCGCTCGACGCCGAAGTACTCGGCGCGCCCGTCCATCAGCCGGTCGGCGGTGACGAGCAGATCCTTCACCGCTTCGCCCGAGACACCGGCGAGGACGTCCTCACCGGGCACCGTCGCGAACCGGCGGACCGGCAGCCAAGCCGCCTTCTCCCCCGCGACCCCGCGCCACTGGCGTTTGCGCACGACGTCGGTGACCCGGCCCGCGATCTCGGCGGGCCCCATCCTCGACAGTCTTCGCAGGTACCAGGACGGATCCATCAGCCCAGCCCCTCCTTGGCGTTGATCCGCACCACGGAACCGGTTTCGAGACTGCGGCCGACCGCGAGCGTGGCCAGCGTCGTCGAAACCAGCGACTCGACGGACACCGGCATCGACACGCCGGTCGTCAGCGCGTTGACGAACGCTTCGAGCTCGGCGGCCTGACCTTTGTCCCGGCCCTTGGGGATCCGGGAGCTGGCCCACTTCTTGCGGCCGAACACCGACGCGCGCGCGAAGTCGTCGAACTTCAGCACCTTGCCGTCGGCGGTGACGTCGATCGTCTCCTTGGGGAACGCCGTCGAACCGCTGGTGGTGTACGCGATCGACGCCGTCGAGCCGTCCGGGTAGCGCAGCAGGATCTGCAGGTCCTGGTGGCCGGGGGTCGCGGTGGCGTAGACGGAGACCGGGTCGGAGCCGAGCAGCCAGCTGACCGTGTCGATGAAGTGACCACCCTCGCCCGCGAACCGCGAACCCTCGCTGTCGGCCTGGTTGTACCAGCTGTTCGCGTCGAGCTGACCGGCGTTGACCAGGTACCGCACGGAGGCCGGGCCGATCCGCGGTCCGAAGTGGAGCACCGACTCGTTCAGCAGCGGGGCGAACCGGCGGTTGAACCCGACCTGGAGCCGGTCGTTGCCGGATTCCTCGATCGCGCCGAGCACGATCTCCAGTTCCTTCTCCGTCAGCGCGAGCGGCTTCTCGACGAAGACGGCCTTGCCCGCGAGCAGCGCGCGCCTGGTCAGCTCGGCGTGCGAGCTGTGCCTGGTCACGATGAACACGGCGTCGACGGAGGAGTCTTCGAGCATCGTGTCGAGATCGGTGGTGGCTCGGGCGAAGCCGAACTTGCGTTTGGCGTTCGCGCCCGAAAGCGCGGAGGTGGTGACGACCTCGGTGAGATCGACGCCGTCCATCTCGGCGAGATGCGGCAGGAGCATCGAGGACGCGTAGTTGCCCGCTCCGACGAACGCGACCCGCACGCCGCCACCCTTGGGCACCGCCCGCACCGACGCGGTCTTCGGCATGGTGACCGCGGAGACCTGTTCGGTGGCCGCGACGGCGCGCTTCTCGTACTCGAACAGCACCGCGACGGCCTTGAGCTCGCCCTCGTTGAGCTTCCGGTACGTCTCCACGGCGTCGGAGAAGGCCGAGACGTGCGAGATCAGCGGTTCGACGTCGAGACGGCCGCTGCCCATCAGGTCGACGACGCATTCGAGGTTGCGGCGCTCGGTCCAGCGGACCTGGCCGATCGGGTAGTCGCGGCCTTCGAGTTCGTACTCCGGGTCGTAGCGGCCGGGGCCGTACGAGCGGGAGAACCGGACGTCGAGTTCCTTTTCGTAGTAGGCGTTCCACGGCAGGTTCAGCGAGCATTTGCCGATGTCGATCACGCGGCCGCGGTCACGCGCCAGCTTCGCGGCGAGCTCCACCGGCTCGTTCGTGCTGCCGCCCGCGGCGAGGTACACCTGGTCGACGCCGTGCCCGGAGCTGATCTCCGCGACCGCGGTGTCGACGACGCCGGACGCCGGGTCACCGCATTTCAGGGCGCCGAGCTGTTCGGCGAGCGCGCACCGCGCCGGGTCCGGGTCGACGCCGACCACGCGGACCCCGGAGGCGACCAGCAGCTGCACGACCAGCTGACCGATCAGGCCGAGCCCGATGACCAGCGCGATGTCGCCGATCTGCGGTTCGCCCTGTCGGACCCCCTGCATCGCGATCGAACCGACCGTGCCGAACGCGGCGTGCCGCGGGTCGACGCCGCCGGGCACCTTGGTGTAGAGGTTCTTGGGCACCCAGTTCAGTTCCGCGTGCAGCGCGTGCTCGTTCCCCGCGCACGCCACGTAGTCCCCGACGGCGACGTCGTCGATACCCGCGCCGACCTCCTCGACCACGCCGCACAGCGAGTACCCCAGCGGCGTGTACGAGTCGAGTTTGTTCATCGCCTTGCGGTAGGTGGCGCCCAGGCCGTTCGTGGCGACGCTCTGCATCACCTTCGCGACCTGATCCGGCCGGGCCTTCGCCTTGCCGACCAGCGAAAGGCTCGCCTCGGACACCTTCATCATCTCGGTGCCGGTGGAGATCAGCGAATAGGCGGTGCGGACCAGCACACCCCCCGGTTTGCACGCGGGCACTTCGACGTCGAGGAGCGCCAGCTCCCCGCTCTTGTAGTTCTGCACTACCTGCTTCACGTCGCTCCTCAGCGATCAGGGGGTTCGGGCCGAAACGGCGCCGCGATACCAGTACTCGAGGGTCAAGATGTGCCAGAGATGTTTGGACCGGTCCTGCTGCCCGGACGCGTCTTCGTCGACGAGCTTCTGCAGGGCCTCCCGGCGGAGGAACCCGGCCTTCACCAATTCACCTTCGTTCGTCACCTCGCGCACCAGAGGCGCGAGGTCGCGGCTCATCCAAGCCCGCAGCGGCGCGCTGAACAGCCCCTTCGGCCGATGCACGATCTCGGCGGGGAGGATGGACAGCGCCGCTTCCTTGAGCGCCATCTTCCCTTGGCGCTTCACGATCTTCTTGTCACCGGGGATCCGGAACGCGGCCTTCACGACCTCGATGTCGACGAACGGCGTCCGCACCTCGGTGGAGGCGGCCATGCTCGACCGGTCGGTGTAGGCGAGGTTGAGCCCGGGCAGGAAGAGCCGCGAATCGGCGAGACACATGCGGTTCACGAAATCCGACAACGTGTTGTCGTGATAGGTGTCCGCGTGTTCGGTGATCACGTCGTCGACGGCGCCCGCGAGGTCCGGGTTCAGCAGACCGGCGAGTTCGGCCTGGTCGTACATCGTGTAGCTGCGCCGGAACGCGGTCTCCTCGGGCAGCTCCGCGAACGAGAGGAACCGCTTGGCGAACCGGACCGAGCGGAACCCGCGCTTCGACGTCGCCACCGGCAGTCTGTCCACAAGGGACTCGACGGGCCGCCGCACGAGACCGGGAACCCGTTGGTACCGCACGGCGATCTTGTTCGCGAGATGCTTGCGGTACCCGGCGAACAGCTCGTCGGCGCCCATCCCCGAGAGCATCACCTTGACCCCGGCCTCACGGGCGGCGGTGCAGATCAGGTAGCTGTTGATCGCCGCCGGATCGCCGATCGGCTCGTCGAGGTGATACGTCATCCGGGGCAGCAGGTCGAGCACCTGCGGCGCGATCTCGATCTCGTGCAGGTCGACGCCGAACTTCGCGGCGACCTTCTTCGCGTACATCAGGTCGTCCGGCATCGCCTCGAACTTCGCGTCCTCGGCCCGGAAACCGATGGTGTACGCGGAGATCCCCGGCCGCTCGCGCGCGGCGAGCGCGGTCAGGTAGCTGGAGTCGAGCCCGCCGGAAAGGAACGTCGCGACCGGCACGTCGGCGATCAGGTGCTTGCGCGTCGAGTCCTCGATGACGGCGTTGAGGTCGAACTCGCCCTCATAGGCCGCACCTTCTTCGGCGACCTGGCGCAGCGACCAGAAGGTGCCGCGTTCGACGTCGCCGTTCGGCCGGAACCGCGCCCAGCTGCCCGGCGGCAGCTTCTCGGCCTCGCGGAACGCGCAGCGGCCGTCCGGGACCCAGTAGTAGAGCAGGGAAGCGACCAGCGCGGTGTCGTCGACGGTCAGCGAACCGCCCAGCTCGGCGGCCAGCGCCTTCAGCTCCGACGCGAACGCGACGCCCTTGCCGCGGCGCACCAGGAACAGCGGCTTGATGCCGAGCTGGTCTCGGACCAGCACCAGCTCGCCGGACCGCTCGTCGAAGACGCCGAACGCGAACATGCCGCGCAGCCGGTGCAGGCCATCGGTGCCCCACTTCCGCCAGGCCTCCAGCAGGACCTCGGTGTCGGACGTGCCACGGAAGCGCACACCGGCGGCTTCGAGTTCCTTCCGCAGCTCCGGCGCGTTGTACAGCTCGCCGTTGTAGGTCAGCGCGAGCCCGTCCTTGACCATCGGCTGCGCGCCCGTCTCGGTCAGGTCGACGATCGACAGGCGCCGGTGTCCTAAGTGGACTTCCCCGTGGTCGTACCGGCCGGAACCGTCCGGCCCCCGGTGCGCGAGTGTCTTGGTGAGCCGATCGGTGAGCGGTCCCCCGTCCGGCCAGGAGTAGGCCCCTGCGATACCGCACATCTGCTCTTCGCTCCCCTTCTCTAGAGGTGAACCCGCGACCGCGGCCGACGTCGGCAGGGCGCTGGTCGGCGGTTCACGGCACGTCCGGTGGAAGGGACGCCCTGCCACCGCGCCAGCGGGGCCTCCGGCATGGCGGGTTCACGTGTGTCGTCCCTTCATCGAGTTGCACCTCTGCTCCGCCATCCGTCCCTTACAAGGCTTCGGCGTTGTCCGGTGACACGGGTTTGAATCGTTTGGTCGGCTGATCGGCGTTGTCGTAGTCGTCGGCGCGTTTGTACGGGGTCGGATGCCGCCGCCCGTTCTTCTTCTCCCGCGGGAACATCTCGACCGGCTGCACCGTCCGCCGCTCCGGCACGGCACCGGCGCGGCCGCGCAAGGCGGTGTGCAGCCCGTCCCACAACGTCCCGTCGGTGTGGTCGCGCGGATCCGGGTCCACCACGACGACGCCGATGATCGGGATCCGCCGGTCCGCCAGCTGACGCGCGACGGTGTGCAGCCATTCGGTGTTCGCGTGTCCGGCGCGTACGACGAGGATCGTCTCCGCGCCGAGGAATTCGAGGTCGGTCCACGCCGTGCCGGGCTCGACCGAGCCGACGCCGATACGCCGTTCCGTCGCGGTCATCGGGGTGTCGCCGCGGTCCAGCACCTGGATCGGGCCTTCACCGGCCAGCTCGCGGAGGTCCGTCTTCGGCAGGTCGTCGACGAGCGAGACCGGCCCCTTCTCGGCCAGCTCGCGCGCCATGTCGACGGCGAGCGCGGCGGTGACCTGGCGGGCGCCGAGGTCGAGCAGCGACACCGAGCCGCCCTCCTGCCGGGCCGCGCGGACCAGCGTCGCGGCGACCCGCTGCCGCCGGGTCGCCGCTCGGGACCGCCGCAGGAAACGCGGCGGTTTGGGCAGCTGCGCGATCACGGAGGCGCCGAGGTGCTGCGAGATCTCGCGGCGCAGCACCGGCCGGTCCTTCACCACGCTCGTGACGGCCGCGAGCCCCAGCCCGGCGAGCAACCCCAGCGCGAAGCCGATCCCGGCGTCGGTGGCGAAGGTTTTGAGCAGCGAATGCGGCAGGATCCGCGGCGCGTCCACGATCTGCGTCCCGGCGGCGACCTTCGGCGTGCCGATGCCCGCCTCCTGCGCGCGGCCGTCGTAGTCGGAGATCTTGGACGTCAGCTCCGCGCGGCGCGAGTACAGCCGCTCCAGCTGCGCGGGGTTGGCGTTGCGCCCCTTGGCCTCTTCGGTGACGATCGACGCTTCGATCGGGGTGAGCTCGTTCTGGGCCTGGTTGCGCTGATCGAGCAGGGCCTTCTGCTGCGCCGCCGCGGCCGCCTGGTTGCGGCCGATGTACTCGGTGATGAAGGCGTCCGAGATCGCCTGCGCGCGGGCCAGCGCCTCGTCCTTGGTCTTGCCCTTGACGGTCAGCTGCAGCACGTTGTTCGTCAGGCCGAGCCCCTCGTACTCCTTGAGGAACTCCTCCGGCGGCTGCGTGCTGTTCAGCTTCTTGAGCGCCTCGCCCGCGGTCTTCGTCGTCTGGAGCACGGCGACGTCGGTCCGCATCAGCGTTCCGCTGTCGGTCGGCGAGTCGTCGGGATGGATCACGAGGATCTGCGCGACCGCGGTGGGCGGCGACGGCAGGAGCATCGCGACCAGCCCGCCGGCGATCAGCCCCAGCAGGGCGGTGGCCACCCACAGCCGTCGTCGTCTCCGTACCGAGACGACCAGCCGCTGCAGGTCGATGAGCGGCTCTGACTTCGCTTTTTCGGCGCTGGTCACGCGGTACCTGCCAGTGCTTCGTGGTCGGACGGGGTGGACGCGCCGGGCCGCGTGCGGGTCGGCCGGACCGGCCGGATCAGCACGGTGCCCACCACGGCGAGACCGGCGTCGGCGACGGCTTCGGCGATCCCGACCAGCTCCCACGCGGACCGGGAACCGAGGCTCGTCACGACGAGGACCCTGTCCGCGTCGGTGTCCGCGACGACGGGCCGCGCCGGGGACACCGTCACGACGGTGAACCACCGGTCGGCGAGGGCGGCGAGCCGTCCGGCGGCGGCCTGTCCGGCGCGATCGCCGTCGGCGGCGAGCACGAGCAGCCGCCGGTGCGGCAGCCGGGAGATCAGGCGCCGGTACAGGACGTCGGAGTCGATCTCGTCGGCGAAGACGTCGACCCGCGGGACGTTCCACGGCCTGTCGTCGCGCAGGAGCTTCGCCCGCAACGTGGTCCCGGCGGGCGGCCGCTCCACGGCGTCGAAGGTGGCCAGCACCGGGCCGCCGATCGCCGCGGCGATCTCCTCCTCGTCCCGCAGCCGCCGGTCGGTGCGGGCGGTGAAGAGGTGACCGAACAGGCCGATGAGGAAGAACAGCGCCGCGCCGCCGAGGGCGAGCTGCGGAAGCGTGGGCGCCGCCGCCGAGGACGGCAGCTCGGCCGAACCGAGGACGACCATGTTGCCGAGGCCGCTGGCGGTGTCGGCCGCGTTCAAACTCGACATCGCCGACTCGATCGACGACCGCAGGCCCTGCAGTTCGGTGCGGAGCTGGACGCTCTCGACGGTTGTCTTGCCGTCGTTGACCTTCGCGGAGAGTTCGCTGATGCGCTGGTTCGTCTGCTGGACCTGCTGGCGCAGCGTCTCACGGCGTTCCTGCGCCAGCTGGACCGCCGCGTCACCGGAACCGGCGATGATCTGCGTCGAGTACTTCACGAACTCGCTCGCGAGCTGATCGGCCATCCGCTGCGTCTGTTCGGCGGTGTCACCGGTGGCCTCGATGGTGATGACATTGCCCTGTGCGACCGACGTGGCCACCTTCTCCCGCAGCTCGGCGCCGGTCATCCCGTCGCCCAGCCCGGCGGCGGCCCGGTCGAGCACGACCGAACTGGTCGCCACCTCGGCCTGGGTGAGCAGTTCGTCCGCCTCGCGCGGGCCCTGCAGCAGCACGCTGGACGTCGTGATGTAGCCGGGCGAAAGGATCACCGAAGATCCCGCGCCGACCAGGGCGCCGAGGACGGCGAGAACCACCAAGGTCCGCCATCGCCCGCGCAAGACCTGTCCGAGCATGGACAGGCGCACCGTGTCGTCAGTCAAAGCCGGGGTCTCCCATCGGTGCGTGCGGGTGCAGCATCAATCCCGTCGGAGCGACCGCGATGTTGGTTACAGGATTGCCCGAGTCTTGTTCAAAACGCGATCGGGAAGCCGATCACCGGACCGCGGCCGCATAGGCCGCTAGCAGGGCTTTCTGCGAGTTCTCCCACGAGAGCGGGCCGGCGACGCGTGCCCGCCCCAGCTCACCCATCTCGGCCCGCTGTTCCGGCGAGTCGAGCAGATGCGCGATCAGCTTCGCGAACTCCGGCTCGTCGTTCGCCGGCGCGTACAGCGCGGCCTCCCCGGCCGAAACGCGGGCCTCACGCAGTTCGAAGGAGACGATCGGACGGCTCATCGCCATGTACTCCATGATCTTGTTCATGGTCGACACGTCGTTGAGCGGATTCAGCGGATCCGGCGAAAGGCAGACATCGGCCGAGGACAGATAGCGCAGCAGGTCCTCGTCGGAGATCCGGCCGGTGAACTCCACCTGGTCGTCGAGCTTCAGTTCCTTGGACAACGCCACCATGGCGTCGAAGGCGTCACCGGAACCGATGAACACGGCGTGCCAGTCGGTGCGGCCGACCTCGTCACGCAGTGAAGCGAGCGCGCGCAACGCGTAGTCGACGCCGTCCTGCGGGCCCATCACACCGAGGTACGCCAGCAGATGCGGCTTGCCCTTCTTCAGCTCGGGCTCGGGCGGCACGCTGTGGAACCGCTCGACCACGGGCGCGCTGCGCACGACGAAGACGTCGTCCGGCGATTTGCCGCCGCGTTTCACGGCGACTTCCTTGTAGCTCTCGTTGGTCGCGATGACGACGTCGGCCGTCTTGTACGTGCGGCGCTCCAGCGCGCAGACCGCGCGGTACAGGAAGTCCTCCCCGCGGTCGAAGCGCGAGAGGTACAGCTCGGGGCAGAGGTCGTGCTGGTCGAAGATGAACTTCGCGCCCTGGCGTTTGAGGTACAGCGCGACCAGGAACAGCAGATCCGGCGGGTTACAGGCGTGCACCACGTCGACCCGGCCGACCTTGCGGGCGAGCCGGAGCGTGTGCCACAGCGCGGAGCCGTACTCCTGGACGTACCCGGCCGGGCCACCGGTGGCGGCCTTCAGCGGGTACCGCAGGATGTGGACGCCGTCGATGGTGACCTCGGCTTCGGTGTCCCGTTTCGTCCCTTGTGGACAGATGACGTGGACCTCCCAGCCGGCGGCCGTGAGGGTCTGGCACTCCTGCCAGACGCGGCGATCGAAGGGGACGGAAAGGTTCTCGACGAGGATGAGAGCTTTACCAGGCAAGACCGACATATCCCTCTTCAGCCCGGCGCTCGGCGGCGTCGGGTACGCGGACGAGATCGATGATGGTGTGGCCGCCACCGGCCGGGAGCGCCGCGAGGACCTCCGGATCGGCACAGCCGATGAGGCAGACCTCGGCGTGGTCGACGACCTCGCCGATGGAGCCGGCCAGCAGCTGGCCGAGATGCGGCAGCCTGCCCTCGATGTACTCGCGGTTCGCGCCCATCAGCCGCGAAAGGCTGACGTTGGCGTCGTAGATGCGGAGGTCGTAACCCTTGCCGAGCAGCCGCTCCGCGAGCTCGACGAGCGGGCTCTCGCGAAGGTCGTCGGTGCCGGGCTTGAACGACAGGCCGAACAGGCCGATCTTGCGCTTTCCGGTGCGCGCGACGAGGTCGAAGGCGCGCTGGAGATGTTCGTCGTTGGAGGGCAGCACGTGCGAGAGGATCGGGACGGCGACGTCCGCACGGTGCGCGGCGTAGACCAGGCCGCGCAGATCCTTGGGGAGGCACGAGCCGCCGAAGGCGAACCCGGGGCGGAGGTAGGCGGGGCTGATGTTGAGCTTGCGGTCGGCGAGGAAGACGTCGATCACCTGGTGCGAATCGAGCCCCAGCGCTCGGCAGATGGCGCCGAGCTCGTTCGCGAAGCCGATCTTGAGCCCGTGGAAGGAGTTGTCGGCGTACTTCGTCATCTCGGCGACCGGGATCGCGACGCGGAAGACCTCGCCGGGCAGCCCTTCGTACAGCGCCGCGACGACGTCGCCGCTGGCCGGGTCGAGCTCGCCGATGACCGTTTTGGGCGGGTCGAAGAAGTCCTTGACGCTGCTTCCCTCGCGCAGGAACTCGGGGTTCACCGCGACCCCGAAGTCGACGCCGGCGGTGCGGCCGGACGATTTCTCGAGGATGGGGACGAGCAGGTCCAGGCAGGTGCCGGGGAGCATGGTGCTGCGGAAGACGACGGTGTGCCGTTCGGTCTTGTCTCGGAGCGCTTCGCCGATCTCCTCGGCGACGCGCTCCAGGAACGCCGTCGACAGGCTGCCGTTCGGCGCGGACGGGGTACCGACACAGATCAGGGAGACTTCGCTGTCCGCGATCGCCTGTCTGACGTCGGTGGTCGCTCTCAGCTTGCCCGCGGCGACCACTTCCGCGGTCAGTTCCCCGATGCGCTCCTCGACCACCGGCGCCTTGCCGCTGGAGACGAGTTCGATCTTCACCGGGTTCACGTCGACCCCGACGACCTCGTGCCCGCGTCCGGCCAGGCACGCCGCCGACACGCAACCGACGTAACCGAGCCCGAAGACACTGATCTTCATGACGAATTCCTCCAGCCGCATTCCGCTGCCCGTTGGTCGGCCGTGGGACCGGGTTCGTTACCGGTGTCCGGCGTTCGCCTGCTTTTGGCGGAATGCCTGTGCGGCAAGGGAATTACTCATCGTCCGAGGGGCGCGAAACGCTACAGGGCGCGCGTAAGGGACGCGTAACGATCTCGTGAGGCTTGAGGGCGGCGGTGGGCGATGGGTCGGGTTGGTCGTGAGTGGTAAGTGACGTTAGAACGTCACTTACCAC
>NZ_JBHXIB010000073.1:0-1308 GCF_042723975.1 Amycolatopsis sp. NPDC058340 | reverse complement strand
GCTGTGGGGGGTCCTTTGGTCCTTTTAACCTTGTTGGTTGGTGTGGGGGGGGGGGGGGGTGGGGGGGCGGGGGCGGTCCTGTTTCTCCCCCCTATAACAAACAAACAACCCCCCCCCCCACCACCCTGACCCAGTTATCCACAGTCACCTGCCCGCAGCCTTGCTTTGTCCACAGATCCGCGTCGTGCCCTCCACGACCCCGGTGCACCGGCGATCGTCGAAGGGTGCCCACTCACAGACGATGGTCGGAAGACTCGATCCCGGCCGTACAACGCCCCAGCTGGCCGGTCCTCCTGGACGAGCAGCACGGAATCGTCTCAAGGCGGCAATTGCGCGCCTACGGCCACACCATGTCGGATATCAGGGCGAATCTCGCGGGTGGCCGCTGGCAACGGGTTCTCCCGCGTGTTTACTCGACGTTCACCGGAGAGTTGTCCCGCTCGGCGAAGATCCACGCCGCATTGCTCTATGGGGGCGGTCACGCCATCTTGAGCCATCGCACAGCCGCGGAAGAATGGGGAATTCTTCCGATCGTCGAGGGACCAGTCGAAATCACAGTCCCGTACACCTTCTCCGCGATCTCGCAGGCGCCTGTGGTCATAGTGCACAGATCCCGCGCACTGCCCCATATCGCCGCCGGGACGAGTCCTCCACGCACCCGGGTCACGGACACGATCCTCGACCTGGCCGCCGCTCAGCGGACTCCGCATCAAGCGACGAACACCATCGTCGACCTGCTCGGCCGAACCAGGACCTCCGTGGCCGCCATGGAGGCGTGCGTGCTGGCCCGGCCACCGTTCCGCTACCGCCCGGCTATCCGGTACGGCCTCGCGCTCGTCGGCGGCGGGCTTATGTCGGCACTCGAAGTGGCCTACCAGGAGGACGTCGAAGACAAACACGGACTGCCACGCGGAAACCGGCAGACCCCCATCGAAGTCGATGGCAAAACGCTTTGGGAGGACGTCACCTACGACGAGCACGGCGCCGCGGTGACGGTCCGGCTGGACGGTCGCGCGACCCATGCCACGCCTGGCGTGGCCTTCCGGGACCGTCGCCGTGACAATGCCGCGGAACTGGCCGGCCGGGCAAGGCTCGTCTATGGCTGGCAAGACGTCCACGACTCGCCATGCGGGGTGGCAGCGGAGGTCCGCACCATTCTGATACGGGAGGGATGGAGCCCCGCGGGTGCGCGGCCGGTGACTTGTTCGCGGTGCGGCGAGTAAGCGGCAAGCAGAGCAGCAAGGCGCAGGGAGGGCATGGGTCGGGGTGGTCGTGAGTGGTAAGTGACGTTAGAACGTCACTTACCAC
>NZ_JBHXIB010000072.1:0-35325 GCF_042723975.1 Amycolatopsis sp. NPDC058340 | reverse complement strand
CCCAGACCGCCCTGCGGTCGCCATCCCCGCCACCCCCCCGCGCTTTGGCCCCCCCCGCGGGTGCTATCACGGGCCCGTCACTTGAAATTTCCGCAAGTAACGGACCGTTCATCGCACGCGGTGGCGGGCACCGGCGACGGAGTCTGGTAGAGATCACCGGGTGAGCAGCAGTCCCGAACCGACCCCGCTGTGGGACCTTCCGGAGCCGAAGGCCGAGCCGCCGCGGAAGGCCAAACCGGCGCGCGCGAAAACGGCCAGCCGCCGCGGCGCGCAGAACCCCGCGCCCGAGAACCCGGTCGCCCGGATCGTCGTGGACATCCCGCTCACCCACCTCGACCGCACCTTCGACTACCGGATCCCCGAGAAACTGCACGAAACCGCCGTCCCCGGCTGCCGGGTGCGGGTCCGGTTCGCGGGCCAGCTCGTCGACGGGTACCTCGTCGAGCGCGCCGACACCACGGAGTTCACCGGGAAGCTCGCGTACATCGACAGGGTGACCTCCAGCGAGCCCGTGCTGCCCCCGGCGCTGCTCAAGCTCTGCCGGTCCGTCGCGGACCGCTACGGCGGCACGCTCAGCGACGTCCTGCGGCTCGCGATCCCGTCCCGGCACGCGAAGGTCGAGGGCGAACCGCCCGCCGAGCCCGCGCCGACGCCGGAGCCGCCCGAAACCACCGCCTGGGAGAAGTACCAGAGCGGTCCGGCGTTCCTGGAGGCCGTCGCGGAACGGCGTCCGGCCAACGCGGTCTGGCAGGCGCTGCCGGGGGAGGACTGGCCGCGCCGCCTCGCCGAAGCGGCGGCCGTCGCGGCTTCCGCGGGACGAGGCGTGGTCATGGTCGTGCCCGACCATCGTGACCTGACCCGGCTGCACGACGCGTGCGTTTCCTTGCTGGGCCCCGATTCCGTGGTCGCGCTGATCGCCGGGCTAGGGCCCGCCGAGCGCTATCGCCGGTGGCTCGCGGTGCTGCGCGGCGCGGTGCGCGTCGTCGTCGGCACGCGCGCGGCGATGTTCGCGCCGGTCACCGATCCCGGCCTGTTCGTGGTGTGGGACGACGGCGACGACGTCCACCTCGACCAGCACGCGCCGTATCCGCACGTCCGCGACGTGCTGATGGACCGTGCCCACGCCGCGAAGGGCTCCATGCTCGTCGCCGGTTTCGCGCGTACCGCCGAGGCGCAGTTCCTGGTGGAATCGGGCTGGGCGCAGCCCCTCGTGGCCGCCCGGCCGGAGCTGCGGGCGGCGGCGCCGCGGGTCACGCCGGTCGGCGAGGACTTCGACGTCGCCCGGGATGAAGCGGCCAAGGCCGCGCGGCTCCCGTCGGTCGCCTTCGAGGCGGCGCGGCAGTCGCTGGCAGGCGGATTCCCCGTGCTGGTGCAGGTTCCGCGTCGCGGATACGTCCCCGGACTCGCCTGCGGCAACTGCCGGACGTCGGCGCACTGCCGTCGTTGCGCCGGTCCGCTTTCCTTGCCGGGCGGGCTGATCGACGGCGCGCCGAGGCCGCCCGCCTGCCGGTGGTGCGGCGTCCCCGAGACGAACTTCCATTGCGTGGCTTGCGGTTCGGTGCGGCTGCGGGCGGTCGTCGTCGGGTCGAAGCGCACCGCGGAGGAGTTGGGCCGCGCGTTCTCCGGTTTCCCGGTGCGGACGTCGGGGGCGACGGAGGTTTTGGCTTCGGTGCCAGGGAAACCGGCGCTGGTGGTGTGCACGCCGGGCGCCGAGCCGGTCGCGGAAGGCGGCTACGGCGCGGCGCTGCTGCTGGACGGCTGGGCACTGCTGGGGCGGCAGGACCTGCGCGCGGGCGAGGAGACCCTGCGCCGCTGGATGGCGGCGGCGGCCCTGGTGCGGCCCGGGGCCGAAGGCGGTCGCGTGTTCGTCGGCGCGGAAGCGGGCCTTTCGGTGGTGCAGGCGCTGGTGCGCTGGGACCCGGGCTGGCACGCGAGCCTCGAACTGGCGGAGCGGCGCGAGCTCGGTTTCCCGCCCGCGATGCGGATGGCGAGTATCGAAGGCACGCCGGACGCGGTCGCCGGACTGCTCGACGACCTGGCCCTCCCGGAGACCGGCGAGGTACTGGGCCCGGTGCCGCTCGGCGAGGTCGACGAGGACGGCAACGCCGAACGGGAACGGGCGCTGGTGCGCGTCGCGCGTCCGGACGGGAAGGCGCTCGCCGCCGCGATCCACGCCGCGGCCGCCCGCCGGGACGCGCGCAAGGCGGCCGAGCCCATCCGGATCCAGCTGGACCCGCTGGAGCTCATCTAGCGCCCCGCGTTTCGTCCTCTGGATGCGGTGGTTCGATGTCGAACCACCGCATCCAGAGGACTGAACGCGTGGGGTCAGAGGGTCGTGCCGGGGGTGGAGAGGACGTCGGCGCGAGCCGAAGCGCCCGGAGCGGGCGAAGCGGGTTTGGTGTCCGTGCCGCCCAGGGCGGCGGTGAGCAGCGTGACGATCTGCGAAGTGATCGCCGCCCGCCGCGCCTCGAAATCGGCGTCGGTCAGCGCCGAGGGATCGGCGGGCGTGCCGAGGACGGGCGTGTGCAGATGCCCGCCCGCGATCCCGTCCAGGCCGAGCCCCGTCCGGAGCCGGTTGCTGCGATACATGGACTCGTTGCTGAGATAGTTGCCGCCGCCCCCGGAGGCGGCGACCTCGCCGGGTTTCGGCGCGTCCGTCCGGCACACCGCGGTCCCCGTCCCCGGCTTCGTGGCGTCCGGCCAGACGCAGAACGCCTGGTTGTACAGCACCTGGTACGCCCCGGCCGGCGCGGCGAGCATCTTCTCGTACGGCAGCGTGGTTTCGATGAACTGGACGTCCGGCTGCGGCCAGCCGTCGGCGGGCGGGACCGGGCCGCGGACGGGCTCGTCGAGGTTGTCCGGCGAACCGCCGCGCCAGGCACCGGCCCACCGCTCGATGTCGAACCGGCCGGGACGCCCCTGGCTGATCGTCATGATCAGCTCCGGGCGGCGGAAACGGTCCTGGAACGCCTTGCCGTAGGCGGCTTCCACGATGCCGGCGTCGAAGTAGCTCCACACCACCGGGAACGACACCGCCTGCACCAGCGCGGGCCCGGTCGGCGTCTGGATCGTCTTGCCGTCGAGATGCAGCGCCGCCGCGCCCGACGGGTTCGCGATGCGGACGCCGGCGCCGTTGAGGGTGAACGGGTCGAAACCGCTCACAAGCACCCTGCGCAGCTTCGGGCCGGAGGGGAAGCGGGAGTCGTCGAGCCCTCGCGCGCCGAAGTCGAACGTCTTCAGCAGCTCGGCCCGGGCGGGCGCGGACAGCGGGAAACGCGGCGTCCACTGCCGTAACGCCTTGCTCATCTGGAGGCGGGCCCAGTAGAGCGGCCGGTCGTCGGCCTTGTCGATGCCGCCGAGGTCCGGACGGCGGCCCTGCGCGCGATCGACCGCGGTGCGCCAGAGCCCCTCACCGGCGGTCTCGGCGAGCTTCTCGGCCCGCAAAGCGGTCTTCGTGGCGCAGAGACGCGTCGCGAAGTCGGAGACGAGCTTGTCGAAGCCGGCGAGCCGGACGAGCTCCGGGCCGACCGCCGGACCACCCGAAGGCATGGTCGCGGTGAGCCGCTTCTCCTCGACGGTGATCGCGGCGGAGTCGTCGAAGCAGGGGCTCGCGCCTTCCGCCTGGGCGACGCCGGGGACAGCGAGGACGGGAAGAGCGATGAGCAGCGGGAGGAACACGCCCCACCGCCTGCCGGGAGTCTTCATGGACCGCATTCTTCTCAGCCGGGCCCGGCCGCACCACCGACGTTCGCAGGTCTCGGCGGGTCTTGTCCGGGGTGGACAGGCGGGGCAGACTCGCGCCATGGCCGCGCACAGAAGCATTCCGGTACGCATCACCGCAGTCACCGCGATCGCCGTCCTGGTCGGCACCGCCGCGCCGGGTACCGCGGCCGCGGCACCACCGACGCCCAAGTCACCGACCGCCGTCGGCTATCTGGGCGCGGTGTCGAGTATCGACGCGGACGCGACCGCGATCGGCACGAAGATCCTGCGCGAGGGCGGCAACGCCGTCGACGCCGCGGTCGCGACGGCCGCCGCGCTCGGCGTCACCGACCCGTTCTCCGCCGGGTTCGGCGGTGGCGGCTTCTTCGTCTACTACGACGCGCGCTCCGGCAAGGTGCACACCCTCGACGGCCGCGAGACCGCGCCGTCGACGGCGAACGAGAACCTCTTCGTCGAGAACGGCAAGGCGATCCCGTTCGCCGAGGCCGTCACCAGCGGACTGGGCGTCGGCGTGCCCGGCACGCCCGCCACCTGGGACGAAGCCCTGCGCAAGTGGGGGACCAGGTCACTGGCGAAGGCGGTCAAACCCGCCGAAGAGCTCGCCCGCAAGGGTTTCACCGTCGACCAGACCTTCAACACCCAGATCGCGAACAACGCCGCCCGCTTCTCGGCGTTCCCGTCCACCCGGTCGCTGTACCTGCCCGGCGGCGCGCCGCCCGCGGTCGGAACGACGTTCAAGAACCCGGATCTCGCGGGCACGTACGCGCAGCTCGCCGCGAAGGGCACCGACGTGCTGTACCGCGGCCCGATCGGCGCGGACGTCGTCGACACGGTGCGGAAGCCGCCGGTCGACCCCGCGTCGACGCTGAAGGTGCGCCCCGGCGACATGACCGCGGCCGACCTCGCCAAGTACCGCGTGGTCGAGCGGAAACCGACGAAGACCCAGTACCGCGGCCTCGACGTGTACGGCATGCCCGCACCGTCGTCCGGCGGGCTGACCGTCGGCGAGGCGCTGAACATCCTCGAGAACACGAAGCTCTCGAAGCTGGAGAAGGCCGACTACCTGCACTACTTCCTGGAGTCGACCCGGTACGCCTTCGCCGACCGCAACCGGTGGATCGGCGACCCGGCCTTCGTCGACGTCCCGGCGAAGCAACTGATCAGCCAGAAGTTCGCCGACAGCCGCGCGTGCCTGATCGACCCCGCGAAGGCCGGGACGAGCCCGGTCGCGCCCGCCGACCCGCGCAAGCCCACGCCGTGCGTGGCGGGGACGAACCCCGCGCCGACGCCGTACGAGGGCGAGAACACCACGCACCTCACGGTCGCCGACCGGTGGGGCAACGTCGTCGCCTACACGCTGACCATCGAGCAGGAGGGCGGCAGCGGCATCGTCGTGCCGGGCCGCGGCTTCCTGCTCAACAACGAACTGACCGACTTCTCCTTCACCCCGGTGACGCCGGGCGTGCCCGACCCGAACCTGCCGGGCCCGGCGAAGCGGCCGCGTTCGTCGATGGCGCCGACCATCGTGCTCGAGGACGGCAAGCCGTTCCTCGCCGTCGGCTCGCCCGGTGGGGCGTCGATCATCACCACGGTGCTGCAGATCCTCACCGGCCGCATCGACCGCGGGCTGAAGCTGGTCGACGCGATCGCGGAACCGCGCGCCTCGCAGCGGAACTCCGCGGCCGCGCAGGTGGAGCAGGCGTTCCTGGACCAGACCGAGGTGCTCAAGGCGCTCAAGGCAAAGGGGCAGGGCTTCTCGACGTCGCCCGCGGAGATCGGGGCGGCGACCGGCGTCGAACGGCTGCGGGACGGCCGGTGGCTCGCGGCCGCCGAACCCACGCGCCGGGGTGGTGGCTCGGCGGCCGTCGTGCTGCCCTGGCCGCCCAGGTAGCTGAAGGACGCTTTCCCCGCATCCCACGCGCTGAAGGACGCTTTCCCCACATGACATGCGGGGAAAGCGTCCTTCAGCCCCCACGAGTGGAGCGAGCGCGCCCCGGCGGTGGGGTCCTTCTAGACTGAGCGGCGATGTTCGCCCAGTCAGAGGTACCCGTCCCCCCGGCGGAGGTGCGTTGATGCGCCTCGTCTTCGCCGGCACCCCCGAACCAGCGGTCCCGTCACTGCGCGCGCTCCTCGCGTCCGAGCAGCACGAGGTCGTCGCCGTCGTGACCCGTCCGGACGCGCAGGCGGGCCGCGGCCGCCGGGTCGTCCGGTCGCCCATCGGCGCGCTGGCCGACGAGCATGGGATCGAGGTGCTGACCCCGCCGAAGGCGAGCGATCCCGCGTTCCTCGCCCGGCTCGCGGAGATCGCGCCCGACGCGTGCCCGGTGGTCGCGTACGGGGCGTTGCTGCCCCAGGCCGCGCTGGACATCCCGGCACACGGCTGGGTCAACCTGCACTTCTCGCTGCTGCCCGCGTGGCGCGGCGCCGCGCCGGTCCAGGCCGCGATCCGCGCCGGGGACGAGATCACCGGCGCCTCGACGTTCCGCATCGTCAAGGAACTCGACGCGGGCCCGGTCTACGGCGTGGTCACCGAGCAGATCGCCGCCACCGACACCGCCGGGGAACTGCTCGGCAGGCTGGCGGAGTCCGGCGCGAAGCTGCTCGTGTCCACGATGGACGGAATCGCCGACGGCTCGTTGCGCGCGGTCGCGCAGACCGGGGACGGCGTGAGCTACGCGCCCAAGGTGACCGTCGAGGACGCGCGCGTGTCGTTCGCCGACCCGGCCGCCGCGGTCGACCGGCAGATCCGCGCGGTCACGCCGGAGCCGGGCGCGTGGGCGGAGTTCCGTGGTGAGCGGCTGAAACTCGGCCCGGTGACGATCGTCGACGAGCCGGGGCCCCCGCCCGGCGAACTGGTCGTGGAGCGCAAGCGGGTCCTGGTCGGCACGGCGTCGAAGCCGGTGCGGCTGGGTGAGGTGCAGGCGCAGGGGAAGAAGCGGATGGCGGCCACCGACTGGGCGCGCGGTACGAGGATCGGACAAGGAGAGCGCCTGCAGTGAACGAGCGTAGGGAACGCCGGCCGTCGAGGCCGCAGCGAGGCCGTCCGGCCCCGCGCAAGGAAGGGCCGAGCCGCCCGCCGCAGATCGACCCGGCTCGTCAGGTCGCCTTCGACGTCCTGCGCGCGGTCCGTGAGGACGACGCGTACGCGAACCTGGTGCTGCCACAGTTGTTGCGCAGCCGCCGGATCTCCGGCCGCGACGCGGCGCTGGCGACCGAACTGACCTACGGCACTTGCCGCGCGGTCGGCATGCTGGACGCCGTCATCGCGGCCTGCCTGGACCGTCCGCTGGAGAAGGTCGACGCCATCGTGCTGGACGGGCTCCGCCTCGGCGCCTATCAGCTGTTGCGCACCCGCATCCCCCAGCACGCCGCCGTCGGGTCCACTGTGGACCTCGTCCGCGCCGAAGTCGGTTCCTGGATCGCGGGTTTCGTGAACGCCGTGCTGCGTTCGGTGTCCGAAAAGGACGAAGAGACCTGGCTGAACGAACTGGCGCCCGACGAGGCCGCCGACCCGATCGGCGCCTACGCCCTGCGGACGGCGCATCCGCGCTGGGTCGCCCGGTCGTTCGCGGAAGCCTTGGGGGACAAGGGAGCGGAGCTGAAAGCGGCCCTGGAGGCCGACGACGACCGCCCCGACGTCCACCTGGTCGCCCGGCCCGGCGAGATCAGCGCCGAGGAGCTGGCCGCCATCACCGGTGGCGACGTCGCGCCGTACTCGCCCTACGGCGTCCGGCTGCCCGCCGGTTCCGGCGACCCCGGCGACCTCGAGCCGATCAAGGAAAAGCTGGCCGCGGTGCAGGACGAGGGCAGCCAGCTCTGCGCCTACGCCGTCACGAGGGTCCCGGTCTCCGGCTCCGGCCCCGACGTGCGGTGGCTGGACCTGTGCGCCGGTCCGGGCGGCAAGGCCGCGCTGCTCGGCGCGCTGGCGGTGGCCGCCGGCGCCACCGTCGACGCCGTCGAGAAGGCGCCGCACCGGGCGAAGCTGATCGAAAACGCCGTCCAGGACCTGCCGGTGACCGTGCACGTCGCCGACGGCCGCGAGACCGGTCTCGAACCTGGCTACGACCGCGTCCTCGTCGACGCGCCGTGCAGCGGCCTAGGCTCGCTGCGCCGCCGCCCCGAGGCGCGCTGGCGCCGTCAGCCCAGCGACATCTCGGATCTGACGAAACTGCAGGGCCAGCTGATCACCGCGGCGCTGGACCTGGTCCGGCCCGGTGGCATCGTCACCTACGTCGTCTGCTCGCCGCATCTGGCCGAGACCGAAGGCGTCGTGGGGGAGACCGCACGCCGCGCCGGTGCCCAGATCGTCGACGCGCGGGAGTTCTTCCCCGGCGTCCCGCAGCTCGGCGACGGCCCGTACGTCCAGTTGTGGCCGCACCGCCACGGCACCGACGCGATGTTCTGCGCCGTCCTGCGGAAGCCGGACTCCGCCGGGTGAGCAGGGTCCTCGGCCTGGTCGCGAGCTCGTGCGGCGGACTGGACACCCGGTTCGCCGCGCAGCTCGCGAAACCGGCCGCGGACCGCGGCTGGGAGCTCGCGATCACGCTGACCCCCACCGCGGCCCGCTGGCTGGAGACGACCGGCGGGCTCGGTGACCTGGAGAAGCTCACCGAGCTGCCGGTCCGCAGCACCTCCCGGCTGCCGGGCGAACCCCGCCCACATCCGGACCCGTCGGTGTTCCTGTTCGCGCCCGCGTCCGCCAACTCCGTGGCGAAACTGGCGCTGGGCATCGCCGACAACCAGGCGCTGACCCTGCTCGGCGACGTCCTCGGCACGCCGGGTATCACGGTCGTGCTGGGCTACCAGATCCAGGACACGCGGATCCACCATCCGGCGTGGCGACGCCATCTCGGCACGCTCGCCTCGGCCGGGGTCACCACCACGAGGCTCACACCGGACGCCTCGTGGACCTCCGTGCTGGACCTGCTGCCGCCGGTCTAGCGGGCGCAGAACCCGGTGTCGAGCGCCTTGGCGAGGTCGTCGCCCACCTTGGGCGGCGCGGGATTCAGGTTCACCACGACGTTCACCCGCCTGCCGTGCGGGACGGCGCCGGACAGGTTCGCGTAGCCGACGATGTTCCCGCCGTGCCCCCAGAACCTGCCGCCGCACGACAGCGGGACGGACGCGATCCCGAGGCCGTACTCCGCCCCGGGGAGCCCGACGGGCGCCGGAACGGTCCGCTGCATCTCCGCCAGCTGCGCGCGCGGTAGGAGACGGCCGTCGACGAGCGCGCCGTAGAAGCGGTTCAGGTCCGCGCCGGTCGAGATGAGCCCGCCGGAGGCCCCGGCGGCCGAGGGATCGAATTCGGTGTAGTCGGTGGGGCCGGGTCCGTAGCCCCTGGCGTGCGGATACGGCAGGCTTTCGTTGCCGCGCGACGGCAGAGAGGTGTCACGCAGGCCCAGCGGTCCGGTGATCCTGCTCCGGATCTCCCCGGCGACGGAACGACCGGTGAGCTTCTCGATCAGCATCCCGGCGATGATGTAGTTCGTGTTGGAGTACGACCAGCTCGTGCCGGGCGCGAACAGCGGCGGATGCGCGAGACCGATCGCGACCAGCTCCTCCGGTTCGGCGCCGCGATGACGCCACTCTTCGAGGTCGAGGTCGCGGAGGTAGTTGTAGATCCCGCTGGTGTGCTGCAGCAGCTGCCGCACGGTGATCTCGGTGCCGTCGTTGCCGTTCCCACGGACGAGACCGGGCAGGTACTCCTCGATCGGCGTGTCCAGCCGCACCTTCCCCTCGGCGACCAGCTGCAGGACCACGACGGCGACGAAGGTCTTGGTGATGCTGGCCGCCCGGAACTTCGAGCCGTGCGGGAACGGTGTCCCGGTCTCGACGTTCCCGACGCCTTCGCGCTCCGACCACGTCCGCCCGGACGGGCTGGTCACGGTCGCCTGAGCGCCGGGAACGCCGTCCTGTACCAGCGTTTTCAGCGCTTTGTCGACTTCGTCCCGCGGATGGGTCGCGGCGAGGGCCGGCGTGGCGGTCGTCGCGGCGAGCAGCGCGACCAGCGAACCGACGGCGATGATCTTCTTGCCTGGCAAGGATTTTCGCATAGATACCACGCTAGGGACGTTCGGCTGTGGTGACCATGAGGTGAACCCCCACACCTTACTGGGGTTTGCCCCACCTTTCCGGGCGGCCGTCGCGTGGCGCGTGCTGCGAAAGCCACTTTCGCAACCTTCAACGTTGCGAAAGTGGCTTTCGCAACACGGCCGGGCGCGGGACCGTGCATCAAGAGGCTCAGCGCAGGCTGTGCCCCGGCGCGACGATGCCGGTCTCGTAGGCGAACACCACCGCCTGGCTCCGGTTGGCCGCGCCCAGTTTCCCGAAGATGTTGCCCACATGGGTCTTCACGGTTTCGAGACTGATGACGAGCTCGGCCGCGATGTCCACATTGGACTTCCCGGTGGCGATGAGCCGCAGCACCTCGGTCTCCCGTTTCGTCAGCGACGACGGGCGAGGTGCGAGGCCGGACGGCGCCGGGCGCGCGGTGACCATCCGGCGGATCGCGTCGGGGAACAGCAGTGTCTCCCCGGCGGCGATCGTCCGGATGGCGTGCGCGAACTCCTCCTTGCGCGCCCGCTTCAGCAGGAATCCGCTCGCCCCGGCCAGCAGCGCGTCGTAGACGTAGTCGTCGTTGTCGAACGTCGTGATCACGAGGACCTTCGGCGGTTCGGGGATCTCGGCGAGCACCCGCCGGGTCGCCTCGATCCCGTCCACCCCGGGCATGCGCACGTCCATCAGGACCACCTCGGGACGCGTCCGCCGCACCAGATCGACCACCTCGCCGCCGTCGCCCGCCTCGCCGACCACGGTGAGATCGGGCTGGTTGTCCAGCAGCGAGCGCAATCCGGCTCGCAGCAAGGGTTCGTCGTCGACGATCAGGACGCGCAGTGTCATGAGCGCGACCGTAGCGGGATCGTGGTCACCAGCCGCCACAACGGTTCCCCGTCGATGGCCGGCCCCGCGACGAGCTCCCCGCGCAGGGCCTCGACGCGTTCGGTGAGCCCAGGCAGCCCGTTGCCGCCGCGGCCGGAGGCGGCCGCGTGTTCCATGAGCGGGTTCACGATCTCGATCCGCAACGCGTCGGCGAGCACCGCGACCCGCACGGTCACCGGGCCGGGATGGGCGTGCCGCAGCGCGTTCGTCAGTCCTTCTTGGACGATCCGGTACGCCTCCCGCGAAAGGGTCGCGGGCAGTTCGGCGGCGGGGCCGGTGAGCTCGTAGTCGATCACCGCGCCACCGGCGCGGGCCCGTTCGGCCAGCGTCCCGGCCTCGATCAGCCGTCGTTCGGGTTCGCGGGACGACCGGTCGTCGCGCAGCAGGCCGAGGACGTGGTCGAGGTCTTCGAGCGCCGCCCTCGAAGACTCCTCGATGGTGCCCAGCGCCCGGCGCACCAGCTGCGGCTCGGATTCGACCAGTTCGGCGGCCGCGGCGGCCTGGATGGTTGACGTCGTCAAGGTGTGGCCGATGGAGTCGTGCAGTTCGCGGGCCAGCCGGTTGCGCTGCTCGAAGTGGTTCGCCCGCACCTCCGCCGCGGCGACGCGTTCGGCGGCGGAAGGGCCCAGCAGGGTTACCGCGCTGTACTGGAACAGCTTCGTGAAACCGGCGAGGACGTAGGCGATGACGACGAGCGTGAAGAACCCGATCGGCAGCGTCCACGCGCCGGCGATGCCGGGTTCGATCGTCACCTCTTCACCGAAGATCGCGATGGGACTACCGCCACCCCCTGCCCACACCAGGGTCAGGACGAACCCCAGGAACAGGAAGCAGCCGAGGCCGAACAGAACCCAGCCGAGCACGGTGTGCACGAGCAGCCAGGCCGCCGAACGCCAGCGATCCGCCCAGGCGATCTTCGTATGCGGCGCGGGCTGCGCGATCCGGGTGCCCAGCATCTGGTTGGAGAACCAGATACCGACCCGTCGCATCGGTCCCGGCAAGCCCGCCAGCGCGACCAGCAAGCCCATGGCGAGCACGCCGTAGGCCATCTTCGCCCGCACGTCGCCCGGGATGAGAACGGCGGGGACGAGCGCGACCGGGAACGGGATCGCGGTGATCGCCATGCCGAGGAAACCGAACGGCAGGCTGCGGTAGCTGCCGATCCGCACGAGGGGCTTGAGTGGGTTGACCATGAGGGGAACGCTATTCGGCGGCGCGTGCGCGCACCTCCCACTGCGGTGCCATTTCGCGTCATACTCCAGACCGGGTCGCCGGTCACAGCCGGTTAGCGGGCGTTAGCGGCGCCCTCCTACACTCGGGCGCGTGGCTCACCGACCTTTGATCGCACCCAGCATCCTCTCCGCGGACTTCGCCCGGCTCGGCGACGAGATCCGCGCCGTCGCGGGGGAGGGGGACACCCGCGCGGACTGGGTCCACGTCGACGTCATGGACGCGCACTTCGTGCCGAACCTGACCCTGGGCCTGCCCGTGGTGCAGTCGCTGCTCAAGGCCACCGACGTGCCGATCGACTGCCACCTGATGATCGAGAACCCCGACAAGTGGGCCATCGGGTACGCCGAAGCGGGCGCTTACAACGTCACCGTGCACGTCGAGGCCGCGCACGACCCGATCGCGCTGGCGAAGAACCTGCGCGCAGCCGGGGCGAAGGCTGGCCTGTCGATCAAGCCGAACACGCCGATCGAGGACCACCTCGAGACCCTCAAGCACTACGACACGCTCCTGGTGATGTCGGTCGAGCCCGGTTTCGGCGGCCAGTCGTTCATCGAGGGCGTCCTCGACAAGGTCCGCACCGCGCGGCGCCTGGTCGACACCGGCCACCTCAAGCTCGTCGTCGAGATCGACGGCGGGATCAACGCCGACACCATCGAGCAGGCCGCCGAAGCCGGGGTGGACTGCTTCGTCGCCGGTTCCGCCGTGTACGGCGCCGAAGACCCTGGTAAGGCCGTCGCGGCGCTTCGCGAGCAGGCGGCCCGCGTCCGCGGCTGATCCCGCCTCGTGATCCGCCGTCGGGTCAGGAGAAGGAATCGGCCCCGATGGGTGTTGGATGAGGGGAGCACCGTTCCCAGCGACGGTGCGAGCCAGGAGGAGGGCAGCAGGAGTGTTCACCGGCATTGTCGAGGAACTCGGCGAGGTCACCGCGGTCGAGCAGGTCCCGAACGCCGCGAGACTGACCGTTCGGGGGCCGCTGGTGACCAGCGACGCCGGGCACGGCGACTCCATCGCGGTGAGTGGCGTGTGCCTCACCGTGGTCGCGGTGACGGGCGGTGAGTTTACCGTCGATGTCGTGCACGAGACCCTGCAGCGCTCCAGCCTCGCGAAGGTGCAGGTCGGCGACGTCGTCAACCTCGAACGCGCGACGCCGGCGGGCGGCAGGCTCGGCGGGCACATCATGCAGGGCCATGTCGACGGCACCGGCGTCTTCCTCAAACGCGACGAGCAGGGACTCACCACGTTCGCGCTGCCGAAGAAGCTGTCCCGGTACGTCGTCGAGAAGGGGTCGATCGCGGTCGACGGCGTCTCCCTCACGGTCGCTTCGGTGACCGACGAGGAGTTCTCCGTCGCCCTGATCCCGACCACGCTCGAACTCACCACGCTCGGCCGGAACACCCCGGGTGACCTGGTGAACCTCGAGGTGGACGTGGTCGCCAAGTACGTCGAGAAGCTGGCCATGCCGCACCTGCGCGCGCAGGGGGACAATGGCGGTACGGAGGAGCGGGCGTGAGCGAGACGAGTGCGATTCCGGGGTCGGCCGATCTGACCCCCTGTGCGGGCGGGGTGGTGGCCGTGAACGCCGATGCCATCGAGGCGGCGATCGCCGACATCAAGGCGGGCCGTCCCGTCGTCGTGGTGGACGACGAGGACCGCGAGAACGAGGGCGACCTGATCTTCGCGGCGGAGAAGGCCACGCCGGAACTGATGGCCTTCATGGTGCGCTACACCTCGGGTTACGTCTGCGTGGCGCTGACCGAGGCCGAGGCGGACCGGCTCGATCTGCCGCCGATGTACCACACGAACCAGGACCAGCGCGGCACCGCGTACAGCGTCACGGTCGACGCCGCCGAGGGCATCACCACCGGGATCTCCGCGGCCGACCGGTCGCACACCATCCGGCTGCTCGCCGATCCGGCGTCCAAGGCGTCGGACTTCCGGCGGCCCGGCCACGTGGTCCCGCTGCGCGCCAAGCAGGGCGGCGTCCTGCGGCGCCCGGGGCACACCGAAGCGTCCGTCGACCTGGCCAGGCTGGCCGGTCTTTCGCCGTCCGGGGTGCTCTGCGAGATCGTGTCGCAGAAGGACGAGGGCGACATGGCCCGCCGCGACGAGCTCGAGGTGTTCGCCGCGGACCACGACCTGAAGATGATCACCATCGCCGACCTGATCGCGTACCGGCGGCGCACCGAGAAGCAGGTCGAGCGGGTCGCCGAGGCACGGATCCCGCTGAGCGCGGGCACGTTCCGGGCGGTCGGCTACGACAGCCTGCTCGACGGCATCGAGCACATCGCGTTCGTCTACGGCGAGATCGGCGACGGCGAGGACATCCTGGTCCGCGTGCACTCCGAGTGCCTGACCGGTGACGTCTTCGGCTCGCTGCGCTGCGACTGCGGCCCGCAGCTGGAGGCCGCGCTGGAAGCGGTGGCCAAGGAAGGCCGCGGCGTCGTGCTCTACATCCGCGGGCACGAGGGCCGCGGCATCGGGCTGCTGCACAAACTGCAGGCCTACCAGCTGCAGGACGCCGGCGCGGACACCGTCGACGCGAACCTGCAGCTCGGCGTCCCCGCCGACGCGCGGGACTACGGCACCGGCGCGCAGATCCTGTGCGACCTCGGTGTCCGTTCGATGCGGCTGCTGACGAACAACCCGGCCAAACGCGTCGGGCTGGAGGGCTACGGCCTGCGGGTGAGCGGGCGGGTGTCGCTGCCGATCTCGCCGAACCCGGAGAACCTGCGCTACCTCAAGACCAAACGGGACCGGATGGGGCACGACCTGTCCCAGCTGGAGCATTTCGACCAGGTCGGCGCCGAGGTCGACCAGGGCAACGGAGGTGGCACGCGGTGAGCGGCGAAGGCCGTCCGGACGTCGAACTCGACCTGTCCGACTGTAAGAACATCCGGCTCGGGATAGTGGCCACGCGCTGGCACACGAAGATCACGAGCGCCCTGCTGGACCGCGCCCTCGAGGCGGCCAAGGCGGCCGACCTGGAGGAGGAGCCGACGGTCGTGCGCGTCGCGGGCGCCGTCGAACTGCCCGTCGCCGCGCAGGCGCTGGCCCGCACGCACGACGCGGTCGTCGCGCTGGGCGTGGTCATCCGGGGCGGGACGCCGCACTTCGAGTACGTCTGCGACGCGGTCACCGCGGGCCTGACCAGGGTCGCGCTCGACGAGAGCACCCCGGTCGGCAACGGCGTCCTCACCTGCGACACCGAGCAGCAGGCCCTCGACCGGTCGGGGCTGCCCGGCTCCGTCGAGGACAAAGGCTACGAGGCGACGGTCGCCGCGCTGGACGCCGCGCACGCGCTGCGGAACCTGCGCCAGCCGTGGACCGAGCGGGGATTCGTGTGAGCGTCGAGGCGGATGTGATGACCGAATCCGAGGTCGTGGTGGTGCGGCCTCGCCGTGCCCTGGTGATGTGCTCCGTGCTGGCGGTGATCCTGCTGGCGACCTTCGTGGTCGTCGCGGTGCTGCTGCGCGGCTCGGACACCGGCGTGATCTTCCAGCCGTCCGACCAGGCGGCGATGATCGGCATCGGGGTCCTGCTCGCCCTGGGCACGATGCTGTTCGCGACCGCGCGCGTGAAGGCCGACGCGGACGGTATCGAAGTCCGGAACGTGCTGATGACCAAGAGGTTCGCGTGGAGCGAGGTGCTCTCGGTGAGCTTCCCGGACGGCGCCTCGTGGGCCCGGCTGGAGCTGCCGGAGGACGAGTACTACTCGGTCATGGCCGTGCAGGCCGTGGACCGGGAACGCGCGGTGGCCGCGGTGCGGGCGCTGCGGAAGCTGCACAAGGCGGCCTGGAAAGGCTGACCTCTCGTGAGTGGTAAGGACGGTTCTAACCGTCCTTACCACTCACGAGACCTGACCCACTGTTCAGAGCGAGAGGTCCACCACGATCGGCGCGTGGTCCGACGGTCCCTTCCCCTTCCGCGCCTCACGGTCCACATAGGAATCCGTCACCGCGCCCGCCACGACGGCGTCGGCGTACACGAGGTCGATCCGCATTCCCTTGTTGTTCGGGAAGTTCCCGGCCCGGTAGTCCCAGTACGTGAACGGGTGGTCGTACTTCAGCGGCCGCGGGAACACGTCGGACAGCCCGAGGTCCCGCAGCGCGGCGAGCGCCTTCCGCTCCGGCTCGGTCACGTGCGTCGATTCGGCGAACACGGCGATGTCCCAGACGTCCGCGTCGGTCGGCGCGATGTTGAAGTCGCCGAGCACCGCGAACGGCAGCCCGCGCGCCTGCTCCTCGCGCACGGTCGCCTCCAGCGCCGAGAGCCAGGCGAGTTTGTAGCCGTAGTGCGGGTTCTCCAGGTCGCGCCCGTTCGGCACGTACACCGACCACAGCCGCAGCCCGCCGCAGGTGGCGCCGATGGCCCGCGCGTCGGTCTTGTCCTCGAAGGTGGGCTCGCCGGTCAGCCCGCGTGTCACGTCTTCCAGCCCGATGCGCGACAGGATCGCGACGCCGTTCCAGCGCCCGATGCCGTAGGCGGCCGTCTCGTAGCCCAGTTCCTTCACGGCGTCGAAGGGGAAGGCGTCGGTGCCGCATTTGAGTTCCTGCAGGCACAGCACGTCCGGCTGGGCCGAACCGAGCCACTCCAGCACCCTCGGCAGCCGGGGCCCGATCGAGTTCACGTTCCAGGTCGCGATCCGCATGCCCGCGAGCGTCCCACACCCCACCGACACTCCGACGTGAAAGGCCCCTGTCACGACGGGTCACGTCGTGACAGGGGCCGCCGGGGTGGAGGTCAGACCCCGGTGGTCGAGCGGATCCAGGAGCGGGCCGAAGCGACGCTGCCGTAGTTGTTGGTGCCGCGGATGTTCGAACCGCTCTGGTTCTGCACGGTCGAAGCGACACCGACCTGGACGCCGTTGTAGACCTGGGGGCCGCCCGAGTCGCCCTTCCACGCCGAACCGTTGATGCCGACGCTCTGGATGGCCGGGCCACCGTAGGCGTCGCGCGAGCTGCCGGTGACGCGGACGTCGGCCACCTTCAGCGCCGAGGCGGGCGGGCCGGTCGGGGTCTCGCGGCCCCAGCCGTAGAGCTGGTTGGTGCTGCCGACCGGCGGGTTCGAGCCGGTGAGGCTGATCGGCGTGACACCGGCGTCGGAGGCCAGGTGCAGCAGCGAGATGTCGGCGCCGTTCGGCGAGGACACCTTGCGGTCGACGGCGATCTCACGGCCGCCCTGCAGCTGGTTGCTGCCGACGCGGACCCGCATGCCGCTGCCGTCGGAGTCGAGGCAGTGCTTGGCGGTCAGGACCCAGCGCTGGGCGATGACACTGCCGGAGCAGTTGAACCCGTCCCACTGACGGCCCGGGGTGTTGACGTAGACCTGGGCGCCCCAGCTCACGGTGGGGGCGGTGCCGCCGCCCACGATGTTCGGCTGGACACCGGTCGGGGTGCCCGCCGAAGCGACGCCGGCGGTCATGGTGAGGGCTGCGGCGGCGAGGGTGGCGGCGCCCAGCGTACGAAGACGGCTCACGGTGCAGGAGTCCTTTCGAGCGTCATCTGACGAAGAACCGAGTGAAGTGGAACTGGGACGGAAAGTAATCAACCGATTCACCCGCCTGGAACCAACGAACGTCGGTTCCGGCCGAAGACCCGACTTAGGTCGGTATACGTAGTGAAATACGGACCGGATCGTGGGAATGGCCACTCGAAGGGTTGACCGGACCGCGTCTAAGGACGGGGCCTCGTAAGACTGTCGGTGGTGCCCCATAGGCTTGGCGCTGTGGCTGACCCGACCACCTACCGTCCCTCGCCGGGGAGCATCCCGGACGCCCCTGGCGTGTACAAATTCCGTGACGCCACGAAGAGGGTCATCTATGTCGGCAAGGCGAAAAGCCTTCGAAGCAGGCTGAACTCGTACTTCGCCGACATCACGGGCCTGCACCCGCGCACGCGCCAGATGGTGACGACGGCGGCGAGCGTCGAGTGGACCGTGGTGGGCACCGAGGTCGAGGCGCTCCAGCTCGAGTACAACTGGATCAAGGAGTTCGACCCGCGGTTCAACGTCCGTTACCGCGACGACAAGAGCTATCCGGTCCTCGCCGTCACGATGAACGAGGAGTACCCGCGCCTGCACGTCTATCGCGGCGCGCGCAAGAAGGGCGTGCGGTATTTCGGTCCGTACGCGCACGCTTGGGCCATCCGCGAAACGCTCGACCTGCTGCTCCGGGTCTTCCCGGCGCGCACCTGCTCGGCGGGCGTCTTCAAACGGCACGGCCAGATCGGCAGGCCCTGCCTGCTCGGCTACATCGGCAAGTGCTCCGCGCCGTGCGTCGGCAAGGTCTCCGCCGACGAACACCGCGCGATCGTCGAGGACTTCTGCGACTTCCTCGCCGGCCGCACCGACGCGCTGATCCGCCGCCTGGAACAGGAAATGGCGGCCGCGTCCGAAGAGCTGGAGTTCGAGCGCGCCGCGCGTCTGCGCGACGACCTCGGCGCGCTGCGGCGGGCGATGGAGAAGCAGGCGGTCGTGCTCGGCGACGGCACCGACGCGGACGTCGTCGCCTTCGCCCACGACGAACTCGAAGCCGCCGTCCAGGTCTTCCACGTGCGCGGCGGCCGGGTCCGCGGGCAGCGCGGCTGGGTGATCGACAAGGCCGAAGAGATGGACGTCAAGGATCTCGTCGACCACTTCATCACGCAGTTCTACGGCGAGCAGGCCGAACGTGCGGACGATCCCGACGGCGGCCCGCCGGTGCCGCGCGAGGTGCTCGTCCCCGAGCTGCCCGCCGACGCGGAAGCGCTCGGCGAATGGCTTTCCGGGCTGCGCGGGTCGAGGGTGAGCCTGCGGGTGCCGCAGCGCGGCGACAAACGCGCGCTCGCCGAGACCGTGACACGCAACGCCGGAGAGGCGTTCACCCAGCACAAACTGCGCCGCGCGGGCGACCTCACCGCGCGCTCGGCGGCGCTGGCGGAGCTGCAGGACTACCTGGCGCTGGAAACCGCGCCGCTGCGCATCGAATGCGTCGACATCAGCCATATCCAGGGCAGCGACGTGGTGGCCTCGCTCGTGGTGTTCGAGGACGGCATCCCGCGCAAGTCCGAGTACCGGCGCTTCGCCTTGCGTGAGGCCGCGGAGGAAGGCGACGTCGCGTCGATCGCGGAGGTAGTCCGCCGCCGGTTTTCGCGTTATCTCAAGGAAAACGCGGAAGACGCCGCCGTCGATCCGGACCGGCCCGGCATCGACCCGGAGACCGGCAAACCGCGTAAGTTCGCCTACGCGCCGAACCTGCTCGTCGTCGACGGCGCGGGCCCGCAGGCCACCGCCGCCGCGGACGTCCTTTCCGAACTGGGCGTCACCGACATCGCAGTGGTCGGCCTGGCGAAGCGGCTGGAAGAGGTGTGGCTGCCGGGCGACCCCGATCCGGTGATCCTGCCGCGCACTTCCGATGCGCTGTATCTGCTGCAGCGGCTGCGCGACGAGGCGCACCGCTTCGCCATCCGGTACCACCGCGAGAAGCGGTCCAAGCGGATGCAGGTGTCCGCATTGGACGGTGTGCCGGGGCTGGGGCAGGCTCGCCGTACCGCGCTGATCAAGCATTTCGGCTCGGTGAAGAAACTCCGCGAAGCGCGGATAGAGGAGATCGAGGCGGTGCCCGGCTTCGGCAGGCGCACCGCGGAAGCGGTCGTCGCGGCACTCGCAGGGGAGCAGCCGCAGACGGCGGGGGAGTCCAGTACGTGATCGGTGAAGGGACCATTGTGAGTGCGCAAGAAGAAGGCCGCGGTTCCGGGATGGAGGTCGCGGTCGTTTCCGGTCTGTCCGGCGCCGGTCGCAGCACCGCCGCGAAATGCCTGGAGGACCTGGGCTGGTTCGTGGTGGACAACCTGCCGCCCGAGCTGATCGCGACCATGGTCGAGCTCGGCGCGCAGGCGCGGGGCGCGATCACCAAGGTCGCCGTGGTGATGGACGTGCGCTCGCGCGCGTTCACCGACGACCTGGCTTCGGTCATCAAGGACCTCGACGCCCGCGGCTACAAGCCGCGCGTCCTGTTCCTGGAGGCCACCGACGCGGTGCTGGTGCGCCGGTTCGAGGCCGTCCGCCGCGGTCACCCGATGCAGGGTGACGGCAGGCTCGCCGACGGCATCACCGCCGAGCGCACGCTGCTGGAGCCGCTGCGGGAAGAAGCCGACCTCGTGCTCGACACGTCGTCGCTTTCGGTGCACGACCTGCGCGCCAAGATCGAGGACGCCTTCGGTTCCGAGGCGAGCACGCAGACCCGCGTCACCGTGCTGTCGTTCGGCTACAAGTACGGCCTGCCGATGGACGCCGACCTGGTGATGGACGTCCGCTTCCTGCCGAACCCGTTCTGGATCCCGGAGCTGCGCGACCACACCGGCCTCGAGGGCGAGGTCCGCAACTACGTGCTCAGCCAGGAAGGCGCGGACGAGTTCCTCGACCGCTACCACCAGCTGCTGCGCCTGATCGGCGCGGGCTACAAACGCGAGGGCAAGCGGTATCTGACGCTGGCCGTCGGCTGCACCGGCGGGAAGCACCGCAGCGTCGCCATCTCCGAGGAGCTCGCCCAGCGTCTGTCCAATGAGGACGGTATGGCCGTGAAGGTGGTGCACCGCGACCTTGGCCGCGAGTGAACCGCGCGCGGTCGCACTGGGGGGCGGGCACGGCCTGCACGCCACCCTCACCGCCTTGCGCCGGGTGACCTCGCAGGTCACCGCCGTGGTCACCGTCGCGGACGACGGGGGCTCGTCCGGCAGGCTGCGCCGGGAACTCGGGCTGCTGCCGCCGGGCGACCTGCGGCAGGCCTTCGCCGCGTTCGCCGCCGAAGACGGCGGGACCTTGTGGGCGGAGGTGTTCCAGCACCGCTTCGGCGGGGACGGCGCGCTCGCCGGGCACGCGGTCGGGAACCTGTTGCTGGCCGGGTTGTTCGAGGTGCTCGGGGATCCGGTCGCCGCGCTCGACGAGGCGAGCAGGCTCATGGGCATCTCCGGCCGGGTCCTGCCGATGTCACCCGAACCGCTGGAGATCCAGGGCGAGGTTTCGGGGCTGGACGCCGAGAATCCCGAGGCGCTCCGGCGGATCCGCGGTCAGGTGGCGGTGGCGACGACCCCGGGACAGGTGCACCGGATCAGCCTGCACCCGGCCGGGCAGGCCGACCGGCCGCCGCGTGGCTGTGCCGAGGCGATCGAGGCCGTGCTCGGCGCGGACGTCGTGTTCCTCGGTCCGGGCTCGTGGTTCACGAGTGTGCTGCCCCATCTGCTGGTGCCGGATCTGCACGACGCGTTGCTCCGAACGGACGCCACGAAGGTCGTGATCCTCAACCTGATCCCCCAACCGGGGGAGACGGCGGGGTTCTCGCCGGAGAAGCATTTGGACGTACTCTTCGAACACGCCCCGGAATTGCGGGTGGACGCGGTCATCGCGGACCGTGACTCGGTGCCCTCACCAGCCCGGTTGCGGGACGCGGCCGGGAGACTGGGCGCGCGGGCGTTGCTGGGGGCGGTGGCTGACCCGGTCGTGACGGGGCGGCATGATCCTGATGCGCTCGCGGGCTGTATGCGAGACGCTCTCGGTCTCACCGGGGGAGGAGCTGAAGGTATGGAGGGGCAGCGATGGCGATGACCGCCGCCGTGAAGGACGAGCTGAGCCGGCTGGAGATCACCAAGATCGGCCCGCGCCGCGCGGAGGTCGCGTCGATGCTGCGATTCGCGGGCGGGCTGCACATCGTGGCCGGCCGCGTCGTGGTGGAGGCCGAACTCGACACCGGTTCGGTGGCGAGGCGGCTGCGCAAGGAGATCCACGAACTGTACGGGCACCAGTCCGACGTGCACGTCATTTCCTCCAGCGGCTTGCGCAAGGGCACGCGGTACGTCGTCCGGGTGGTCAAGGACGGCGAGGGGCTCGCCCGGCAGACCGGCCTGATCGACCAGCGCGGCCGCCCGGTGCGCGGGCTGCCCGCCGCCGTCGTGTCCGGTGGCGTCGCCGACGCGGAAGCCGCCTGGCGAGGTGCGTTCCTGGCGCACGGTTCGCTCACCGAACCCGGGCGCTCGTCGTCGCTCGAAGTCACCTGCCCCGGCCCCGAGGCCGCGCTGGCGCTCGTCGGCGCCGCCCGGCGGATGGGCATCCAGGCCAAGTCGCGCGAGGTCCGCGGCGCGGACCGGGTCGTCGTGCGCGACGGTGACGCGATCGGCGCCCTGCTGACCCGGCTCGGCGCGCATACGAGCGTGCTCGCCTGGGAAGAGCGGCGGATGCGGCGCGAGGTACGCGCCACCGCGAACCGGCTCGCGAACTTCGACGACGCGAACCTGCGGCGTTCGGCCCGCGCGGCCGTCGCGGCGGCGGCCAGGGTGGAGCGCGCGCTGGACATCCTCGGCGAATCCGCCCCGGAGCATCTGCTCGCGGCGGGCAAGCTGCGGCTGTCGAACCGGCAGGCCTCGCTCGAAGAACTGGGCCAGCTGTCCGATCCGCAGATGACGAAGGACGCGGTCGCCGGCCGGATCCGCCGCCTGCTGGCGATGGCCGACAAAAAGGCGAAGGAACAAGGCATTCCGGACACCGAATCCGCCGTCACCCCGGACATGCTGGAAGAAGACGAGGCCTGACGTCACCTCTCGTGAGTGGTAAGGACGGTTCTAACCGTCCTTACCACTCACGAGGTTGTTCGCCGAAGACTTCACAGGTGGCCGGGTCGCCGTCGAAGGCGGCGGTCGCCAGGAGGACCGCGCCCGAGGTCCACGTGGTGCGTTCGTCCGGCCAGAACTCCTCGTCCGCGAACTGGTAGCCGGTCCAGTAGGAGCCGTCGTCGTGGCGTAGCCGGGCGAGGCACGCGAGGAGTTCACCCGCGCGGGCCCGGTCGCCGCGAGTGGCGAGGGTGAGCGCCAGTTCGGCCGTCTCGCCGCCGGTCGCCCAGGGCTCGTGGTGCACACAGCGCACGCCCAGCCCGGGCTCGACGAACCGGTCCCAGCCCGCCTTAAGCCGCGCCGTCGCGTCCGCGCCGGTGACGACCGAGCCCAGAACCGGGTAGTACCAATCCATCGCGTGCGGTTTCGCGGCGAACAGTCCCGGCTCGCCGAGCAGGGCGGCACGGAGCCGCTGTGCCGCGACGCGCCATTGTGGACGGTCCAGCCCTCGCGCGGACGCGAGCGCCAGCGCCTGGGTCAGCGCGTGGTGGATGCTGCAGCAGCCCGCGACCAGCCGGACCTCGGGTTCGTCGTCCCGCCAGGAGATGGCGCCCGACGGCTGCTGCCGCCGCAGGACGGCATCGACGGCCCTGTCCACGACAGGCCACATCCGGTCCAGCCAGGTGTGGTCCCCGGTCCGCAGGAAGTGGTGCCGGGCACCGACCGCGACGTACGCGGTGAAGTTCGTGTCCATAGTGGACAGATCGACGCGGCCGTCGCGGTACCGGGCCGCCCAGGATCCGTCAGTGCGCTGGGTGCGGATCAGCCACTCGTACGCGGCTTCGGCCTCGGCCCCGAACCCGGCGACGTCCAGTCCCATGGCGGCTTCGAGGTGGTTCCACGGATCGAGATGCCTGCCGGTCTCCCAAGGGATCCCGCCGTCCGGCCGCTGTACGGCCGCGATGGTGGCGGCGGTGGCCTTCACGGTTTGCGCGCGTAGACGACGAGGCTCTTGCCGAGCACCGGGTTCAGCATCCACTCGGCGAACCGGACCGGCCGGGGGCTCCGCATGATGTCCCAGACCAGGAACCGGTGGTACAGCGTGCAGAGCCGGTGCTCCTCGTCGGGGCCGACCGCGCATTTCAGCCACCAGTACGGCGAGTGCAGGGCGTGCGCGTGATGGCCGCCGGTCGGCCGCAGCCCGGCCTCGGTGAGCTTGCCGAACAGTTCGCGGCGCCGGTAGATCCGGATGTGCCCGCCTTCGACCTCGTGATACGCGTCCGAGAGCAGCCAGCAGATCCGCTCCGGCCACCAGCGCGGCACGGTCGCCACCAGCCGTCCACCCGGGGCCAGCACACGGCTCGCCTCCGCGAGCACCGTCCGGTCGGCGTGGATGTGTTCCAGCGTCTCGGCGACGATCACCCGGGTGAAGGAACCGTCCGGGAACGGGAGCCGGAGGGCGTCCGCGCGGACGGCCAGCGCCGAAGCCGTCGCGGGCGCCTCACCCGCCTCGGCCAGGTTGGCGAACATGTCCCGCACGTGTTTGAGCGCGATGTCGTCGAGGTCTGCGGCGACCACGTCCGCGCCGCGTTTGTACGCCTCGTAGGCGTGACGGCCGTCCCCGCAGCCGAGGTCGAGCACCCGGTCGCCGGGGCCGACGGGGAACCGGTCGAAATCGACGGTCAGCACTCCGCACGCTCCCGGCCGAGGACGCGCCGGTAGTGCGCGGCCGTCTCCTCGGCGGTGCGCCGCCAGCTCAGCGCCGCCGCTGCCGCCAGACCACGGGCCGCGAGGTCGGCGCGCAGGTGTTCGTCGCCGAGGACCTTGGTGAGCGCTTCCGCGAGCGCCGGGACATCGCCCGGCGGCACCAGGAGCCCCGCGTCGCCCACGACCTCCGGAAGCGCCCCGCCGGTCGTCGCGACGACCGGCGTTCCACAGGCCATCGCTTCGGCGGCAGGTAGCGAGAATCCTTCGAACAGTGAAGGGATACAAGCGATTTCGGCCGAACACAGCAACCGCGCGAGTTCGTCGTCGGTCAGCCCGCTGACGAAGCGGACGACGGCGCCGGGACCGAGCCGGGCGAGTGCCCGCGCCGCCGGGCCGTCCGGCTTCGGCTTGCCGACGATCACCAGTTCGCCTTCGAACCGGTCCCACGCCGCCAGCAGATGTTCGAGCCCCTTCAACGGTTCGTCCGCGCTGGCGGTGGCCACGACCCGGCCGGGGACCCGCGGGATTTCCGGCCGCGGCCGGAAGATCCGGGTGTCCGCGGCGAGCGGGACGACGTGGATCCGGTCTTCCGGAACACCCATCTCCCGGCCGATGGCCGCCCGGGAAGCCCGCGACACCGTCAGCGCGGGCAGCCGTCGTGCCACGCGGTGCTGCATTTCCACGAAGCCGTACCACCGCTTGACCCGCTCCGCCTCCCGTCCGGTGACGGTGGCGAGCTTCAGCGCCCGGTCGACGGCGATGGGATGGTGGATCGTGGCGATCGTCGGCAGTCCACAGTGGAGCATTCCGTAGCCGAGCCCCTGGTTGTCGTGCACGAGGTCGAATTCGTCCCGCCGCTTCGCGAGATGGCGCGCGGCACGCAGGGAGAACGCGAGGGGTTCGGGGAAACCGCCACGGCGCATGCCGAGGAACTCCACCCACGACGGCAGATCGCGCAGCTCGCGCGGCCGCGGGGTCCGGAAGGGGTTCGGCTCCGCGAACAGGTCGAGGCCCGGGATCTTCGTCAGCCGCACGCCCTCATCGACCTCCGGGTAAGGAGGCCCGGACAGCACCTCGACACGATGCCCCAGCGCGGCGAGTTCGCGGCTCAGATGCCGGACATAGACGCCCTGACCGCCGCTTCGCGGATTTCCGCGGTAGGTCAGGAGCGCGATCCGCAGCGCGCTCACCGCTCACTCCCGCGTACCCCAGTACTCGAGCTGTTCGCGGATCTTCCGGGTTTCGTCGTGCCGTTCGCCGCGGACCTCGACGGAATCGCCCAGCAGCAAGGTCCAGACCGAGAGCGCCTCGGTGACCTGGCCCGCCTTGGCGAGGGCCAGCGCGAGACCGAACCGGAGGTCGAGGACGTCGGGATGCCGTTCACTCAGCCGTCCCGTCGCTTCGCCGATGAGCTGTCGATACTCCGAAACAACGGGGGGGGGTGCTCGATTTCGGCGCTCCAGAACGCGATGTTGTGCCGGACGTGGCCGACGATCTCGTCGTCGCCCAGCGCCTGTTTCGCCTGCGGCAACAGCTCCCGGGAAAGGCGGAGGGACTCCTCCCCGTTCCCGGTCTTGCCCGTCGTCACCGCGAGCAGGTGCCGGGCGTGCAGCGTCTCGCGATGATCGGCGCCGAGAGCGTGGGTGGCGTCCCGGACGAGGGCTTCGAACGCGGCCCGTGACTCTTCGAAGCGGCCGAGTTCCATGAGGAGGTAGCCGATGTTGTGGCGAATGCTCAAGACCTCTTCGTCGCCACCGGAAAGAGTGGCCGTGGCGATCGGCAGCAGCTCTTCGAAGCGGGCGAGCGCTCCCGCCGCGTCACCCGCCTTGCCGGTCCAGGTCGCGTGCCGTGCCTTGCAGCGCAACGTGATCCGGTCGGTGTCGCCGAGCTCCCGGGCCGCACGGTTCGCCAAGGCCGCCCAGCGTTCCCGGTTCTCGACGGGGATGTGGGACGCCCGCCGCTCCAACGCGCCGAGGGCGTCTTCACGGAGCCCGGCGAGCCAGAAGTGCTCGGCCTCGTTGGCCGCCGCGTAGCCCTGTTCCAGCGACGGGTCGTCGTCTCCGGCCACGAGTGCCACCTCCGAGGTCGCCGCCGCCAGCCGGGCGTGCAGCCGGGCCGCCGTATCGGGGGAAAGCGCGGGCGCGCCGGCGGTCAGCAGGACGGTTTCGTCGTCGAGGCCCGCGCGCGTCCGGCTGACCGAGTCACCGAGCCCGGCCAGGAAGTCACGGACGCGCACCCGCCGGTCCGGGCCGCCCGCCGCCGCGCTCGCCGAGGTGAGGATCGAGATCGGGATGGGCCCGCGGGTGGCGGCGAGAGCCAGCAATTCCAGCAGGACCGCGTGACCGGGCCGCGGCGAGGCCACCGCACCCGTGCCCTGCTCGACGTCGGCCTCTTCCTCGTCCGCTCGCGCGACGCTGATGAAGGTGACCGTCGAATCCCCGAGCCGGAGCACGTCCCCGTGCGCCAGCTCGGCGCCCGGCACGCGCTGTCCGTTGACGAAGGTGCCGTTGGCGGAGTCGAGGTCCGTCAGCCACGCGTTCGTGCCGTCCCAGCGGATTTTGCAGTGGAGCCGGGACACCCGCGAGTCGCCGAGCCGGATCGCCGCGTTCCGGCTGCGGCCGAGCGTCGTGAGCCCGAAGGACAGGTCGTGGTGCGCGGGCGGCTGACCGGGGACGTCGATGATCAGCGTGGCGGGGGTGATCCTCGGTGACGTGGGCGAACCCGTGTCCTGGCCGGGCCAGCCGCCCCAAGATCCACTGTCTTCCGGTTCCCGCACCACGGGAGCCGCGTCGGGCGGCTCGAAACCGCCCGCCATCTCCAGCCGAACCTCGACCACGGGCGGGAGACGTGCCGGATCCCGCGTGGTCGCGACCGTCTTGACCAGCGCCAGCTCCGGCGCCGTCGACAGGCTCCGGAGCAGACCGCACAGCCGTTCCCGGACGCCGGGATCGAGGTCGTCGAGCCCGTCGATCGCGATCCGCACGGGGGCTCCGGTCCACTGTGGAGCGAGGGTGCGCAGCGGACCGAGCAGCGCCAGATCGAAAGCGCTCGCACCGCTGAGGGCGGCGTCGCCGAGCCCGGTCCGGTACGCCTGCTCGGCGTCGGCGAAACCGGGCACGGTGCGCCGCAACTGGCGGGCGAGTTCGTGCGCGAGCCGCTCGGCCGTGTCGCCGCGACCCGCGAACAGCACGGCGTGCAGGAAGTCGGGCGGCACATAGGATCCGGCCACCGAAGGCCGGGCGAGCGCGGCGAGCATGGTCGACTTCCCCGCACCCTCCTCACCGGTGATCGCGACCAGCCGGGCGCCGGTGAGCAGATGCCCGACGGTCTCGCCGAGTTTCGGATCCGGCTGGTAGGCCGCGGTCAGCCGTTCGATCGTGGGTGCGGCCGGGTTGCCCGCCAGCGGTGAGCGCCGCCAGGCGGGGGAGGAATTCAGCGCGAGCCACAGCCCCTGATCGGCCTCGGCCACCTCGCGGGTGCCGTCGAAACCGAGGTGGACGGCGGTCTGCGCCGGGCACAGGCCGGTGATCACCCGTTTGAGATCCGCGCACCGGACGCGCTCGCCGAATTCCGCGTGCCCCGTCCGCAGGACCGAGACCAGCGACCGGCTGAAACACCCGTTCGCGGCGACACGGTCGTCCGAGGCGGTGAGCAGGTCGAACCGTTTCCCCGCCTCACCGACGATCCGCAGCCAGCGCCGGCCCGCCTGCCTCGCCCCGATGCCGGCGTGGCACGTGTCGAGCAGGATCACCAGCCCGTCGAGCATCGAGAAACGGCCGAGGAGTTCCTTGATCCGCTGGGCGAACAGGAAGGAGCGGCGGCTGTCCACCGGCAGGCCGGTGTCCTTGGTGAGGAAGTAGAAGTCGTCGTCGGCGTATTCGCCGTGCCCGACGAGCGAGAGGAAGAGCGTCGCCTCGTCTTCGGACGCGCGCTCGAAGGCCTCCACCAGCGCGTCGTCCAACTCGACCATCGTCGGGTCGACGAGCAGGCCGCGGCCGTCTTCGAGCGCGGGTACGCAACCGCCGATCTCGGGGTCGAGCAGGGCCGTCGAGACCTGGTGGCCCGCGTCGGGGAGGAACGAGAGAAGGTTCAGTGAGTCGCATTGCGACGCGACCACCAACGACCTCCGCTCTCCCACGGAGATCACTTTGTCTCATCGGGCGGCCACCGGCAAGGGCGGCCCGCGATACTGTGCGCCATGGCTCGGATCGTTCTGGTGCACGGCATCGCCCAGGAACAGAAGTCCGCGGACACGCTCGAGGCGGAATGGCTGCCGAGTCTGGCCGGCGGGGTCCGGCTCGCCGGTGACGCCGCGCTGGCCGACACCCTGTGGCGCGACGCCCGGCCCGGAGACGCGCGGATGGCCTTCTACGGCGACCTTTTCCGCAAGGACGGCCAGCAGGGCGGCGCGGACGAACTCACGCCGGACGAGTGGGCGCTCGCCGAAGCGTTGGCGGCGGAATGGCTCCGGAACGCGGCTTCCTCGGCGTCCCGCGAGGCCGACCGGAACCGGGCGAAGGCCGAACTGGACCTGCTCGGTGGCCCGGCGGGGGAGACCCAAGGCGTGCGCGCGGCCGCCCGCCCGGTGCTGAACGCGCTGGTGCGGCTGAAGCCGTTCGCGCGGCTCGGGGTGGCGTTCGCCGAACGCGTGGTGGTGAAGGCACTCAAACAGGTGACGCTGTACCTCACCGACGAAACGATCCGGGAACGCGTGCAGGACCGCGTCGCCGAGCACATCGGACCGGAGACCGAGGCGATCATCGGGCATTCCCTCGGCTCCGTCGTCGCCTATGAGGCCGCCCATCTGCACGGCCGCCCGCTGCCGCTGCTGCTCACCCTCGGATCGCCGCTGGGCCTGCGCACGGTGGTCTACGAACGGACCCGCCCGCAGCCGCCGTCCGTCCCGCCCGGCGTCGCGCGCTGGGTGAATCTGGCCGACCGGGACGATCTCGTGGCGGCCCGGCCCGACCTCACCGGGCTGTTCCCCGGCGCGGACGGGGTCCTGGACAGCGGCTACACGGTCGACAACGGGGCGAAGCCGCACGAGGCGGCGTTCTACCTCGCCAAACGACGAACCGGCGAGGTCCTCTCCCGGTCGTTAACCTCCGGCGGGCAGGCGTAACGCGACGGTTTCCGCGGCGACGACGGAGGGAAACAGTCGCCCTCGAAGCTCAGCGGTGAGGTGATCTTCGAGGGAAGGGGAAGCCATGCGGGTATCGGCGGAGGTCGGCACGTGGCTCGCGCGGCGCAGCAGCCGGGCGGACGACTGGTGGGCGGGGGAGCTGGTCGCCGCCAAACGCGGGACGCGGGTTTCGGTGGTGATCCCGGCCCGTGACGAGGCGGAGACGGTGGGCGCGATCGTCGGCACCATCCGGCGCGAACTCGTCGAACGCTTCCCCCTGGTGGACGAGATCCTGGTGGTGGACAGCCATTCCACGGACGCGACGGCCGAGGTCGCCGCGGCGGCCGGGGCGGACGTCGTCGCGCAGGACGCGGTGTTCCCGGAACTGGGAGGCCTTGCGGGCAAGGGAGAAGCGCTCTGGAAGGGGGTCGCCGAAACCAGCGGGGACCTCGTCGTCTTCGTCGACGGCGATCTCCGCGACTTCACCGCGGACTACGTGACCGGACTGCTCGGGCCGCTGCTGACCGACCCGGGGATCGCCTACGTCAAAGGGTTCTACCACCGTCCGCTCACCGGAACGGCGGGCGTCGAACCCGACGGCGGTGGCCGGGTCACCGAACTCGTCGCCCGTCCGCTGCTCAACATGTACTGGCCGGAGCTGGCCGGTTTCGTCCAGCCGCTCGCCGGCGAGTACGCGGGGCGGCGCGAAGTGCTCGAAGGCATCCCGTTCGTCACGCATTACGGCGTCGAGGTCGGCCATCTGATCGACCTGCTCGAACTGCACGGGCTCGACGCGCTCGCGCAGGTCGACCTCGGCCACCGGGCCCACCGGCACCAGGGCACCCAGGCACTCGGCCGGATGGCAGCGCAGATCATGCTGACCCTGATGGACCGGTTGGAACGCGGCGGCCGGGTGATCTCCGCGGCCCCGCCGTCGACGTCGCTCGCCCAGTTCCGGCGCGGCGCGGGGGAGGCCGTCGAGCGGGAACTCGTGCTCACCGACGTGGGCCTCACCCAGCGACCGCCGCTGGAAAGCCTCCCGCCGGAGATCCGCCCGGAGAACTCACCCGCCTTGCGCAGGAGCGCTTAGCGCCTCCTTGGGCTGCCAGCCCGGCGGGCCGAACACGTACCCGAGTTTGTCCCGCCACGAGCCGGCGGCGCGGACGTCGCGCAGGATCGAGCCGTACTCGTGGAAGCCCACCTTGAGCAGGTTGTAGGACTCGACGTTCTTGGTCAGCCCGTAGGTCGGGCGTTTGCCCTCCGGCACGAAACTGCCGAACATCCGGTCCCAGATGATCAGGATTCCGCCGTAGTTCGCGTCCAGGTACTCCTGGTCGCTGCCGTGGTGCACACGATGGTGTGAAGGCGTGTTGAACACGTACTCGAACCAGCGTGGCAGCTTCCTGATCTTCTCGGTGTGCACGAAGAACTGGTAGACGAGGTCGATCGACAGACCGGTGAGGATCATCCACGGCGGGATGCCCGCCAGCGCGAGGACCGACCAGAACGGCAGCTGGAAATACGGCGTCCACTTCTGCCGTAACGCCGTCGAGAAGTTGTAGTGCTCGCTCGAATGGTGCACCTGGTGGCCCGCCCACATGAGCCGGACTCGGTGACACGCCCGATGGTAGGCGTAGAAGACGATCTCCTGGCCCAGCAGCATCAGGACCCACGTCCACCAGTCGTGTGGGCTGAACTTGACCGGCGCGAGTTCGTAGAGCGCGGCGAACACGAACAGCATGGCGATGCGGAAGACACCGTTGATCACCACCGCCACCGCGCCCATGGACATGCTGGTGCGGGTGTCCTTGACGCTGTAGCCGATGACGTTGTCGTCGTGCCCCAGCACGTGCAGCGCCAGGATCTCGATCGCGACGAACAGCAGGAACACCGGCGTCGCCATCAGCACCGGGTCACTCAGATGGGCAAGAAAATCCGCCACCGCTACCTCTCCCTGTCTCGCCCCCGGTTATCTGACCATCAGGTAACTTACCCTAGGGTCATTTACCTCAGGGTAAGATAACCGCCGTGACAGAAGCAAGGGCCGTCGGCACGAAGGGGGTGCCCCGCGAAGAGCGGGAGACCCAGATCGTGCGCGCCGGGACGGAGGAGTTCGGCAAGAACGGGTACGCCGGGGCGTCGATGGTGGAGATCGCTCGCCGGGTCGGCGTCACGAAACCCTTGCTGTACCAGTACTTCGGCTCGAAGGACGGGCTGTACCTCGCCTGCCTGCACCGGGCGGGGGACAGGCTGACCGAAGGGGTCGCCGAGACGATGGCTGCGGAGGGTGAGCCGCCGGAACGGATGCCGCTCGCGGTGCTCTCGGCCATCTTCGAGACGTTCGACAACGACCGGTACGCCTGGAAGCTGCTCCGCGACCCGACGGTGCCCTCGACCGGTGAGATCGCCGGCGTCGCGGTCGATTACCGCTATCGGCTCGACGGGTTCGCGCTGATCGGCGCCGCCCAGCTGATGCATTCGCGCGGGCTGGACGACGATCGCGACATCGAGGCGATCGCCCAGGTGTGGACCGGCGTGGTCGACTCGCTGATCAGCTGGTGGATCGACCAGCCGGATCAGGACGCCGCGGCGATGACCGAGCGCTGCTCGCGGATCATGCGGAACCTGTTCGGCTGGTGAGCGAGGCGGCCGCGGCTTCGCAGTCGGCGAAGGCGAGCGGCGGGCGATCGGCCAGCGGGAACCAGGCGTACTCGGAATTCTCTTCCGACAGCACGATTTCCGCGTCCGGCGGGAGTTCGCAGGTGAAGGCGAGGCCGATCGTCTTCAGGCCCGTTTCGCCGTAGACCGACGGATACGTCCCGGCGAAGCGGAGGGCCCGGAGTTCGCAGCCGATCTCCTCCAGCCCTTCGCGGACGAGGTTCTCTTCGGCGTCTCGGCGCCGGAGAGGAAACCGCCGACGGTGTCCCAGCCGCCCTTGCGGGGCTCGTGTGCCCGGCGCAGCAACAGGATCCGGTCACCGTCGAGGACGAGACCGACGGTGGTCGGCAGCGGGTTGTCGTATTTGGTGAAGCCGCACGCGGGGCAGCGGACATGGGTGTCCGCGCCGTCGCCGTCGAGTCTCGTCCGGTCTCCGCAGCGAGGGCAGAACGTCCAGTCCTTCACGGGCGAAGCCTAACCCGTGCGGTGGATACGGTCGGGGTGCCCGGCGCCGCTCCGGACACCCCGACCGTGCTCAGGACGCGGCGCTGGATTTGCCGCGCAGCTTGACGTTGGCCGTCGAAGCGTTCTTGATGGCTGTTTCGATCTGCGCCATCGTCGAGGACGAGGACAAGCCCGGCACCGTCGCCGACTTCAGCGCGTAGAGCGTGAAGGTGTAGGGATGGCTGGAGCCGCCGGGGCAGGGGCCGAAGTACTTCTGCGAGTTCGCCCCGCTGCCCATGGCTTTCTGCTTGGCGCCGTTCTGGTTCGGGACGGTGAAGCCGGAGCCCAGCCCTTCCGGCAGGGACGCCGCCGACGCCGGGATGTCCCAGATCGCCCAGTGCAGTTTGTTGCCGTTGTTGGCCACGTCGGCGAAGACGATCGCGTATCCCTTGGCACCGGTGGTCCCGGCGCTCCACGCCAGCGGCGGCGAGGTGTCCTGCCCCGCGGTGCCGTCACCGGCACAGGTGAACTTGTCCGGGATGGACGCGTTGTCGGCGAACGCGGAACTGGTCAGCTTGAACGCTCCCGGCTGTGAGGAACCGGGGAACTTCAGCCGCACCACCACGTTGTCGATCCCGCTCGGCGTGCCGCCGTTCTTGTCCGCGTTGGTCGAGGTGACCCACAGCCCGCCGTCCGGCGTCTTGGTGACCGAGCGGAGCCTGCCCCAGCGGCCGGAGAACAGCGACTGCACCGAGCCGACGCCGTTGCCCGCCGCGTTGATCTGCGTGGCGAAGAGCTGCTCGCTGGTGACCGCCGCGACGTAGATCCAGTCGTTGACGATCTCGATCCCGCTCGGCCCGCCGGAACTGGTCGGCCACGTCTTCTTCGGCGCGACCGTGCCACCGCAGGAACCGCTGGTGCCTTCGCACTGGGGCCAGCCGAAGTTGCCGCCCTTCTGGATCAGGTTGAGCTCGTCGAGCTTGCCGTCGCCGAACTCCGAAGCCCACAGCTGACCGCGCGAATCCCAGGCCAGGCCCTGCGGGTTGCGGTGCCCGAAGCTCCAGACGTAGCGGGCGTTGCCGCCGGTGGAGAAGAACGGGTTGTCGCCCGGCGCCGAACCGTCGGGGTTGACCCGCAGGATCTTCCCGTTGAGCGAACCCTTGTTCTGCGCGGTGTCCTTGTTCTGCCCGTCGCCGACGGTGGCGTAGAGCTTGCCGTCCGGACCGAAGCGCAACCTTCCGCCGTTGTGGTAACGGTTCTTCGCGATCCCGGTGAGCACCGGCGTCGACGACGAAGACAGCTTTCCGTTGTCGTAGGTCATCTTCACGATCCGGTTGTCCCCGGATGCCGTGTGGTACAGGTAGATCGCGTGATCGGTGGCGTAATTCGGCGAGATCGCGATGCCGAGCAGGCCGCCCTCGCCGTTGGTGCCGACCGCGCCGGGGACCTTGCCCACCGTGGTCTTCTCGCCCGACGGCGTGATCCGCAGGATCTCGAAGCGGTCCCGTTCGGTCGCCAGCGCCGTGCCGTCCGGCAGGAAGTCGACGGACCAGGCGAGGTCCGCCTTCGTGATGTCCTTGTCGTACTCGGGAATCCCGCCACCCGCGGCGCCGCTCGTCTTCGCGGTCAGCGCGTTGCTCGCGACGGAGGCGTTGCCGTCGAGGTCACGCGCCTTCACCGTGAACGTGTACGAGGTGTTCGCCGTCAGCCCGGTGACCGTGGCTTCGAGCGACGGTGTCGTCGCGACCTTCGCGGCGCCCTGGTACACGTCGTAACCGGCGATGGTGCCGCTGTTGTCCGTGGAAGCGTTCCACGCCAAGGAAACACTGTTCGCGGTCACCGACGTCGAGCGCAGGTTCCCCGGTGCCGTCGGCGGGGTGGTGTCCCCGCTGGGCGGCGTCGTGAACTGGACGACATTGCTTTGCTGCGAAGGGTTCCCGGCCGCGTCGAAGGCGCCGACGGAGATGTCGTAGGCCGTGTTCGGCTGCAGATTGTCGACGGTCGTGGTGAGCGTGTTCCCGTCAACGGACTTGAGGACGTTGCCGCCGCGCATCACGTCGTAGCGGACCACGCCGACGTTGTCGGTCGCGGCCTCCCAGGTGAAGGTGGCGCTGCGGGCCTTGATGTCCTTGGCCGCCAGGTTCTTCGGCGGCGTCGGCGCCTCGGCGTCGGTCACCCCGCTCGCGGTGAGCTTGTCCGCGTTGGGCCCGCCGTTCGCGGTCGTCGCGGTGGTGCGGATCTTGTTGGCCCCGGCGGTCAGCGAGACGTCCTTGGTGACGGTCTTCCAGGTGGTCCACGCGCCGGTACCGGGGAACGACAGCGTCCCGGCCGCGGTGCCGTTGACACTGAGGGAAACCGGCCGGTCGATCGTGGTTCCGTTGGCGTAGCGGAAGGTCAGTGTCTGTGTTCCGGCCTGTGCGGCGTTCACGGTGTACTCGACATAGCTGCCCACGACGTTGTCGAAGTTCACGAACCCGGTGCCGGAATAGCCCGCGTGGTTCTTTTCGACGGCGCCTTGGGAGATCGTCGCGTCTTCGGATTCGTGATCGGTCGGTGCCGCGCCGGCGGACGGGGCCGGCAGGACGGCGATGGTCATCGCCGTCGCGGCGGCACACGTGAGCAGCGCGCGCCACGGTGGTCGGGGTGCCACTGGAGCCTCCATGCGTGAAGTTCGGGGTCGGGAGGTACAACGGCGGACCGGGCGGGGCCCGGCGGGGAGGTGGAGTTTTAGTTAGGAAACTTTCCTATCTATGGTTCAGATCACACACCAGTGGGTGCTTCGTGTCAATACTTGACCAACATCAACACGGAGAGTCACGCCCCCAAATGCGTTTAGTCCTCTGGATGCGGTACTTGCGTGTGCAAGGACCGCATCCAGAGGACTAAACGCGATGGGAGGAGGGGCGTGGCGCGGGACATGGC